>NZ_QTXU01000022.1:0-42919 GCF_003461785.1 Ruminococcus sp. AM43-6
GTCAGATCAGAAATATCATACTCATTAAGCTTAGCTATATCCGGCACATATTCAGAATCTTCAAATGAGTCATTTCCAAAATATTTTTTCTCCGTGTTGTAGATCCGATATGATGCCCTTCTAATAGTTATAATCAAATACTTTTTGGTTGTGAAATATTTGTTAACATCAACACGTAAGTTGAAATAGCCAAATATCATCTATCATTGACGCTGTGAATTTGAATGTAACCGTCAAACCCTCCGCATCTACCCCACCGATGACTAAAGAAGTATAATAAACTTCAAGCAACTCCATAGAGTAAATTACCCAATCTCAAAAAGTCAATAGAGCTGCTTAGACCAAATTAGATGTGGATATAAAGATAATGAAAACAACGATCGCAACGGTAAAGAACGAATTTCGCCTGCCTGAATGGTTAGCCCAGATCCAGGCACAGAAAAGCAGCGGACTTACAGTGCATAAATGGTGTGAAGAAAACGGTGTCAATGTTAATACCGTGTACTTGAATTTTGTTCCGATTATTTCGCTGCTCATTTGTTTTTTATTCCTTGCCTTTAGATTCGTATCTAAAATATGTAATAAAACATTATTGATACTTATTAAGATACATTTGACTAATCTGGAAAATAAATTCCCATTTCATCTTGGTTAAAATCGTATTGTGATATGCTTTCTTCATCTTCAGTTGTACTGTCAAATACTCGAATAGATGATATTTTATCTGTCTGTTTATTATCAAAATGCAGACAAATAAAAGCATCGAAACGCCTTAGTTGAATGCAAATAGTATCATTGACCTCCCATGCGGCTAACAAATTAGAATATGAAGGAGTATATCGTTCTATAAATTTATCCATATTCTTCACAGCTTCCGAATCCTCCAGAAACTCATTGGAAAATATAGTTTCAAGCTCTTCTCGGTCTTTATTATGCATCGCCCCGAAAAATGTGTTTAAAATATCAGACTCGGTTTCACATCCGGGGTAATATATTCCGGCAAGCAGATCTCCGCCGCCTGCTCCTCTCTGATCTTCCTCACATTCTTCAAAAATCAAGCTGTATACGCCTTGGGCAGACGGATCAGTTTCCTGCTGTACCCACTCAGTCCATGTTAATGAATAGCATTTTTCAGTAGTCTTAATTACACAGATCGACCATACACATTTTGCCTGCAAATCAGAAAAAGATTCTGATGACTGATTTTCATAAACTATCTCTAAATTGTCACCCTCAAATATATTAAATATGTATTTGATACCTTCATCAATATCAGGCTGTAATTTCAAAGTCTGCTCTGAAAAAACGCTTTTAAAAAGTTCAGCATCGTTGGTCTCCAAGGCTTGTATCAGAACATCCGAAGTATTTTTCGTTGAGGTTTGATCGATAATTAATTTATCATCATTTTCTATTGAACTTTGGCTATCGTTTAATATAGTACAGCCTGTAGAACTCGCCACCAGTAAAAAAAGCAAAACGGATAGTATAAGTTTTTTCATAATTAATCACTTCCATTAATCCGGCAAATAAATTCCCGCATTTTCTTCCGATAAATTATAATCACCGATAGTCTTTTCATCGTCTATCTCGGCAAATTTTAGAAAAGATATTTTATCCGTTTGTTCCTTGTCAAGTCTAAAACAAAAACATATCGGAGTATCATTTTTCATGGACGTAATATAAACGGTAATATTTCCATCATCAATTTCCGTCCAGCCTTCGTGAAGTTCTCGCATTGGCTGACAGTAATCAAAAAAGCGATCTATTTCATCGTCCGTTACGCCTGAAGCCAGCATATTGTCAGAAAGCAGCTCACGAAATCTCTCTATGCGATCGTCATGATTTTTTTGCTGATAAATGTTTTTCCAAAGAGTAAACGCCATATCACTTTCCTCGGAATTAGCAGGATACACTACCCCTGCAACAAAAAGATCTTCACCTCCCTGATCCAGTCCGGCATCCGGCCAAATCTGGAGTTTCATGCTGTAGACTCCTTCTTTTTCCTTATCTTTTTCATTTATCGTCCACGCATTCCAAGTAAGCTTATAGTAGTTTTCTGTTGTTTTAAAAACGCATACCGGAGAAACAATACATCTTTCACCACCGCTCGAATATTTATTTGAGCTTGAATTATTCTGCGTAACTTCAACAAATTCGCCTTCATATATGCTGAGCATATATCCGATCCCTTCATCCAGATCCGGACAAAGATCTTTGGCACGAACAGAAAACAGATTTTTGATCGCGTCCGCATCGTTATTTTCCAAAGCCTTTATTACTGTTTCTGAAACACTCACATTCTCCGTCTGATCAATAACGAGATCACCTTCATAATGGCTGTTCAATTTTTCTACAACAGAACAGGACATTAGGCTTAACATCAATATTACGGACATTGTGCAGCAAAGCAAGTTTTTAAATTTTAACATAATATTCTCCTTACCAAGTCAGAGTTACAATGTATGAACCCGAATCTTTTTCTGGAATATCCCATTCGACTTCTCCTGCATTATATTTTCTGAAAGAATCTAACATTATATCTTTGTTTTCTCCAAAGCTCGAAAAATCTATAGTAGTTACGGCTTGGAGATCCTCAGCTTTAACATTCTGAACCAACGGATCAAATCCCGTTATCCACCATTGTAATTCATCTGGTTCATGTTTATACAGCTGCTCATCATCACTGAAGATTCCATCCCCATTAGAATCATGATATAATTCAAGAGTCATATCAACAGAATATTCTCTGTTAACTTCGGCATAAAGATATGAGTATTCACCATTTTCCATAATATAATTTCCATACTCATCAAATTCTCCATCTTTCACCTGATAAATACCTGTTTCAGCGCCTGCTCCAAGGTTCATATAGTCGCCCTTCCATGACCATATTATAAATTCTTCTCCTTCATATATGAAGACAAAATCGGATGCTTTCTCACAAATACTGCAGCGATTGTTCCTAACTCCGCAATTTTCTTTATCAGCCAGGCACCACCTATCTGATAAAATATTCCGATTATTTTATTGCCAAATGTTCTATTTTTTATTAATATAAATTATTTTATCAGGATCAACATTTTTCAAAAGATATTCTGACATTATTTCAAATCCGTCCATAAGAGTTTCAACAGCAAAATGCTCAGAGTTCACATAAATTAAAATTTTTTCATTAACCCCTAATCTAGTATCATTAATTATCCATTTTATCTTTGTTATTTCTGAAACATCAACACTATATTTGAATCCCAAAATCTTCCTAACGGTTATTTTGCTGCCACTTACTACAATTTTTAATTTTCTTATCCACAATAATGAAATAGCTATTGGAATAAAAATGAATAATATTGTTGAAATATACATAGGGAAATGCGGAGGATTACCAAAAATCGTATACATTACGTTTAAAACAATGAAAAAAGCAGTTATAAAAACTTCACCTTTGTAAATCTCTGACGGTATCTTCACAGTAAATTTCGATTTTGATTTCATTGATCAGACCTCCTTCATTTCTTATTAATTTTGTAACAACTCTCTCCATTCGTCATACCATTCCTTAATCCCATCAAAAAACCACTTGCTATATTTTCCAATGCACCTCCAGGAAGTCCTGAAATTACACCATTTCTAATTGTTTTATAATGAAATTTTTTAATACTTCCCTGTTTTAATTTTGTTATTACCATTTTAAATGAAGCATCATAGCTATTTATGCCTGAAAGTCTTTTGAACACCGGAATTTTTTTCGAAAGAGTTTTTGAAAGCTTTCCAGTAATTTTACTTAAAGCAACACTAAAAAAAAGCCGCTGTTCCTGTGCTTAAACCAGTATCAAATAATATTTCAAAAGTCGATCGTTTTTGTCCCCCAGTGATATTTTCAAGATTTTCGCCCAAAAACGTTGATATTGCCGCCTCTGCTGAACAAGCAGCAATTGGATTAGTAAGCAATAATAAAACACCGCCAGCAAAACCGCCTATCGCTGATCCAATATATGATTGCCAGTTACCATCCCAATCGCCTGTTATCGCACATGAAATAATATCACTAATTAATTGACCTGAAATGCCTACGATTGCTCCAACTACACCAACAGCAATTACTGGAATTGCCGTTCCAAATGTTGAAATACTCAATATAACAATACCGACAACAATGACAATAGTCACAAACACACTAACTATTGACTGCCAATTTTCCTTGCACCACTCACAAGCACTATCCCATTTCTCTTCCAACCAGCTTTTTTCAATATCCGGTTTTAAGTATTCGTACTTATCATAAAAATCATTCTTGCTCTTATTAATAGCGTCAGCCGCATTTTAGTCAATAGTCACAACATCGGAAATGTATTCACTAATATTTTCTTTCAATGACTCAATTGATTCAATTTTGTCCTCTTGGGTCTGCGTTGATGATTTTATCGAGCTGATACCATCATCAACGTCGTATATGCTTTCATCTATGGAAAGCACTTTTGATTTCAGTGATTTCAAATCAGCATTATCATTAATAAATAAAGGGTGAGAATATTTTACGGCATATTCAGGATCATTTTTTATTATTGATGTAATGTTATTATTTATTGCTTTGCAATAATCATTTCCTAATTTATAGTATATAGCATTAACAAGGTGCAAAACCATTTTCAATAGTGCCATATGTTTTCTAAGTTCAATTATCTGTTTGCTTTTTATGTGTTTAGTGGTTCGCATCTTCTCATAGTTTAAACCTCGATACAGTATTTCAAATAATAAATATTCCGTCTCATCTCACCTTAATTGTTTTTTTCCAAAAATTCATCTGATACGCTCTAATTATATGGAAATGATAAATGAGAAACTTGTTTTACTCTACATCCTAATGCCGTTAGAGTGCGGAGTAATATCAACACGTTTTCTTTGTAATCCTTGCTACATTCAAACCAATAATCTGCCCCTTGGTCCACAGAAGCAAAATAGGCTATTAATATTCCTTCTTTAATATATTTTTGAGGCTGACTAATGATAGATGTTGCTAAAAAATCCGTCCAATTAACCTTATTATCAAAATAATATATCATTGACTCGCACGCACAATCAAAATGATTTATATTTATTTTCGCATCGCTTAATCTCAAAAAAATATTAAATGGGTCATTAATGATTTCTGATTTTTCTAAGATTACCTTTGTATCAACTATTTGAGAAAGATGTTCTTCCGGCAATCTGTAACCATGAAAAAATATCTTTTTTCCTTTAGAAAAATCATATAAAAACTCGTTTAATACCTTGGCAGCAGAAATATTTTCATTAATGTCCGAAGTCCAAAAAACAATTGAATCTTTATCTATTCTATATTTTACAAATACTTCATTATTGTATCTCATAAACCACTCCTTTACCCGGTAAAAAACCAGCATATATTATTTATATTCGTTTCCATCATCATTTACAAACTCAATTTTGAATGAACTATTCTTATTTTGCTTTCGCACCGCTTTAATAAGTTCAGTCAATTCATTCTTCTCGATATATCCTTGATGTTTTATCCAAGATATACTATTTACTGTTGCATAAAAACCATCTACGCACATTTCCCCACCAAATCTTGCGATATTCTCTTTGTACTCAATATCGACATACCATTTCGTACCTGTAATTTTAATTTCTTTCATTTTTTATTCCAATCATTTAATAATATTCCCGTTTGAGAAGTTCCTATAAACAAACTCCTTATTAGTGAACCAACCTGAGTAGTATGCGTAATCACATTAACCGCAGTAGGCGTATATATTGTGATATTTCCTACATTAGGATTTATTCTTAAAATAGTGCGTTCAAAGACATTCCATACACTGGTTGGTCGAACAGTATTTCCGAGTAACGCTTCCACATTCCCTGAAGAATGCATTGCGTAGGAGGAAGAAGCACTATTCCATGCGCTTATTGTAGAAGGATTGGAAACATCCCAATTTGGAAGTTCAATACCCTTCGATGAAAGAGTTGTTTCCAAAGTAGATCTTCCCATTTTATCCGCACAATTTGCCGCTATTTGATCTCCGTTACATATACCCTCATCTCCAATTCCAGACCAGAAAGTTGACGAATCAGATTTAAGTGTGAAATTATATTCACTTGCACCGCTTATGGCTGAACGAAATTGAGGATTAGTTGTCCATTGCTTTCCATAATTTCTTAAATCAGCATTTGAAATTCCTTTTACACTACTATAAATAGAACCAATGGAATAAAAACAATTCGATATTGTACTTGTCCAATTTAATATATTTTGAAATGTATTAAAAACTGAATTATCAATATTTCCCCATGTGTCAATTATATTTAATGTACTTGAACCAAGAGTTGAAAGTATCGATATTGCAGCAACTGTATAGCTTGTCACAGTTGCGATAGTTAAGGCTGTACCTGCTGATATTCCAAAAGTAGTCAAAGTTGTAGTTAACAGAGGAACTAAAGCTAAACCACCAGAAGCAACAACAGCAACTATAGCTAATACTGCTCCTATTACAATTGTTACTGTGATGAGAATCTCTTTCCAATGCTCCTTGTACCACTCGCCGACTTTTTTGCAGCCGTCTTTGAATTTCTCCCTACGGCTTTTTTCACATTCGGGCTTCATGTAGTAGTACTCGTCGTAATAATCGTCTTTGCTCTCAATAATAGTCAGAGTTTATACAGTTGTATTTTACTACAACTCCTAATAATATCTAAAATATGTGAAACTTTTTCTTGGTTGCTTGGCATTTTTACACCTCCGTAAATTGATATCAAATATGCCAATATTGATTAAAGATTCATTAATGGCATCATTATTTCCCAATATACTTCCATATCGGATACTTCAAGATTTTCTATGTCATCTGCCCCATTGAGGAATAGTGGTACTTTGTAACCCACACATTTATTGTGAGGCAAAACAAAATTGCCATTTGCCTCAAACCATTCAGTGAAGAACTCAGACGCCAAGCAAGCGTCATGATATTGTGGTATCTCACTATCATGAAAATTCACAAAGTTTTCTTCTGTATTAAGTATCTCTCCTGTACCTGGTTCAAATATCAAAACTACATCTCTTTGCGTATCAAGAGCAAAAATTCTTCCCAACCAGTCATACCCAAAGACACTTATTTGATTTTTGTATTTTGGAAATGATTTTTTAACTATATCATTCCATTTCGGTATACTTTTTTCATCAAAAATTCGATACATACCATTTAGAAACGATCTTCCTCCCATTGATTTTAAAAATTGTTCGCTACTATCAAAATCATAGTGTTTTTCTTCTTTCACAAAGTCTAAAAATTTACTAAACATATTTCCTCCTTATTTCATACTGAAATCATCATTAAGATATTTGTTAAGTATCGATAACCCACTTTCAAAAATCTCCCAGCATTTATGTTTTTCATCAACATTGAAACTAGGATGATATTCTTCATTTTTCAAAAGTTCCAAATTACTTCCATAGAACAACTTGTTATAAATATCGATGATTTCTTCATCATTATAGTCTCCTATAAATTCTTCATTTAGCGATTTTGATAAATCACTAAAAAAATGCCATATATCTATCAAAATTCGACAATTTTGCGATATTTCCACATTATTTATTAACTCGATAATTTCAGATAGATCAAAAACTGTTATTCCCTTTTCAAAAATAATATGTTCTTTATCCGCAAATGTATTTGCTTCTTCGACACTAAAAAAAACTAACAGTTGTTGATCAAAAAGTAAGAACCCATCTTCATCATTGCTATACCATATCAAAAAATAAGTTAATCCATTATAAATGATTTTTGTCAAATAATATTTTGCCATAACTTTGCTCCTATTTTTTTGGATTAGTAAAGGCTCTGTCGCCATATTTTTTCAACCTATTATAATCAGATTTAGGACCAGTATCATAATTGCCTTTACCAAATGCTTCATCACATAAACGTTTTGCAAAATCTTTTCCAGATTCATTTATATAAGGACGTTCACCTTTAAATCGGCTAGGAATGTCTGTTGCTTTCTCTTTCCCTGTCCTAGATTTAGGAATTTTATATTCTTTCCCAGCATTATGAACAAGAATATTGTTTTCTCCGACATAATAAGTATGAAAATCCTCCACTTGAAAATTATACACCTTAACAGGTTCGCCTGTCAACTTGACATTAAATTTTTCAACTAAAAGAACATTTCCGTTTACATCAAGGAGTTCATCACCAACTATTAGTTCAGAAATTAATCTCCAATTAAGATCTATTAATCGCCAATGCCAAACTTTTCTCTATATTCCATGTTTGTAGCAAACAACTCGTCAAATGGAACTATTGATTTTGACGCAGTTTCAATGTTAGCTTCTTCGGACCAAAGAAACGGATATATCAAAATGGCTTTATCAAATTCCACATTCTTTGCAGATTCTCTCCAATTTGTCCACCTCATTGAACTATAAAATTCATCTATATTCCCCTGAGCGAGCCAGGCAATAAATTCAGAGTATCTTAACTCAAGGTCTTCCCAATCCAAAGTATCAGGAGCAAAATACCACACATCGCCTATGCCCTCATCAAATTTGCCTGAATTGATCGCAAATATACCGCCCACAACATCAGTGGCAACGATAAGCATTTGTTTGACCCTCTCAGGTGTACCGTTTTTAGACAGCAAATTTATTTTAGATATGCCTACCCTATCAGATGTATCACCGCCATAAAGTCTTATCCAATCATCAAATACAACTCCTGATGTGTTCAGCATGACAGCACCCATAGCAGACGCGGAAGTTACTCTAAGCATATCACATATTTTAGCACTGTCTGACCCAGCACCATTAAATATCGTTACCTCTGTCTGTGACGTTTCAAACATTTCCTTGATCTCTAACCACAATTTATTATTTTCCTGCATTTTCATTAACCTCCATTAATCAACAATTATTATTTCAAATGTAGCCCCATCGGGGAGACCCCTTAGTTTATGCCCAATAAAAGAACCTGAACCTCTATTATCGGATCTTTTGATTGCACGAACATGAGCCCTTTGCCTCCTTCTTTACACATTGCAAAAGGATACTCATCCAAATCCTTACCTGAAACTTTGCTAATTCCCTTTAGTGACGCTTTTATATTAGATTTTGCTCCACTTCTATTTATTGTAAGTTCCCTCGGCTGACCATTTTTTATTGCATCCTCAATGTGTTTTGCAGACTCTGGATACTTTTCTCTTGATAATGTAATTTTGTAATCTGCATTATGTACAAGTATGCGAAAACCACCAACAAGATAAGTATGAAAATCTTCTACCTCAAAATTATAAACCTTAACAGGTTCTTCTGTCAACTCGACATTAAATTTTTCAACTAAAAGAACATTTCCGTTTACATCAAGAAGTTCATCACCAACTATTAGTTCTCCTGCTTTGATAAAGCCTTGATTTTTTTACAAAGAACGGGTGGTCAACGGTTGTAACAATTTCTTCACCGTTCACAATAAGGTGTCATTTAGATGATAGACCTTCGATACAAATCATATACCTCAGTATCATTGCTTTCCAACAAGTCTTCAAAAGCGTCTACACCATTTTCGTTTAAATAATCCAGTTCATTGTCCGAGATAGGTATTGCAAACAGCCAGTTTACTATATGACCGTCAATAAGATGGCCTTGCAAATCCTCCCAGTATGACGGGATAGTGTAATAAATATGCCTCATTTCTAAGTTTTTATAATAATCATCAATAACATTCATGTTCACCATCCCAGGAGTGTACGAATAATGATCCTTGATAATATTGAACGCACAGGACGCTAATATATTAGGAAAACTTGTGAACTCACTCGTGCACATACCTATAAATTCCACCCTGATTTCTCTTCCTTGTCTATCCACAATTTCTATTGGATACTCTGACAAACCAATAGTTGAATATGTTGTAAGACCAACATCTGGCCTATTTTCACCAATGTATATATCGATCTTATGACTTTCGGTTTCATCAGAATATGAAATAACCTTCGGTGTTAGTTTTACGGCCTCGTGAATGATTTTAAAAATCTCTTTTTTGTTTTGCATATTTTCCATATTGCACCTCCAAAAATTTATGTTGTTATATACATACTTTAAATACCAACTAATGCAATAATAGTTATTTAACTACCAATTCAAGCTTATGACAAATAATCTAAAATCATGGTCCTAAATATTGATCTGTCATATCTTCACAAGAATGACTTCTATTTGAACTTGGAAGTTCTGGTCGATAGTGGGACGAATCATTGTGTTCATCTAAAAACTGTTTTCTGTCTATACCACGTTCCTGTGCACTTGCTCGATGTTTTCTAAACTCATAACCAGGTTTATGCCCCATATTCCAAGGCTCATTGGGGTTAATTGGTTTTCCTGTTTTAGGATCATGAACAATTTCATCAGGAGAATTCGCCTTTGCTTCTTCCCATGTTTTATCCCTAACGCCTTTACGATAACCCGATGGACGTTTATATGCATCCCCTGCATTATGTACAAGTATGCGAAAGCCACCAACATAATAAGTATGAAAATCTTCAACTTGAAAATTGTATACAACAGTAGGTTTTTTGTCAACTCAATTGCCAAATTTTCAATTAAAAGTATGTTACCATTAGAATCAAGGAGCTCATCATTAATTTTAAGTTCACCTGCATTGATAAAGCCCTTATCTTTTACATAGAACGGGTGGTCAACTGATATATATTAAAATTATTATCTAATACCCGAAACAATCTCAGCCAGAAAATTCCACCATTTGTATAAATCATCAAATTCGCGAATATAATAGTTTCCAAGATATTTCGGATTACACATAACAATCAGTTTTTGAGCGGAAAGATCGGACAATTTATTTTCATTTTCATATTCTTCAAGTATACTGTATATTCTATCGGCATCTTTTATATAACCATTACTTAATAGATAGTCATGTAATTTAAGTAATTTATCTTTCATTTTAGATTTACCTCTCAATCGCACCATTGTATTTTCCACCGTCAGTAACAACTTGCCAACCGCCACCGCTCCTCGGTATACCATCATCAGCAATAACTGTCCAATCAGGTTGTGCAGCTACCTTTCCCTCAAGCAAAATCTGCGATCTTGTTAGTTGCACTGTGCTTTCAGCCATCGCAGTATTATTCGGCGGCAGTGCCAAGTTATTAATTCTTTCTGTAGGAGTTACACCTGCAGATTCTCTTGTAACAAATACTCCAGATGCTTCTCCGGCATTTGATTCCGTAATCGTAAATGTTTCCCCTTCGAAACCTTCTCTTTTATAAATAGGTCCATCAAACGAATCTATAAGATTCTGAGCTGCTCGCTCATCTAATCCTCGTTCTTTTAATATATCCTTTACTTCCGATTGTGTAAGTTCAGTATACTTATCTGGTTCTAAGGAAGCGTAATTCTTTCCCGCATTATGCACCAACACGCCCAATGTACAAACATGATAAGTATGGAAATCCTCCACCTGAAAATTGTAAACCTTTAATTTTCAGCCCATTCAATATTATCTGGCATTTCACGTTTATAAAAAAATTTTTTGGCTGCCTCGAAAGCTTTATTTACTGAGATAATTGAATCTCTGCTGATTTCAATTTCTTCCTCAGGTGTATTAGTATAAAAAATACAATATTCATTGGTCTGACCGGTTTGGCAACCAACTGACTGAAAACCGAGTGATTCCCCATCTGGGAAATAAGTGATGTTCGCCATTTCTTTGTTTACCAATATCACTAAACAAGGATTATCTTGAGTATCATTAGTGATCCAAAACTCGTTGACATCATTGCCATACCTTTTTTGTAATATTTCCGAAAATTCAGAAATATTATTTGCATATTCAGTTCCACCAAAATGTTTTATTCTCATTTGATTGCCTTATTTTCTCCTTATTTGATTTTCTTAGCAGTGCCATTCCCAATATTTCCTTATAATTTTCATCAGGTTCTGTTAAAGTTCAAACACTTTTGCATTTTGTGCCTTATAAGAAAATTTTTATGTCCATACTCACATACTTATTAACGGAATGCTTTTTACAAAGTTTCTTTATTTTTATTAGTTCGGCAATATTTTTTTTAGATAATAAAAATCAGAAATATTATCAAAACCATTAACTTCAGCAAGCACGTCACAAACACATGAGATTTTTTTCTAACAATGCCTCTCTGTCCATTTCTTCCTCTACCTGCTCCGCAGTTTCAGCATATGAGCCTAGCAAGTTATTTAAAAATTCACGGTCCGTTATCCGGTCGTGCTCGTAAATAACAGTCGCTATCCCGCTCTTATTCAGCTCCTAATTAATAGACAGTATCGCCTTGACACCCTGCTCATCAACATAATCACACTCATATAAATAATTACCCTCCAACACTATCTTCTTGATCTCAGACAGTGACATATCCCTATATTTTCTTACGATTTTTGCTATAGCTGCATTAAAATCATTTTTTGCAGCCTTTATTCCTATAAGTCCCATAATCTTCTCCTTTTTAATCTACAAAATGATATCATCAATAATCTTGACATACAACCACTTTATTTCCACATTTTGAACATTTAAAAACAAATGCAGCAGTTTCATATCCTAAACCTGTCCAAAGTGCTTCGTAACTTTCAACATTATTCTTTAGTTCATCAATCAAAAGTTCTTTTAGTAAAGACAATCCATCACCGTTTGTAGAATTTTTGATAAAATCTTCCCTTTCCCACTCACCTATATATGTCATATAATCATCACAGCAAACAGGCCAATCGTTATTTTGAATCCAAGGTACAGGTGGACAAAAACTCAATTCAGTTACTTTTTCATTTTGTTTTTTTACAACTCTGTCTGCTATATAGCTAGGAATATCTACACTTACTTTTCGTTTATCAAAGCAATTGAGACATATAGATACAAGATCGTCATCTCTGTCAAAAAAAGATCCTTCAAGACAATGTTCAGAACTTCCACAAAACTGACATGGTGTTTCTGTGAAGTATCCATTCTTTAAGACATCACTAAAATACTTATAATTATTCATTTATTTCCACCTTCCCGAATCCCACTCATTTTTCCAATAATTTTTCTTTTGCTGACGCCATTGAGCACGATTAATTTTACTTCCTTCATTATAGTGAGGGCGATTTTTTTATAATTACCACTTAGTCGATGATCAGTTTGAGCTTTTTCATAAAATGGTCCATTGGGATTTTGATTATCATGATGTATTTCAATTTATAACTAGGTGAATTAGTTTGGAATCTTCTCTTATATATGTTTCAAGGACAGTTTTAGGAGAAGTTTCCATTGTTTCAGGATCTGTTGAAATGACTTTATCTCCTGACTTTATCGTTTCTATAGCAACCATTCCGGCAACCGCCATGACAAGCGTTCCTGCCACAAAACATGACGGTTTAACTCCTGCACTGTTAGCTGCCTTGTTAAATCCGCTGTTCATTCCACCGGTGAAAACAGCTACACTTGCTATAGTCGTCTGAGCTATATTGTATATAGAACTCTCATGCAAAGCCGCATTAAAGTCACTCAGTGTCAATCGTCTTCAAATATGATACTATTTTAATATTCAAAACAGATAATTTTTGATTTGACACATTAATATATTTCTTACAATTTTCCGTTATTTCATAACGAAAGTGAATATTTATTACAAAATTATCAAATTGCTTATCTGGATAAATATCTGCATATTGCTTACTCTCAATATACCACAAATATGTATTGAGCTTATCTTGTAATATAACAATATGATCAAATTCAAACTTACCCTCAAAATGCAAATGATCATATATTTCCATAATTAAGGTTTTATTATCATCATCAAATGCTATTCCATCAATAACATTTACATCTGTAACAGCCATATATTTCACTTCCTGTTTTAAATTTGGTTAAATGAAATTTTATTTACCTCTAATCGTATTGATTGGTGTACCTTCAGGAATTACATCTACAGGTTTAAAAACACCACCACCTTCTCCAGTAACTACAAGATCTTTATTTAAAGCTCCTGTATCAAATCCATTAGCCTTTTGATTAGATGTGTATGGTGCAGTTTGACTCGCTTTATACTCTTCAATAAAATGATTTCCATCTGAATCTAAAGCAATACAATCGAGGTAATTTTCACCATTTCTCATGGCATTTCCATTCGAATCCATTGGCTTTACTGAAACTTGTGTTTCTGCTTCAGGGTGAGCTTCTTTCAAATTAGAAAATTGTTCTTTCACAAGCTTCTTCCCATTTTCTTGATTTTTGGTAACGGTTTCAGCCTTTTTCCCTGAATAATCCTTGCTAGCATTATGCACCAACACGCCCAATGTACAAACATGATAAGTATGGAAATCCTCCACCTGAAAATTATACACCGTTGGAAACTTTGAGTTATCTGCGTAACTAATATCTAATCACTGTTACATAATTCCCACATATCCATAAACAACGCATTTCCCACAGTCATTTGGTTAGTTTCTTCTCTGTCTTTAAACTTTTTTATACCTGGATATACTTCGTCCATATCATTAATATATAATCTTGAATAACCTTTTTCTGTGAGATAATTGCAAATCATTTCGTCGATATCAAATTGCTTTTTACTATACGGCTCATTTCTGAATCCAGCAAGATATGAATCCATTCCATCAGGATCTGGACTGTCAATAGAAAATTCATCTTGAAGATAGAAGTACTTAACTATTTTGTTTATTTGCAGCAGAGAAACATATTCAATTTCACCTTCTGAAAAAGAACACCTATTTACAACAATTCTAATCTCCGAAGAAGGCTCGTTTGAATCAAAAAACTTCTCAACATTTTCAGATTTGGTCTTTATTTTTTCCAATAGTTCATCAAGAAAATCAACTGTGTCCCTGCACTTTGAAATAAATAATTCTGTATTTCCGTTTATGTATATATCTTCCATCGCTTTTTTTATATCATTTTGCATAAAATATTACCTCGTTATATCATTACTTTACTATTAAATCGTGTTGACCCGATGTATCAGCAGGTTTTGTATTATTAAAATCAAAATCTACCCCTCTTAAAGTCCTTAGCAGGAGAATATTTTCTACCAAAATTATGTACCAGCACACAAAAGAAGTCAACACGGTAGGTGTGAAATATTTTAATTAGACGTCTTTACTGTAATATTTTTTTGCATCACTTAGGCTGACCTTTTTGATATAACGTAACTGTCAGTCCTTCCTCGCCCATAATTTCTTCGCCAATTTCTACTACGATATCTCTGCTTGGGAAAAGCGAATTAACTCTGAGTTGCCAAAAATACTGAATTGCCTTTGCAAACTCCTCAATATAGTCACCTGAACTATTTATAACGTCACATTCTTTGACTAAACTTTGCAATGACCAACTATTGACGAACATCTCAATATCTTTAGTATTTTTATAAAGTTTCCTTAATTCCATGATATTTCCATTATAGAACTCAGAAATAAATATACAATCATCAACTTCAATGATCTCTGGACAAAACAAACTAGCAAAACTAATTGCCGTTTCAATATCGTATGAATTAGCAACATGATTTATTAAAGACCTGCCCTGTATTTTAGAGAAATCATGTAGTATCCTCTCATCAACTATGCTTTTATATATTTTCATTTTAATCACCGATTTTCTAATAATTCTCTTGGAACAGGACCAATTAAATTCATATCACGTGGATATAAGTGCCCGTTCGGAGCAATATCATAGCCTCTTGCTTTGACTCTCTTTGTAGAAATATCCAAATTTAATCTACCATCCGCCCCATAAACCAATTTATGTCCACTCTCTGTATTCACATAGGTATTCGGCTGGCCTTCAAGAGGTCTTGAACCTCCACTTCTTCCACCAGTTCTTATTGTTCCATCATATTTAGTTTCCTTGATTTTTTTGAATATCCAGATCAGATGTATTTTGTGTACGAGGATTTGCATAATCATTTGCATTATGCACCAACACTCCAAAACCACTAACATGATAAGTATGGAAATCTTCTACCTCAAAATTATAAACCTTAACAGGTTCGTCTGTCAACTCGACATCAAAATTTTCAACTAAAAGAATGTTTCCGTTTACATCAAGAAGTTTATCGCCAACAAGCAGCTTACCAGCCTCAACAAACCCTCTACATTGTACATAAAACGGGTGCGTTTCAGTTGAAGCAAGTACACTTACAGTTCAAATCGGTGTACCTGCAAAATCGTTGATAAAAATGTTCTGTAAATAGTAATTATATTATATTTTCAAAGGATTCTAAAGGTCCGTATAATGTATCTTCATAATACAATAGAACAATATTGTTATTTACAATAAGAAGCACATCTGAAGGATAACAAAAATCCGACCATTTTTCACAAAAAATAGATGCTGTAATGCTTATTGCTGAAGTATGATCATATAACAATGTTACTTTGTCTGAAATACTTTTTTCGAATAAACTCATTAATTTTTGTTGAGTTACTCTCTCCATTGATTCATCGCCCCAACCACAGTCACCTATGAAAACAGTCAGTTTATGATCAATCATCATTTGAACATATGAACTTTTTTGAAGTATTTCATTATCGCATATACTATTCCAAATTTCAACTGCTTTGTTTTCATTAACAACATTCATTTCTGATAGCTGCTTTGGAGAGAATAGCGCATAATTTTCGCTTGTATATCTCCAAGCATATTTAAATTCTTTTATATCCATATCTATTCCTCCCAAAATATATGTCCTGCAGAGCCATTATGTTTTCCCTTTGCCCAATCATGATAACAAATATGTGGCATGTTATATTCATTATCAATAGGGTGAATTTGATAATTAGATTTTGGCGCATTTGTTGCATATGTTTCTGCTTTAGGCAAATCAGGCATTGCTTCATTTATAAGTTGTTCCGCTTGCTGTCTATTTGAAGCAATATAATTGTTTCCTTTTTTCTAGCAGATCTTAATTCTTTAACTGCTTGTTTCCAAGAAGGAGAGCCTGGTTTATCAACAATGGGAATTTTTTCTTCTCCCTTGGCGGTACGGACAGTCTTTGTTTTATATTCATTACTTGCATTATGCACCAACACGCCTAATCCGCCAGCATAATAAGTATGGAAATCCTCCACCTGAAAATTATACACCATAACAGGTTTATCTGTCAACTCGACATTAAATTTTTCAACTAAAAGAATGTTTTTGTTTGAGTCAAGCAATTCATCACCGACTGCAAGTTCTCCTGCGTTGACAAAGCCACGATCATTCACATAAAACTGGTGAGTTTCAGTCGTTATGATCTCTTTGCCGTTGATCACCAAATGAATAAGCTTAGAATCTTCTCTTATGTAGGTTTCAAGAACTGTTTTCTCGGCAATTTCAAAGGTTTCGGGGTCTGTTGAAATGACTTTAGCCTTATACTACACTGTCACGAAATGGATCAATATAGTTAAATTCAGTTTCTTCAAATATATTTTCTAATGCTTCTAAGCCATTTTCTTTTTTATATCGTAATTCTTCCTCAGTTATTGGTATAAGCCATAAAAACCTAATGTTCATAGATTTAGTTTCTAACCACTCAAGTTCTGGTCCGTCTAAGTAAGGCAATGAAATTAAACCATGGTCACATCTAGATTTTTCGTACCAAGCACAGCCAAAATTAACCGTGTGTCCTAAACCAAGCATATTTCCGCTAGCATAATAATGTGCTATAGCTACAAGCAAATTAATTAAAAAGTTATTCTCGGTTGGAGCTAGTATAAATAATTCTAATCCTTGCTCTTTGTCTTTCCCTGACATCCCGCAAGTTGCATATATCCATGAATTTCTTTTTTCATTGGGTTTAAATTTCAGCACTTTAAAAAATGGCAACAAATTATGAATAGGTTCTTTATCATTAAAAATATACTCTGCGCACTCACCCCAATTTATTAGATAATGTTCTTCAATCTTTTTTATCAAGTCCATACTTTTTCTTCATCTCCTTTGAATAATGTGACATTCGTCCACCTTGCGAATTCTGTTCTAACCTAGTTGCTGGCTTCATCCGACTACGATCTTATGCACTTGCCCTTCGTTCACTGGCGGTCATTTGATAACCTGGCTTTTCACCTGTACTAGGGTCTCCTTCATAATATCGTTTAACCAATGGGGGATCATGATCTGGAGAACCACCCACAACCTGCCGGTCTTTCTTCGTTGGAGTATTGCCATAATGTTTTCTTTTATTATATGGTTCAGTAGGCTTAGCATAATCATCGCCAGCATTATGCACCAACACACCAAAACCACTAACGTGATATGTATGGTAATCCTCTACTTGAAAATTATACACCGTAACAGGCTTGCCTGTCAATTCGACATCAAAATTTTCAACCAAAAGAATGTTTTTGTTTGAGTCAAGCAATTCATCACCGACTGCAAGTTCTCCTGCTTTGATAAAGCCTTGATTTTTTACATAGAACGGGTGGTCAACAGTTGTAACAATCTCTTCGCCGTTGATCACCAAATGAATAAGCTTAGAATCTTCTCATATATAGATTCAAAACGCAAGTTAGAAAATAGATAATAGTATGGTTTCAGAATCTTCTAATTCAACTCGAATATGTTTACTATCAATTTGATCTATTTCACTCACCCACATTGTTTCTTCATTGGTGCCTCTTCCCCAAATTTTCCATTGATTTGATGATTTGTGATTGGTAGAAAATTCTTCAAATGGATCTCTTAAATAATAAATAATCACACCTTCTCCACCAACAGCACAGTATGTCTCATCGTCTGAAATCAAAGCAACATCTGGATCGCCATAGAATTCACCAATTAAAATTAATTGAGATGTTGCTTTTAATTTGAGAAATACTTTTTCATATTCATTTAGTATAAGATAATTATTACTTTCTGCCATTTGTTTCATTTCAACAATCACCTTAATCAATATTATTAAAATGTGTCAACTGATTATATTCAGATTTCGAAATACCTATCTGTTTTCAATTAACAAATTTATTATTTGGGATTTGATTTCCATTAATATCAGTGTATACTCTTTTTCCTGTTAAAGTTGTGTCTTCAATCCTAAAGTAATTACCATCTGTATCATATACTAATTGTTTTCCCGTTTTAGGATTATTATATATCTCCTTGCCGCTAAAAGCTGTGAAACTTTTTCTTGGTTTATGGGCATTTTATCACCTCCATATTGTTAAAGTAAAATATTTTTAAATGCCGTCTGTCAGTTCAGCTATAAGTGCAATATGCTCACGCATTTTGACTTTTTTAAGGTTTTTTACAGACTCTTTTCCGCCAAGTGCAAGCAGCGGAACATATCCAAAGCACTCATCATACTCCAGTTCACCATATTTCTTAACTGCTGCGTTATACTTTTTGATAGTGAAATAATCGTCATCAAGGATGCCCTCTTCAACTTCCTCAAAAAAGTCCTCAAATCCAGTTGATATTATATCACTATCTTGATATCTATACTTGAGTATCCCGATATACTTGTTATCTTCCCATGTAATGATATCACCAAATGCTGTCGCAAATATCGGGATAGTAACTTCACCGTCAAAATATGACTGCTGCACAAGTTCGATATACTCGTTCGGGTCTATCGCTTTTAAGTAACCATTGTAGAATGTTCCCAAACCAAACTCTCTCCAAAAATCAAACAATTCTTCAGGCAATCTGCCCTTATACTGTTCGATTCGTGACACATCAATATCTCTGAATTTAACGTAATCTTTTAACATATAACTACCTCCATTTTTATCAGTCCTCCGCAGGTCTTAACATACCCAAGAACGCAGTAAATGAGTCTGCCACCTTTGACAGCACCCAACCTAAGTCCTCGCTCTCTTCGCTTTCAGCGTCTGCAAAATATATCGCACCATAATTATCGCCTTTGCCCAAACGCAGCAATATCTGATTATCAAAAGAATCACAGGCTATCGGCAGATATTCATCGGGGATAAGTTCCTCGTCCACCAAATTCTCGTATGACTCCATTATCTCGTTGTCATCATAGAAATAGTGTATATCACTGCCCTGCTCAAACTCATCCTCGTCGGAAGTTCCGTTCTCAATAAAATCGAACTCCACTTCATCCTCAGGCATTCCGCCGTTTGTTTTCAGCAAAAAGTCCTTATAGTCCTTTGGAAAGCTTAAATTCAGTTCACCCTCCATTTCCTTGATATCCTTGCTACTTAGCTTTTCGCCAACTTCGACCAGTTTCATAATTATCCTCCTTTAAATTATTCCGTGTCTTATTTTAGTTGCTCCGCCCATATGATTAAATCCGCCACACCTTGGTGAATGGATTTTGGAAGGAACCATTAACACACTTTTTCCATCTTCCAAATGATGCCAAGTATAATCCTTTGGTAATTTTATACCAGTTTCATTACGAATGATTTTAACATCTTTTCTAAAAACACCAGTTAATTTTGCTTTCATTTTTATCGGATTAGGGTGCTCTGGATGAGCAAATTTCTCGAACCTAGGATATAAATTTCCGTCTTTATTCTTTGTATACTTTACGGTTACATTTTTATTATCTATTTTTTTTGTTATTGAAACACTACCATCCCTGTGATTGACTCTTTTTACAAAATTTTTAGATCTTTTAGTCGGCAAATTACATTCATTATGAACCCAAATTCTATTCATACCAACATAGTAAGTATGAAAATCCTCAAATGGAAATAAAATAGCACCTCCTCGGGGTGCTAGCGTGGTATCCTCCGGCATAGCTTCTCAGTGGTATATAAAAAACTAAGAAAGCTATGCTTTCAAACACATTGCCCGCAATAACGCCGATAACTATAGTGCTGATAAGGTTAAGTAAAACCGTTATCCCCATATTAAATCCGTATTCATACAAATCGAAATCGCTTTCTGATATAATACCTTTTTCACAAAGACGTTGCGTTATTTTGCAGGCAGTTTTCTTAAACATTAGAACTTACGCAGTTTTTTAGAATCAGCAGGCAATTCAGGCTGGTGAGTGATGAACATGCATGTAGAATTTACGTTTGATACAGTAACCAAAAGTGCCAATGCAGCAAACACCTTACCCATTCTTGTGCTGAGTTTCATTAAATTTCTTTTCATATGATCTTCTTCATTTCACAACAAGTTCCGACTTGATTATACATAATATAAGAATAAAAAAAACGTAAATGTCAAAAAGAACGTCTTTTTTGTAAAAAAAATAGAGGTAACTTATTGCTACCTCTATTTTTCATACATTATCACTGATGTTTCAAACCAGTTATCAGATACATCAGTTTTTAAAAGTCCTCCATATTTTTCCGCAATATTTTGAACACTCTTTAACCCTATTCCATGATTTATCTCATCATTTTTTCTTGTCCTTTTATCCTTGTGTATGATTCCGTCAAATGAATTTCCTACTAATATTTTAATGTAGCCCTGCTTATAAACAATATCGATAGTTATCTTCTTTTCATCGTTCTCTCCTAGGAGGCTTAACGCTTCAAGTGCATTATCTATCAGATTACAAATAACAATATTTAAATCAAATGAACTAATAAGAATTTGCTCAGGAAGAACAACATGATAGCTTTTTTCAACGCTGTTGTTCTCTAACGGTGCCAATTTGTAATTCAGAACACTGTCGATCGTTTCATTTCCTGAGTCGATAATAACATTATTACTATAAATATAATCATTGGTTTCAGCAAGGTAATCTTTAAGCTGATCGTATTTCTCAGCACTAAGCAAACTTTGCATGTTGATAATATGATTTTTCATATCATGCTTTAAAAATCTTATCTTCATCTGAGATTCCTGCATTAAATGCAACTGATTAAGATAAGCCTTGTTTTGCTGCTCAATAACGTCAGTTTCATATTGCTGGGAAAACATATTTACCAAATTATCGTAAAGGTAAAGAATAACTATGTTCATCAATAATATGATAACGCTTAAAATCAACGATACGACATTGAGATCTTTTGCGACAAAGTAACCAACCATTATACTGCCAAGCGGAACAAATATCACAGTAATATAATACATTATTGGTAATTTTACAATTTGATCGCTGTATTTAAAATAGCTCTTAGCTATGATATTTACAAGTGTTAGAAGCACAATATTTGATACAAATCCCTCATCAAAAAAAACAGAGTTTATATTAAGCAAAGACTGTATAGCAACAACCGCTGTATCTACTACAATGGAAAAAACACATAACACAAATGCTGACAACAAAGACTTAAATAACGATACTTTATAGTACAAAAATATAAGAATAAATGGTATAATGTTTGACAGGATTGTAATAAGCCGATTGTCAAACAGTAAATACGCACAGCTATTTATAATGTAATAAAGTGTAAACAGGACAATGTCTGATTTTGCCGACTCTTTTTTCTTTTGTAAAAACACATTGGAAAACTGATAAGTGGCATATATGTGAAACACATTTGAAAACAAATAAAATAAAGTAGTCATATCATTCTTTCAGCAGCTGTTCACTGACCTCCATTTTCTTATTAGGGCTTATCGGCAATTCCACTCGGTCTATGCCAATAAGAACGACTGAATGTGACGTGAATCTTTCAATATAATTCTTATTTACTAAATACGATTTATGAATACTGATAAAATCACTTAAACTTTCATTGTCAAGCAGGTTAGATAATTTTCCGTAAAAGGTATATTGATTCGTAATAGTATGGATCACTATTGTTCTGCCTTGACTCTCAAAATAACAAATATTAGATACTATGATACTGTTTTTGACTTTATGTGCAGTATATTCAAACACCTTTTTTCTCTTAGCTTGATCCAAATAATAAGTTTCAAAAAAATCAACTATTCTTCTATAGGTAATTGGCTTTTTTATATAATCATAGGGCCTTATTTTAATGGAGTCAATAGCATACTCGCCATAAGATGTCACATAAACGATAGCAGTGTTGTCATTGGCATACAGTCCACGCAATCTTTTCCCAAGTTCAATACCATTCATTTGTTTTTCATCATTATTTTTAAATTCAATATCGAGCAATATAACATCAAACGAGTTCCCCTTGAGATACTCGTCCATTAATTCCTCACAAGTATCAAATTCTGAATGATCAATTTCTCTGTCACATTGTATTGAATAGTCTAACAAATACTTTGATAAACTTTCCTGCATATGTTTATCATCATCACAAATTGCAACTCTGATCATACGATCACCGCCTTTATACGCCATTATACCAAACATTTTTCAGAAAATCAATACATATTATATCAATTTTCTGGTATAATAGTTTACAAAACAAAATATAATTTTTTCGCAAAATATGCACCTACAGGCAAAAAGGCAAAAAATCAACGTAAAATCATGCATTATTTACTACCAATCAGATATTTTTGACGGCTAAAAACTTTTAAGCTACAAAATTGAGTTTTTCAACATATTTCTTTTTTGTATCAAGCGATGAGTGAACATAGCGGTTAAGTGTAATATTAACATTAGAATGACCTAGCAACTCGCTGACAGTTTTAGCATTAAAGCCATTCTCAATACAAACAGTAGCGTATGTGTGACGCAGTAAATGAAAATTAACGTTTTGGAAATGAACTTTAACCGTTCTTCTTTCCTGACTTCCGACGGTTCGCAGCGAAAAAAGCAGATGCTTCCTCCAGAAATTCATTAAGCTCTTCAAGCTCACGGTTTTTCTTTTCAAGCTCTTTGATCCGCTTGTTTGCTGCCTGAAGCTACTGTACAAAATTAAGAGATTCATCCGACGTTAGTGAACCCTTACCGGTGTCTATTTCTCCGATCCGTGCCTTTTGCACCCACGTCCCCAGCGTCCCTTTGGGGGTGTGCAGCTCATCTGCTGCCTTGGTGCCAATCTCCTTTGCGAGCTTTATTGCCTGCTTTCGTTAAATTGTGTTGACAAATCCCATTAAACAAGGACTTTCGGATAAAGAAAACGGACACCAATCAAGATACGCATTGTATCAAAATTGGTGTCCTGTTATGGTGCGGATGACGGGACTTGAACCCACATGACCTTGCGATCACTAGCACCTGAGGGTGGGGTAACGTTAGTGGAAGAATACTTTTAAATCTAAGTTATATCTACTAACTCTTTATTTTCGTTAAAATCAGAAAATTCCACTTTTGAAAACAGTCACAAGCGGGTGCTTACGACTGTTTTTCATAGGGTCTATGACGTATTTGTGCAAATATAAATTAAAATGGCATTTCACGTTTTGAAAATTCATTTCACAACATGCCCATCCGAAATCTCAATAACCCTATCGCACTGCTCCGCAATGTTCATATCATGGGTTACGATTATTATCGTTTTTCCCTCGTGATTGAGCGACTTGAAAAGCTCCATTATCTCGGCAGAAGTCTTTGTATCCAAAGCCCCAGTCGGCTCGTCAGCAAGTATCACGCTCGGCTCGTTTACAATAGCACGCGCAATCGCCACACGCTGTTTCTGACCGCCGGAAAGTTTATTACAAGGCTTTTTCGCAAGTTCCTCAATTCCGACAGATTCAAGTGCGGCAAGCGCTTTTTCCTTTTTATTCTTGATTTTTGGTTTTGCAAAATTCAGCGGTATCATCACGTTTTCCAGTGCAGTAAAATCCTCGACAAGAGAAAAATCCTGCATTACCATACCGATTTTCTCGTTTCGTATTTTTGCATACTGCCGCTCGGAAAGATTCTTGACAAGCTCCCCGTCAAGGGTATACTCGCCGTCCTGATAGTCGTCAATACAGGCAAGGATATGCAAAAGCGTTGACTTTCCAGCACCGGATTTGCCGATTATTGCTGCCATTTCACCGTCCTGAATCTCGCAGGAAACGCCGTGCAGAGCTTCAAACTCGTTGGACTTTTTAGGGTTATATATCTTTGTTATGTTGTTAAGCTTAATCATAATTCCATCTCCCGCAACATATCTTTTATCTTCTTTTTCCCGATTATTAATATAGGCATAATCGATGAAACTATAATTGTAATTATCAGCCATGCTGCACATGAACAAAACTCATTTGTACCAAAAGCAACAATTGATCCGTTAAGCTTTCCACTGATCTTTAAAATATTGAAAAACAAATAAGCAAGAAAACATGAGAAGATACAGCAGCATAATACATTACACATCTGTATTAAAACACAGCCTGCCCTTGTTCCGCCGGAAATGCTGTATATGCCGTAATTTTTCAGCTGCCTGTTTGTACTTATAGCACTCATACTCAAAATGCTTGTAAAAATGAGTATGCTTATGCCGATTATAAGCGGTAATATCATCACCCTTTGCTCGTTTATCTGTTTTAAGCTTGTCTCGTTTATTTTTGATAATTTTATCCCTTTTATATCAAAATCAGCGCCTAACTGAGTGGTGAAATTTTCATATTCCTCATCGCTACGACCCTCTTTGAATTTAATAAGCGACATTCCGGGACAACCGCCTAGCTTTTGATTTTTTTCAGTAAGCAGGAGAATTTCATTTTTATGCTGCGCACTATAATAATTTGGATACAAAGATGAAGCGTCTGAAACTTCGGACATCAATGTATAGGCGTTAAAAACTTTAGCTCCATCGCAAAGCATTCCTACTATTTTAAAATTTAATTCCTTCTCACAATCTGACTGCGGATCGAAAACCACAGTTATCACATCGCCGACCTCATATTCATCACTATAGGATATTACTGCGTTAATTATGCCGTCTTCGCTGTCACATTCGCTTAACCATTTACCCTTTTCAAGGATTGGTATGTAATCATTGATGAATTTGTCATCATAGCTGTTGATATAAACGTACCTGATGTCATTTTTATAAAAGGCATTGCTATTGTTATAAAGTCCGCCAACTGAATTGAAGGAGTAAACCTCGTCAACATATTCAAAACCGCTTATCTCTTCAAGCAGAGGATAATTCAGTATGTCGATACTGCAAATTCCTTCTCCGTCTATATGTTCCTTTATCGGTGAATAAAACTTTGAGATATAGTTTATTGAGGACACACAGTAAACTATCAGTATCAAAGCTGCGGAAATTTGTAGGATTATAAAAATATTAAAAAATATATTACGTTCAAATTCCTTGATACCATATCTGATATATGATGCGCGCACCGTTTTCACCTCCGTGATTTCAGCATTTGCACTGGCGAACGCGAAATGCTGAAATAAATCATTATGTTTTGAGAAACGAAGGTCACAGCTATGTAGATTGCTGCAAGTAAAATATAGTTTTTCACTGAATATGCAAGAGTGACATACGGCAAAATACCGGCTAGTCCGGGAAGTATAAGAAAATTAAAACAAGATATACATAGCAGAATATTGATCGCACTATATATCATCATCTCGCTGACCATGATTCCTTTGAGCCTGTTTTTAGAACACCCATTGATCCTGAATATAGCCATAGTCTTTCGTCTAAGATCAATCACATATTTAAACAATGCCGTGATATTGACAGAAGATATGATCGCAATAACAACGCAGATCGTCATTTTTGTCTGAAAGGTTTTCAGCACCTCGGCATCATAAACCGGCATATCCGAAATTTCCTCATCGCTTATTCTGTCACCAAAGCACTTTTTGAAAATGTTAACAGCGCTGTTATATTCATTCTGATACAGAATCTGTTGTATTTTCACCTGCGGAAAAGTCGTAACTTCGGCATCTGATGAAAAAACCGTATACGGTATAAAATATCTGTCTCCCCAGGTTTTGGTGAATCCGATCACTTCAAAGGTTCCTTCAGGAAGATCGACAAATATTTTGCCGTCTTTATCATATGCCTGATAGCTGTAATCTTCAGGAGAAAGGTCGTCGTCATATCCGATCTCGCTGTCTATCTCTTTGTAACATTCGATCGGGGCTATACATACCTTAGCAGCTTTGTCATAATCTGTTTTACTGAAAGAGCTACCGCTGTACCACCTTCCGTTAGTTTTCAGATTTTTTTTAATATCATACATTTCCCAGCCGTCATTATATGACAGGCAGACGTAATATCCGCCGCAGTCAAAATCTATGTACCCTATTTTATTCCCAAGCGCTGACCCCATCTCGTTAAGAAAAGTCAAAACCGATTCATTTGAAATTGGATTTTCCTCATCAATGTCGCTTTCAAAATCAAAGCTAATCCAATTCTTTTCTTCATCAATAGGCTCATCTGAAGCAATGTCCTTTATCTGCTGTGAATAATTCTGATATATCCCAAATGAAAAAATAATAAGCATCAAGCTTGTGATCTCACAGACCACAAACACAGCAAAGATAACCTTGCTGTGTCTGATAAACTGTGCAATGTTTTTAAGAATAAAAAACATATGCCCCGACCTTTCATGATTTATCCTACGTTTTTGCTGATTGTGGCAACTTTATTTGTACGTGAGGAATCACGATACACAATTACAGTATGTTTATAATTGTTTCCGCCTGAGCTTCTGTAATTTGAACAACCCTTGATGCCGATCGATCCTTTTGTACTGAGTGTTTTATATTCAGATGCTCCATCCAAATATAAGCCGTTAGAATGATACACATCAACGCTAATCTTGGTATATTCTGTCAGAGATTGTTTATTTGTAGCCCTTGTCTGAACAAAATTGCCAGCTTCATAGTAATCCATTTTTGCATATGAATTACCATTGTATGTATAATTATAATTTGATTCATACGTTTGATCAAATGCCCCTACTGATACCATTGCAGTCGTCGCTATCGTGCTGAAGGCAATAATAGAAGCTATACCAATTGTAATAGTTTTTTTCATATTCATAAAAATTTCTCCTTTAAATTATAGCATTAATACCAAAAAATATCAATGCAAATCCTTTGTATTCAAACAGTTTCGTAAGCCTGCACAAATTGAATCGTGCAATATTGTTAAATATTTTAGTTCTGCATTGGAATCACCGAGCCTTTCTTCTTATATTGTATTTTCAGCATGACACTGTGCTACTATAAATCGTAATGGTCTCATAATCAGAACCGTTATAGACCTTTGCGACTGTTTTAAGGCGGTATGTACCGCTGCTTAATGATGATTTTGACGTTAAATATACCGTTGTATTTGTGTTGAATGTTTTAGTCCAGCTTGTAACATCTATCCACCATTTTCCGCTCTGCTTTTCTAGTGTATGTGAAACCACCACCTTAGTTATATTATCTGAAGAGCCTAGTATTGTACTTCTGCACGAAGCAGTCTTATTTGAAATAGTCATACTGTTATAAACTTTAGAAGCGTATTTATAGTATTCCGTAAATTCACCTTCGACAGGAGTACTTAACTGAGGTTCAGCGCAAACAGATATGCCGCCTCCACACACCATAACGGAAGAAACAAGTAACGCTAATAACTTTTTCATCTATTATTCTCCTTTCATAAAAAATAGAGTAGAAAGATCAAATTGATCTCTCTACCCTATATAACAATAAAAAAACAAATTAGTAAGACTATTTTTGTAACTTTGTAGACTTGCATAAATCTATAACAGTTTCTTTGTCGAGATCGCTGAATATTCCTAATATATACCTGCCATTATCCCAAATGCACGTTACATCGGTATCAGATTCAAAAAGCAAATATTCCTGACCATCGATCTCGATCTTCGTAAAACTCGTTCGCTCATTATCAATATATTCCTTATGATTTCGTTTGACATTCTGGTCAAAGAAAATACTTTTTTTGCCGTTGGAATACAAAATAGAAACGCTATCATCTGTTTCAATATATTGAGTCTGTTCAAACCCGGCGGGCAACTTTGAAATATAATATTTCTCTTCAATGGAAGTTGGATAACCATCGTCCGTACCACTTTCGGTTGCTATGACGCTATGATCTGCAAAATTCTCCATTACAAAATCATATACTGCACCACGAACCGCATCGACACTTAACGCAGAGGCAGAAAGTACGACCGTTGCAACAATAACACACGCAGCTCTTCGGCCCGCCGTACTTATAAGCTTAAAATATGGCCTGCTCTGCCGAATAATAAGCTTCTTCATTTTCTTATTATGCTTGTCACTAAATTCGTGTTCATCATTTAATGAGATTGCTTCCATATCGGCATTATAATCTTCATCAATTACATCTTTTAAAGCTTGTATAAACAATGTGTTTTCGTTCATATTTCTCCCTCCTTTAAAATTATTCTTTTAAGATTATTTTTAGCAGTCCAATATCGCTGCTTGGCTGCTGCATAACTGATACCAAACGAATCTGCAATTTCTTTATAGTCCATTCCCTGGACGCATACAAGATAGAGTATATCTCTATCAGTTTTATTTAATTTCCTTATGAAATCAGACCATTTTTCCTTATCAAATTCCGAATATTTATCGTCGTTAAAATAAATATCATCTTCGTATGGCAAATTCAATGTATTTTTTTCTTCTTTTGCAAGAATGTTAAAAGCTCTGTTCCTAACACTAATAACAATATATTTATGCTGTTCGTAAGAAACTAAATTGTTAACTTTTTTGAAATTCTTCGCAACAGAAAAAAAGACTTCTGAAACACATTCTTCCGCAAGACTTTCGTTTTTTAGTATCTTATAAGCAATTATGTAC
The DNA here is from genome assembly GCF_003461785.1 of Ruminococcus sp. AM43-6. Lineage (NCBI taxonomy): Bacteria > Bacillati > Bacillota > Clostridia > Eubacteriales > Oscillospiraceae > Ruminococcus > Ruminococcus sp. AM43-6. Next base: position 29,575 of record NZ_QTXU01000022.1, read on the forward strand.
GCTTTATTCCTACAATCTCTATACAGTACCTCAAAATCTGATACATCGTCATCATCAACTAATACCATATAAATCGGCAACATTTTGTCACTTCCTATCAATAAGTCAAAAGATTTATTATTTCAAAATTAAGTATATCACATTTAGATTCAATTTTCAACATAGTTATCATCATATTAACGATTGTACCCTTATCTTAATATGCGCAAAAACTCAGACAAGTGGATTTTAGACAAGGAAATATATTCTTATCGCATAAATAAAAATCATGAGGTGGCGTTTTACCACCTCATAACTTTGTGTAAATGCTAAAGCTAAAAGTCATAAAAGTTCTGACTATTGTGTAATCATACAGACTTGAGAAAATTTTTTCAAATAAGGTTGTTAAGTCATCAGTTACTTCCCCTATACAAGTATAGGAAAACTCGACAAATTATCAATTTCAATTTTGTGCAACCATACAAAATTTATAAAACCCAAATAAAAAAATCCTGTACTTTTTCAAATTTGTTGCCAGTAATAATAAGAGATCAATTGAAGTGATTTGCGATAGTCTCCGTGTCACACAGACATACCTTTAATATAACATACTAAGTAATATTAATATAGCAAAAGAAAAAATGTATATTACCAACAAAGTGGAAAGACAGATAAAATAATGACCGTGACAGTAGTGACAGTAAAAATGGTAGCGGAGTTACTGTCAACAGGCTGACTTCAAAATAGTGAAAAGCCTTGAAATTCCTTGCTTTGCGAGGTGTGACAGTAAAAAATAAATCAAAGTTTTACTGTCAACATTTCAAGGTTACTGTCAACGCAACGTAAGCCAATTTGAGGGCTTGATTTTTCTGTCGGGTAAGTTTAGCAAAAGCATTTCAAAAGCCAACACAAGCAATTTGTGAGCCGCTGTGGGCGATATGTGGGAGAGATTTTAATTCTGATAATAAAAAGGCAGTTGTCAATCTGCACAAATACCGGATATGCAGCAGTTAAAGCAAAGTTAAATATTTCATTGCAAGTTAAAGTTTCGGGGTCACAGCCCCCTAAACGTTCACAGCGGACGAGCAAAGCTCGCCGCAAAAGTGCCGAAAATACGCAGTTTCAGCAAAATGATTGTGCATAATTTTTATGGGGTCATAAATTTGAGCTTTGAATGATTGAGGGGTCGTAAGTGCAAAAAACTGCGTGAAATCGGCATAATTGCGGGCGTTGTTGATGATGTCAAACGAAATTTTAAGAAAGGAATGATTAAAAATGATCAGTTTAAAAATCAGAGAAAAAGAAACTGAAAAGACAGTAAGGAGGGCGATAAAAATATGCCAAGACAAAGAGAAATCCCGAAAATCAATTCAGTCACTGTTATCTATAATGGCGACGGAAAGACATTTGATACCTTCATGGAGTCCATGATTAACGACTATTTGAATTCAGATAGTATGTCCAAATGCTCCGACTCCGATTTTATTGAAAAGGTAGAACTTGTTGATAAAACAGCGTAATCGCTGGACTTTCAGGTCGGCTTGTGGTAGTGTCAATCTGAACGAAGTTCAGATAGGTAACGCAGACACACCATAGCGTGCCTGCCGAATTTAAAGGAGGTCGATAAAATGAGAGCGTGGCTATACTACAGATTATCTCGTGACGAAGATGAGGAAATGAACAGTCTGCAAAATCAACGACAGATTTTAGTTGATTACGCTGAGCAGAATGGTTACGAAATCGTCGGAGAGAGCTTTGATGACAATGTTTCAGGAATGACGTTTAACAGAAAAGGCTTAGGAGAACTTGAAATTGCTGTTGACGAAGGTAAAATTGATGTAGTTCTGGTCAAGGATCTATCAAGACTTGGCAGACACCGTACTCAAACGGAACTGTTCATAGATCACTTGCGACAGAACAATGTCAAGGTCTATTCTGTGACTGAGGGCATTGATTCCAGTAACGAGAATGACGATTTGATGATTGGATTCAAGCAGATCTTCAACGATTTTTATGCTAAGGACATCAGCAAAAAAGTAAAAGCAGGTGTACGTCAAAAGCAGAAAGGAAAAGGTCTGATAGAGTCCTTACCCCTCGGTTACAAGCGTGACCGAAACACAAATACTGTTTTGGTAGACGATGAAACAGCTTGGATAGTGCAGGAAGTATTCAAGCTATACGTTGACGGCTACGGCTTGACCACAATCGCAAAGAAGATGAACGAACGTGGAATAAAATCACCAGAATACTATCAGCGCAGAAAGCTAGCAGATTGGAAACCCGACATCTCTAAAAAATACTCGTGGGTACAAACAGCAGTCAAACGCATTCTCACAAATGAATTATACATTGGCACAATGGTTAATCATAAGACAGTAACTTCAAAAATATACAAAACCAAAACTTTCATTCCGCCCGAAGAACAGTATCGCCATGAGAATTTCTGCGAACCAATAATTGATGAAACAACTTGGAAACAGGCACAGTTTTTACTGGAACAGCGTTCACAGATTAATCCACGTTCGCAAAATGGCAGGAATCTTCATCGCTATTCCGGATTAATAAAATGCTCCGACTGCGGGGCTTGCTTTGTAGCTCGCACAAGAAAATGGAAAGGCAAAGAGTACGTTGAATACACTTGCAACAGCGCACACCGCTACGGCAAGCAATACTGTACTCCGCACACAGTCCGTGAAAATCAGCTTGACGCTTTGATCGAAGATGAAGTCCGAGGACTTCGTGAAACGATACTTGCCGAAAGCGAACGCTACAACAAGATTGTCAAGGATTGGGTAAAGAAAAAGCCGCTGTATGAACGTCAGATACAGCAGCTCAACGATAAGATATTATCACTCCGACAGCAGATCGAAGATTTGATTATAGAGCGAATCGGCGACAGAGAACACGCACAAGTTTACAACAATATGATTACTAAGCGTGAAGAAGAAATATCCGCTATTGAAAAACGGATAACCGACTTGAGGGAATATGACAAAATCTGCAAACAGAGAAAAGAACAGCTTAAAAACACAACACAGATACTTGATGAAATCCTGTCCGAGGGTACGATTTCGGATATCAATCTAAGAATGTTAGTCAAGCGAATTTTCATTCATCAAAATGAAGATAAAAGTCTTGATATCAGATTCGAGATGAACGGAGAGTTTAATGGAACTGTCAGCGTGTTTATTGAGCCAACAGAAGAATTAGAAAGTGCATAGAAATTAAAACGAAATCCGCAGTATCGCCTGCGGATTTGTTCGTTACATATATGAATATATTAACCGACAGACGCATTAGCTATGGTAGTGCGTTTTAGCATAATATCAATTAAAAATTGTTCTTAGAGCCAGCGTGTCTGCCCATTTATTTTTACTGGAGCAAAAGAAAAAAGCCCGATAAAATCGAGCTTTTCGTGGTGCGGATGACGGGACTTGAACCCACATGACCTTGCGATCACTAGCACCTGAAGCTAGCGCGTCTGCCAATTCCGCCACATCCGCATATTTAACGTTGCTCAATGCAACGTATTTATTATATCATATTACACGTACTTTGTCAATACTTTTTCGCAGTTTTTTCGATAAAAACGCCAAAAAATAAAGCCTGACTAAAAAGTCAGGCTGATTTTTATATCGGAATCATCACCCGTTTTTAAACTGCTCACTAAGAGCCTGATCACTCATGCCGAAAGTCACAAGCTTGCTGAAATACTTGTTCTTCATAAGCGCCTTGATAAGTATTACACCAACTATCGTTACGCATACAAATTCGCCTAAGGCTACCCAGCCCATGTTCACAAGAAACGGCGTCTTGAAGACATACGTCAGCTCAAAGCCAACTATCACCGCATTTGATATCACCGGGAAAAGCGACGCAACTACAAGATTTACCTTGTTTCTCAGCAGATAGATAAGAACCGCTGCCACAACTGTAGCAAGCGTTCCAAATACTACGTCCACCATTCCGAGCGTACTGAATAGATTGACTATCAAACAACCTATAGAAAGCGAAATGATGTAATCCTTGTTGAAATAACAAAGTAGCATCAAAACCTCAGATATGCGGAACTGTACCTGTCCGTATGCAAGCGAGCTGCAAAGCATCGTAGCCACAACATATATCGCTGCAATAAGTCCCATGTTTGTTAAACGACGTGCACTGAAAATTTCCATAAAAAAATCTCCTTGTTTTTATTTGTGAGTGGTTGATCTAGGTTACACTCTATTTAATTGGAAAATAAAATAACATAAAAAGGCTGCCGCCGAAACGACAGCCCGTTTATTTACGTTAATTTAGCTATTGATTAAGCCTTGCCAACAGAACCGAAGAGTTCCATCTTCTCCTTAACCTTAGCCTTGATAGCCTCGAAGCCAGGGTTGAGAAGTTTTCTTGGGTCAAAGCCCTTGCCCTGAAGATCCTTGCCCTCTTCAATGTACTTTCTTGTAGCCTCCTGGAATGAAAGCTGGCACTCTGTGTTTACGTTGATCTTTGCAACGCCAAGTGAGATTGCCTTCTTGATCATGTCATCAGGAATACCTGTACCGCCGTGAAGTACCAGTGGCATATCGCCAACCTTTTCCTTGATAGCAGCAAGTGTCTCGAATGAAAGACCTGGCCAGTTTGCTGGATACTTACCGTGAATGTTACCGATACCAGCTGCGAGCATTGTAACGCCGAGATCAGCGATTGTCTTGCACTCGTCCGGATCTGCGCACTCACCCATACCTACAACGCCGTCCTCTTCGCCGCCGATAGAACCAACTTCACACTCAATTGAAAGACCAAGCTGATCTGCAACGTGAACGAGTTCAGTTGACTTAGCAAGGTTCTCATCAAATGGATAATGTGAACCGTCGAACATGATAGATGAGAAGCCAGCCTTTACGCACTTGTAGCAGCCCTCATATGTTCCGTGGTCAAGGTGAAGTGCTACTGGTACTGTGATACCGAGCTCTTCGTCCATTGCCTTTACCATAGCGGCAACTGTCTTAAAGCCTGTCATGTACTTGCCTGCGCCCTCAGACACACCAAGAATTACAGGTGACTGCAGTTCCTGAGCAGTGAGAAGGATAGCCTTTGTCCACTCAAGGTTGTTAATATTGAACTGACCTACAGCATACTTGCCTGCAAGTGCCTTTGTCATCATTTCCTTAGCTGAAACTAACATTTTTTAACGACCTCCGTTATTTTAAATTTTCCTTTATTATTATACAACATTACTCCGACAATTGCAATAGCGTGACATTAATTTAACAATTATGTAACATTTAAACCTCGTACATCTCGATGACCTTCTGAGCCACCTCGATCTTTGTGCATCTCTTATCCATAGCCTGCTTTTCAAGATATTTATGAGCCTGCTGTTCTGTAAAGCCAAGATACTGCATAAGTGAGCACTTTGCTCTGTTTATCGTTCTTATCTCTTCAAGCTTTTTGTGCAGTTTCAGGTTCTCAGACCTTATTCCCAGCATTCTTTTTCTTGCGGCACTGACAAATTTCATTGAACGGTAAAAATACTGTCTGCCTAGTGGCTTTGGTATCACCATTACGCCGAAATCTTCCAGTTTATCAGCAAGGATATCCGCATTTTCCGACTTTGCGATAGCCACACAGCTTGCGTCAGTTGAGGTGCAGACTATCTCCGCAAGCTCGTTGCCATATTCGTCTGACAATGGACAGTTTATCACGACACAGTCATAACTGCCTGACCCTACCGCACGCCTTGTTTCAAGACCCGTTGCGGCTATAGAAGTCTTGCAGGTGGGAAAGGTTTCTTTTAACAGGCTCACAAGCATAGCTGTTGCCTTGTCATTGCTTGAAGCCACAAGTATCCTGTCCATTTCCCCACCTCCTTTTTTTAGCTTTCTCTGACATTACAGATGATAAAAATATCTGGCTGTTTCAAACTGCTCCTTATCGGCAGCTCTCTCATATTCTATGATAAGCTCCTTTTCTATTGCGATAAAACGCTCCAACATATGCTCAGGAAGCCTATCCGCAAGAAACTCGCTCTTTTCAGCACGTTCCACTGCCTCTTTCAAAGACTGCGGAAGTGTTTCAAGCTTTGCAAGCTCGCTTTCATCTGCCGAGCCTATATTGAAATTAAAAGGTTTTGGAAGTTCTTCCTTATTTATAACGCCGTCTATGCAGGCATAAATAAGCAGACCCATAGCAAAGTAAGGATTACAGGTGTTGTCTGCTGAACGGAGTATTATACCATTCTCATCTGTATCAGCAAGCGGTGCACGAAGAAGCTGTGCATAATTTTCATGTGACCATGAAATGTACTTAGGTGCAAGCAGACTGCCAAAACGTTTGTATGAATTTGTAGTGGTGTTTAGAAACAGCGTCATGTCGCCAACGTTTTTCAGTATTCCTGCTATCATGCGCTCAGCCTCTTTGGAAAGTCCGCCAAGCTGAGGTTTGAAAACATTTTCCGTGCCTTTCATGCACATGAGCATTATATGCAGACCAGATCCGCAGTTGTCAACGATAGGCTTTGGCATGAAAGTTGCGTAAAGCCCATTTCTGTCAGCCACAGATTTTACAACGTTCTTGAACGTCACAAGATTATCGGCGGCTTTCAGTGCGTTTGAATACTGAAAATCTATCTCGTTCTGACCCGGACCGGTTTCGTGTCTTGAGCTTTCTGGGAAAATATCCATTTGCTCAAGTGTCAGGCAGATGTCACGTCTGAGGTTTTCTCCCCTGTCAACAGGCGCAGCGTCACAATAGCCTGCATAATCGTGAGGACGCTTTGTAGGCATATCAGTATCGTCCTTTTCAAAGCAGTAAAACTCACATGAAGTACCTATCTGGAAGTTATATCCCTTACCCTTCGCATATGCGATAGCAGTTTTGAGAAAAAACCTGCCGTCGCCCTCGAAAGCCGTTCCGTCAGGATATTTCAGGTGGCAGAAAAATCTTACTACCCTGCCGTGCTGCGGTCGCCATGGAAGAAGTGCCAGCGTATCAGGGTCAGGGAAAAGTCTAAGGTCTGAAGCAGTCACATTCAAAAAGCCACCGAGCTTTGAAGCGTCAAAGATAAGTCCCTCTCTGAATATTTTCGGCAACTCGCCTGCTATAACAGAGATAGTCTTTAGCGAACCGAATATATCGCAGAACATGAGCTTTACGAACTTTACGTCGTTTTCTTCAACGAACTGCAAAACCTCTTTCTCTGTGTATTTCATAATAAATCCTCCGTAATGATACTGTTCAGAAAAGTTTTCCGTTCCTTACTTATAATTATATCTGAACAGCCAATTCTGTAAAACCGAGCAGTTATAAAGATTTTGTTACTTTATTTTTACCTTGCGTTATTTGTCGATATCCTCCAGCCAAAGCTTAGCCACAGCGTCAGACGGCATTCTCCAATCCCCTCTCGGTGACAGGGTAACAGAACCGATCTTTGCGCCGTCAGGCAGGCAGGAACGTTTGAACTGCTGTGAGAAAAATCTGCGATAGAATGTTTTGAGCCACTTGTCTATGACCTCGTCAGGATAATCCCCCTCAAAGGCATATTTCGCAAGCCTTTTCACCTTTGACGGCTCAAAGCCCCAGCGTATGCCATAGTAAAGGAAGAAGTCATGAAGCTCATATGGACCGACAAGGTCTTCTGTTTTCTGTGTCATCTCAGTGCCACTCTCGTCGGTAGGAAGAAGCTCAGGAGAAACAGGAGTGTCCAAAATATCGTACAGTACATCTCTCAATGTATCAGAAGTACAGGTATCGCCGTAATACTGAACGATATGCCTTACCAGGGTCTTAGGGATAGAAGCGTTCACACCGTACATGGACATATGGTCGCCGTTGTAGGTCGCCCAGCCGAGAGCAAGCTCGCTGAGGTCGCCTGTGCCGACCACCATTCCACTCACCTGATTTGCGATATTCATAAGCACCTTTGTGCGCTCTCTCGCCTGACCATTCTCGAACACAACGCTGTGATCGTTATAATCGTGACCGATATCTTCAAAGTGCTGTAAAACTGCTTTTGAGATATCCACCTCTCTGAACGTTACCCCCAAAGCTTCGCAAAGTATCTCCGCATTGGAGCGTGTGCGCTTTGTTGTGCCAAAGCATGGCATCGTCACCGCAACGATATCAGTATGAGGACGTTTCAGCAAGTCCATTGCCATTACACACACAAGCAGTGCAAGCGTAGAATCAAGTCCCCCTGAAATGCCAATGACCACAGTTTTGGAATGTGTGTGCGCGATACGCTTCATAAGTCCATGGGACTGCATTTGCAAAATAAGGTGGCAGCGCTCATCTCTCTCAGCCTGATTTGACGGGATAAAAGGCGTTTTGGCAAACTTTCTTGTCAAAGCTGTTTCGCCCATTTCAAGGCTGAATCTCTCACGAGAAATGTTTTCCATATTCAAGAAACCGCTGTCTTCGGAAGAATAGTCCCACTCAGCACTTGCAGGATAGGTGGAAATTTTTCTGCGTTCAAAGGCAAGCTTTTTAAAGTCTATTTCCGATATGGTAATGCCGTTTTCAAAAAGCCTGCTCTCTGCAAGTATAGAGCCGTTTTCCGCAATGATATTGTGACCTGAAAAGACCATATCCTGCGTTGACTCACCGTCACCTGCTGAGCAGTATATATATCCTGCCACAAGCCTTGCAGATTGGTTTGAAACAAGCTGTCTGCGATATGAGTCTTTACCGATAACTTCATCGCTTGCAGACAGATTGCATATAAGGGTAGCCCCAGCCTTAGCAAGATAATTTGAAACAGGGTCAGCCACCCACAAGTCCTCGCAAAGTTCGAAGCCCACCACAAGCTCAGGTATCTCTTCACATACGAAAACGGTCTGTTCCATAGGCGGTATAAATTCAAGCTGTCCGTACTCTCTCAGATCAATGGCAGCACATTCGCCTCTGTATGGTGCAAAATGTCTTGCCTCATAAAATTCGTTATAGTTCGGCAGATGCGTTTTAGGTACAAAGGCACGCACCTCGCCGTCCTGTATAACAGCCGCACAGTTATAAAGCTTGCCGTTTGCTCTCACAGGCACGCCCACAGCCACAAGCATATCGCTGTCAGCGGTAGTCTTTGCTATCTTTACAACACCCTCCATTGCCTTGTCAAGTAAAGCGTTCTGAAAGAACAAGTCCTGACAGGTATAGCCTGTTATACAAAGCTCAGGGAACACAGCGACCTTTACGCCCTCTTCCCTGCACTTTTCAAGCTGACTGATTATTTTATCCACATTGAAGTCAACGTCTGCCACCTGTATCTCAGGGGTGCAGGCGGCGACCTTTATAAAACCGTCTTTCATAAAAATAAGCTCCTTACAAGAAATTATCATTGTTATCATTATACCATTTTTTATAGTTATAAGTCAATGATTTTTACAGTATAGCAAAACTATTTTAGAACGATACTAGACAATCAGCCACTAATGTGTTAAAATTGAGATATCACATCAAGGGGGGAACGCCATATGAACAAGCTGTGGGATAAGTTTCTTTTAGGCCTTAGTTGCTGTGCATTCATGCTTGCAGAGGGAACAGATCCGTCAAACATCACCACATTACTATTGGCTGTCATATGCTCCGCTATCTTTCAAATAAAACCAAGCTCTGCCGTTGCATACCTTTCAGTTATTGCGTACAGCTCACTTTGCATTTTCAGCAAAGAAGCTTTGATACTCGCCCCTTTGGTGCTTTATGATGCTTTCTGTACAAAATTTTACCCTGCTATGGTTTTAACATTCATAGGCGTACTTGCAAATATATTCACTCTGGGAAAAGACATCTTCCCGCTTGTCGCTCTTTTTTTGGTAAGCTTCACAATTTCAAGCCGCAGCATTCTGAACGAAAAGCTGACAAAGCTGCTCATAAATACCCGTGACAATTCAAAAGAACTTACCACCCAGCTTGTAGAAAAAAACAAAGCCATGCAGAGAAATCAAGACTACGAGATATATCTTGCAACGCTGAAGGAGCGTAACCGCATTGCAAGGGAGATACACGATAACGTGGGACATATGCTCACAAGGTCTATTTTACAGCTTGGTGCGCTTTCGGTCATAAACAAAGATGAAACTGTCGGTGAAGCCATCAACGACCTGAGCGGCACGCTGAACACCGCCATGACGAGCATACGAAGCAGCGTTCATGATCTTCATGACGATTCTATCGCACTAAAGCCTGCTGTTGAAGACTGCATAAGACCTCTGAAAGACAGATTTGCAGTAAGCTGTGATTATGACTTTTCCGAAAGAATGTCACGAGATGTGAAGCTTTGCTTTATTGGCGTTATAAAAGAAGCACTTTCCAATACTGCAAAGCACAGCGACGGCGACAGCATAAAAATAATCATTCGTGAACACCCTGCTCTTTATCAGCTTAGCATCGCAGACAACGGAAGCTGTCCCGAAAAGATAGACGAAAGCGGAATGGGGCTTGCCAATATGCGTGAGCGTGCGGCTTCTTTAAACGGAAACATAAACATCACATCGGGCAGCAAGGGATTCCGCATTTTTCTGTCTGTGCCGAAACAAAACCTGACTGAACGGAGGTCTTGACATGAACATTGTTATAATAGATGATGACAAGCTTGTGGCGGTGTCGCTGAAAACCATTCTTGAAAGCACAGGCAGTGTGAAAGTTCTTGCCATGGGAAGCTGTGGAGAGGAAGCCATAGAGCTTTATTCTCTTCTCAAGCCTGATGTTCTGCTTATGGATATCCGCATGAACGGCATGAGCGGCATTGAAGCCGGCGAAAAGATCCTTGCTGGGTACCCTGACGCAAGGATACTTTATCTTACCACATTTTCTGATGATGAATACATTATAAAGGCTGTGCTTATGGGAGCAAAGGGATATATTTTAAAGCAGGATTTTGAAAGCATATGCCCTGCCCTTGAAACCGTTATGAATGGGCAGACAGTTTTCGGCTCAGATGTTGCAAGCAAGCTTCCTGAGCTTCTTACCAATCACAGCAGTTTTGATTTTGACCACTACGGCATAGTCGAAAAAGAGCAGGAGATAATCGAACAGGTGGCAAAAGGACTTAGCAACAAGGAGATAGCCTCACTGCTTTATCTCAGTGAGGGCACAGTGCGAAATTACATCAGCACTATCCTGGAAAAGCTCTCCCTCCGTGACCGCACACAGCTTGCTATTTTCTACTACACCAACATACAATAGCACTACAATTTCATAAAAAGTAAAGAGGAGACGGCATGACCGCTCCTCTTTTTGTTATTATTACATTTTAGCTCTTTCCTTAGCTCTCTGTGAGTTGCTCAGTATACGCTTTCTTATTCTTATGCTCTTTGGTGTTACTTCAAGAAGCTCATCATCAGCGAGAAACTCAAGTGAATCCTCAAGGCTGAGATTTCTTGGCGGAACAAGTCTGAGTGCGTCATCAGAACCGCTTGCACGGGTGTTTGTAAGGTGCTTCTTCTTGCAGACATTTACAACAAGGTCTTCCTGCTTTGGTGAAGCGCCAACTATCATTCCCTCATATACAGGTGTGCCTGCTGTGATGAACAGCTCGCCTCTCTCCTGTGCGTTGTAAAGACCGTATGTTACAGCCTCGCCTGTTTCAAACGCAACAAGTGAGCCTGTTGCTCTCTTTGGTATCTCTCCCTTGTATGGCTCGTAGTCATGGAATACAGAGCTCATGATACCCTCACCCTTTGTGTCTGTAAGGAACTCGCTCTTGTATCCGAAAAGTCCTCTTGCAGGGATAAGAAATTCAAGTCTCATTCTGCTTCCAACAGGTGCCATTTCCTGAAGCTCGCCCTTTCTTGCACCTATCTTCTCCATAACAGAACCTACGCAGTTCTCAGGAACGTCAATAACAAGTCTTTCGATAGGCTCGCAAAGCTTGCCCTCTATCTCCTTGAACAGAACGTGCGGTGTTGAAACGCCAAGCTCATAACCCTCACGACGCATATTCTCGATAAGGATAGAAAGGTGCATTTCGCCACGGCCTGCGACCTTGAAAGCGTCTGTGCTGTCTGTTTCAGAAACTCTCAGTGAAACGTCCTTAAGAAGCTCCTTGAAAAGTCTGTCTCTCAGGTGACGGCTCGTTACGAACTTGCCCTCTCTGCCTGCGAATGGTGAATTATTTACAGAGAATGTCATTTCAACTGTAGGCTCGGATATCTTTACAAAAGGTACAGCCTCAAAGTTGCCGAAGTCGCAGATAGTGTCACCGATAGTGATGTTCTCGATACCGCTTATACAAACGATATCGCCAGCCTTTGCACTCTGGCATGGAACTCTGTTAAGTCCCTCTATCTGATACATTGTAACGATCTTGCCACGATATTCCTTCTTAGTCTGATGATAATCGCCGATCGTAACGTCCTGATTAACTTTCATTTCGCCACGCTCGATACGGCCGATAGCTATTCTTCCTACATACTCGTTGTAGTCGATAGCGGAAACAAGATACTGCATTGGTCCCTCAGTATCTACCTCAGGTGCAGGGATATAGCTGAGAATCTCGTCAAAGAGAGGTATCATATCCTTGCCCTCTTCATCTGGCGAATGAGTAGCTGTACCTGCTCTGCCTGAGCAATAAAGGATAGGGCTGTCAAGCTGCTCGTCAGTAGCATCAAGATCCATGAGAAGCTCGAGAACTTCGTCGCCTACCTCGTTAAGACGAGCGTCAGGTCTGTCTATCTTGTTGATAACGATGATTATTTTATGACCAAGCTCAAGTGCTTTCTGAAGCACAAATCTTGTCTGTGGCATTGGACCCTCGGCTGCGTCCACAAGCAGTATAACACCGTTTACCATTTTAAGAACACGCTCTACCTCACCACCGAAATCAGCATGGCCTGGGGTGTCGATAACGTTTATCTTAACGTCCTTATACTTGATAGAAGTATTCTTTGCAAGGATAGTGATTCCTCTCTCACGCTCGATATCGTTTGAGTCCATGACTCTTTCTTCTACAGCCTGATTTTCTCTGAAAGTACCGCTCTGCTTGAGCATCTGGTCTACAAGGGTAGTCTTACCGTGGTCAACGTGGGCAATAATAGCAACATTTCTTAAATCTTCTCTAATCATACATACTCCTCCGATTTATCAAGACACAGCAAAGCGAATGCTTTCTGTAACGATTTGCTTAATATATTTCGCAAAAATTATAAACAATAAAAATTATAAATATATTTTCTCCCATCAAAGGAAAGAAAATCGTAATTTTTCACAAAAAGCCTATAAAACACAAAAGCACCTTGCGAAATTTTCCGCAAGGTAACTTTCCTAATTGAGAATTATAGCACATTTTTGCCGATTTGTCAAGAAAAAAAGTATCATTCACAGGTTACGCCTTGTAGTGCTACAATAGATATTGGACAAAATTAAGAAAAAAGAAAAGAGAGATAGACAA
>NZ_QTXU01000023.1:0-41835 GCF_003461785.1 Ruminococcus sp. AM43-6
TGTCTATCTCTCTTTTCTTTTTTCTTAATTTTGTCCAATATCTATTGTAGCACTACAGAAAAGAACAAAAAAATTTCAAAAATATCTTGACAAGCAGAAGATCATATGGTATAATATTAAAGTCGCTTGGATAGTGTGACACATATAAAAAAATGATAAACTGGAGAAGTCGCCTAGCCTGGTTTATGGCGCACGACTGGAACTCGTGTATGGGTTAATAGCTCATCGAGGGTTCGAATCCCTCCTTCTCCGCCATAAGTCCACCGTAATTTTGATAGAATTGCGGTGAATTTTTATGCTATAATGAGTTAGACAAATCGGAATTTATGGAGAAAAATGAAGTATGGAACTGTGGGACGCTTATGATAGAGATTTCAAAAAGATTCAAGGTGTAACTCTGGTTCGAGGAGAGGCAATTCCGGAAGGTTTTTTTCATTTGGTCTGTGAAATAATCGTTAGACATATAGATGGAAGTTATCTCATCATGCAAAGGGATAAAAGAAAGCATTTGGGCGGAATGTGGGAGGCTACAGCGGGTGGTTCTGCTTTACAAGGTGAAGCCCCTGTAACCTGTGCCGCTAGAGAACTTCATGAAGAAACGGGAATTACCTCCGATAATTTAGTGGAAATAGGAAGGGTGCTCCACCACAACCATAAATCGTTTTATGTGGAGTATCTTTGCATTACGGATATAGATAAGGATAGTATCGTTTTGCAAGAAGGAGAAACATCTAATTATAAATGGATTACGGCTGATAGATTGCTAAAACTGTCCAGGGATGAGTTGGCAACGCAGCGTATTCTAAATTTCATTGAAGAACTTAATTTATAAATTCTGGTTTGACGTGGAGTGGCAGTGGAGTTGTCAAAAACAATGCACCCCCTCAAATCGAGAACTGCACCCCCCTCTGAACCGAAGTTGCACCCCCTTTGATGGTTTCTATCAAAATTACGGTTCTTTGCCAAAAAATCTCGTAAACACGTTGTTTGCGAGACTTTTTATTTTCTAAAGATATGACACGCAAAAAACTTCATAAAGCAAAAAATCGGACAGCCCGAAGACTGTCCGATTGAATGTTTTGTGATTATTCTATGGTCGTGATGTCGCTTCCGAACCAAGTTGTTGATATCTCAGCAAGCTTGCCGTCCTGCTTCATTTCGTGAAGGATCTCCTCGATCTTGTCGCAAAGTGCCTGATCACCAAGTCTGAAGCCGATAGCGTACTCCTCTGGGTCAAGGCCGTCAGGAAGCACCTTGTAATCCTTGCCTGATGTGGATATCTCGTAGTTTGCAACTACTGAGTCAAGGAACGCTGCGTCTACCATGTTAAGCTCCAACTGCTGGAGGGCTTCAACATTTGTTGCAAGCTCTGTTGTTGTCGCACCATTTGCTACAACGTCAGATGCAAGAAGTGTTTCCTGTGCTGTTGAGCCGTTCTGTACGGCAATATTCTTGCCTGCAAGGTCAGCCTGTGAAGCAACGTCACTTGAGCCGTTTACAACGAATACCATTTCATTCTTCATATAAGGCTCGCTCATGAGCATTACTTTCTTTCTCTCATCGCTGACAGAAAGGCCGTTCCAGATACAATCTATTGTGCCTGCATTAATATCCTGTTCCTTTGTATCCCAGTTTACAGAGTAAGTTTCAAGCTCTACACCAAGTCTTGAGCAAACTTCCTTTGCAACGTCGATATCAAAGCCTACGATGTTGTCGTTCTCGTCTGTGTAGCCCATTGGCTTGAATGTTGGGTCAAGACCAAGCACAAGCTTACCTGAATCAAGAACCTTCTGAAGTGAGTTGTCCTCACCTTTTGCAGCGGCTGTGCTGTTTGTGCCTGCTGCTGATGAAGAATCAGATGTGCTTCCGCAGCCTACAGCCAAAAGCATCATGGCAGCAGCGGAAAGTGATGCGATAGTCTTAAAAATAGATCTTTTCATTATTAACTTCCTTTCGGGTATCGTCAAAATACCATTTCATACGTTTTAACACTTTAATATAATAACATATTATAACGTCACTGTCAATTATCATTATTGCCCAAACCTTTGCAGGCTGTGGGTGCTTTTTCATAGAAAATGACCGCAGATAGGCGAAAATCAGCACTTACCAAGCTTTTTCGCTCTTTCCATGAACCTTGCATACTTGCCTATGACCGCTTCTCCCTGTGTGATACCTGCATTTTTCAGTATCTCCAAAGGCTTTTCGGGATAGTCGGCTGTATATTCAAGCTCCAACTCATAGTCTGTCAAGCCGAGATATTCGCTTTTGTCAAGGCATATCTCAACATGGTCGAAATCGGTGCAGAGCTTGCGCTGAGTATACAAAGAACCTGCAAGGTCAGCGGCAGGGAAATCTCTCCCCACAAGCTGTGAAAGCTCCTGTGCGGTGAGCTTTTCAGGCAGGCTGTCAAGCTGTTGTTCATACTCTTTTTTCACATGAAGTGCACCGTTTTCGGAGATAGGTGCTTTAAGCTGTAAAAAATACCTATCCCCTATCTGCCTGACACGGATACTTGTCATGCCCGTATCCTGCTGTGGTATATAATAAAAATTGGTCTGCTCTATTATTTTGCCCCACTGAAAAAGCTTTTCAGCGGTGTTATATTGTTCTTTTGTGAGAGAAATTTTTATCTCACGTTCTATATTTTCGCTCATGATATCCTCCTGAATATATTATCATTTTACTATATTATAGCAGTATCATGCCCTAAAGTCAACTGGCGTAAAAGGTTGACAAAATCCCATAAAAATAGTAGAATTTAAGTATATGATTTTAAGGAGAGTTTGAGATGTCAAGAATATTGACGCCACAGCAGAAGATAGAGCGTAGCATCGTCACTGATTTTCGCAGAGATATATGGAATAAATTCGTAATGGGATATGAGCGTTACGATATGATAAAGCCGGGGGACAAAATAGCGGTGTGCATATCAGGTGGCAAGGACTCAATGCTTCTTGCTAAGTGTATGCAGCATTTGCAGAAATATCAGGGAATGGATATCGGGCTGGAGTTTATTGTAATGAACCCCGGTTACAGCGACGCCAACAGACAGAGAATAATCGACAATACAAAGCTTATGGGCATACCCATAAAAATGTTTGAAACAAAGGTCTTTGACATTGCATACAACACAAAACGCAACCCATGCTATCTTTGTGCAAGAATGAGGCGTGGCTGGCTTTACAAATTTGCGCAGGATCTTGGGTGCAACAAGATAGCTTTGGGACATCATTTTGATGATGTTATAGAAACCATACTCATGAGCATGGTATACGGAGGACAGATTCAGACTATGATGCCGAAGCTACACTCGAGGAACTACGCAGGCATGGAGCTTATCAGACCACTGTACATGGTGAAAGAGGCGGACATTATCCGCTGGGTGGAGCAGAACGATCTGCATTTTATCCGCTGTGCCTGCCGTTTCACTGAGAGCTACGAGGGGTCAGAGAAAAAGGGTGAGGTATCAAAGCGGCAGGAAATGAAGGAGCTTATAGCAAAGTTTCGTGCCACCAATCCCAACATCGAAAACAATATTTTCAAGAGCGTTTATAACGTCAATCTGCGCACTGTGATACAATACGAATACAAGGGCAAGAAGTACAATTTTATGGACACATATGATGATTACGACCCAAGCGTTCAGGCAGATGACGATGATGATGAGGGAATAGAGTAAAAAAGTTGTGAAAAGGGCTTGACAAAGCGGCAGAGATAGTGTATAATATATTACTGTAATTGGTTTGCTGCTATGGCTCAGTAGGTAGAGCACGTCCTTGGTAAGGACGAGGTCACCGGTTCAAGCCCGGTTAGCAGCTCCAGCAGGGACGTGTCCCTGCACCCAAATCCGCTATCATTTATGGTAGCGGATTTTTTTGTCGCCGCCCATGGGTACGATACCCTGCACACAAAAAACACCGCCCGAACTCCTCGGACGGTGTTACATTTTTATCTCGTATTACAGATTTGTATACTCCATAAGGCTCTTATCCACCTCACGGGCAACATCTCTGCCCTCTCTGATAGCCCATACTACAAGTGACTGTCCTCTGCGCACGTCGCCTGCGGCAAAGACGTTCTTCACGTTCGTCTGATGTGTGCCGTCGGCTGTTGCGATATTCGTTCTGCCGTCTACCTCAACGCCAAAAGCCTTTGTGAGATAGCTTTCAGATCCCAGAAAGCCTGCCGCAATAAGAACAAGCTCGGTTTCTACCTTGTATTCGCTGCCCTCAACAGGCTTCATTATCGTTCTGCCTGACTTAGGGTCTTTCTCCGGTGAGAGCTTTACAAGCACTGCGCCCTTGAGATTGCCCTTTTTGTCTTTGAGAAACTCCTTGACAGTTGTCTGATAAACTCTCGGATCATGACCGAACACACCGATAGCTTCCTCCTGACCGTAATCTGTCTTGCAAACCATTGGCCACTGCGGCCATGGGTTGTTCTCGGCTCTCGTGTCAGGAAGCTTTGGCATCATTTCAAGCTGCAAAACGCTCTTTGCGCCGTGTCTTACGCTTGTACCAACGCAGTCATTTCCTGTATCTCCGCCACCTATTACCATGACGTTCTTGCCCTTTGCGGAAATGTGGTTTTTATCCGTAAGACCGCCGTTCAGCAGCGCCTTAGTTGTGGATTTCAGAAAATCCACTGCAAAATAGATACCCTTTGCATCTCTGCCCTCGGCTTTGATATCTCTAGGGTTTGAAGCACCACAACAAAGTATTACTCTGTCGAAGTCCTTGAGAAGCTCAGCCGCTGTGATATCCTTGCCCACATTAACGCCTGTGCGGAACTCGATGCCCTCTTCTTTCATTATGTTTATCTTACGCTCGATAATCTGCTTTTCAAGCTTCATGTTCGGTATGCCGTACATAAGCAGACCGCCCACTCTGTCCTCACGCTCGAAAACTGTTACACTGTGACCTCTCTGATTGAGCTGGTCAGCGGCAGCAAGACCTGACGGGCCTGAGCCTATAACAGCGATAGTCTTTCCTGTTCTTACCTTTGGAACTCTTGCCGAAGCATATCCGCAGGCATAAGCATTTTCGATAATGCCGTATTCGTTAGCCTTTGTGGTAACAGCGTCGCCATTAGCTCCGCAGGTGCAGGCTTTTTCGCAAAGTGCAGGACAAACTCTTGATGTGAACTCAGGAAAATTGTTCGTCATATGAAGTCTGTAATATGCCTGCTCCCAGTTGCCCTTGTATATAAGGTCGTTCCATTCAGGGATAAGATTGTTAAGCGGACAGCCTGAAAATGCGTTGCCTATCTTCATTCCTGCCTGACAGAACGGCACACCGCAGTCCATACATCTTGCTCCCTGCTTTTGCTGCTCCTCCTTTGAAAGAGGAGTGTGAAATTCATTAAAATTCTTTATACGTTCCTCAACGGAGAACGCTGCTGCGTCCTCACGCTTATAGTCCATAAAACCAGTTGGCTTTCCCATATCTCAACTATACTTGCTTTCACGGCAAGTATATCCTCCTTTCGATTTTAAAAGTACAATATCTCATGTGCGCAGGCTTACTGCTTGCCGTTGATGATCTGATAGAATGCTTCTATCTGCGCCTGATCACTGCTCATGCCCTTTTCTTCCATTGAAGCTATAGCAGACATCATCTTCTTGTAATCGTGAGGGATTATCTTCTTGAACTTAGGCAGATATTCCTCAAAGTTATCAAGAATACGCTTGCCCTTTTCAGAGCCTGTTGCGTCAACGTGCTGCTGGATAAGGTCTTTGAGCTGAATGATATCGTACTTCTCCTTGACCTCAGAGAAAAGTACCATTTCCTTGTTGAGTCTTGTGTAAAGGTGTCTGTCCTCGTCAAGAACGTAAGCTACACCGCCCGACATACCTGCCGCAAAGTTTTTGCCCGTCTTGCCGATAACTACCACACAGCCGCCTGTCATATACTCACAGCCGTGGTCGCCAACGCCCTCGACAACTGCCACTGCGCCTGAGTTTCTTACGCAGAAACGCTCGCCTGCAACACCGTCGATGAACGCCTTACCGCTTGTTGCGCCGTAAAGTGCAACGTTACCGATAATGATATTGTCCTCGGCTTTGAAAGTGGAATCCTTCGGAGGATAAACAACGAGCTTACCGCCCGAAAGTCCCTTGCCGAAATAATCGTTAGAGTCGCCCACAAGCTCGAGGGTCAAGCCGTTCGGGATAAATGCGCCGAAGCTCTGTCCGCCTGAGCCGTTGCAGACTATCTTGTATGTATCGTCAGCAAGTGTGTTATAATACTTTCTTGTTATCTCTGAGCCAAAGATAGTACCGAATGAACGGTCTGTGTTCTTGACATTTACTGTGATAGACTTCTTCTCACCACTCTTAAGATTTTTCTCGAACTCCTTCATGAGTACCTTTTCATCAAGAGTGTTTTCAAGCTTGAAGTCATACTTGGATTTCTTGTTGTATTCTACCTTTTCTGAAACGTAATCAGAGTTGATGATATTAGAAAGGTCAACTTGTGCCGCAGTGCCTGTGATTCCAGCCTTTGGCTTGATAAGGTCAATTCTTCCCACAAGCTCGTCAACTGTTCTTACGCCAAGCTTTGACATATATTCTCTAAGCTCGGAAGCCACGAATATCATAAAGTTCATTACATATTCAGGCTTGCCGGGGAACTTCTTTCTAAGCTCTGGGTTCTGTGTTGCAACACCAAATGGGCAAGTATCAAGATTACATACTCTCATCATTGCACAGCCAAGTGTTATCAGCGGAGCTGTTGCAAAGCCGAACTCCTCTGCGCCAAGGATCGCTGCGATAACAACGTCACGGCCTGTCATGAGCTTGCCGTCTGTTTCGATAACGACCTTGTTTCTAAGACCGTTCTTGATAAGGGTCTGATGTGCTTCTGCAAGTCCAAGCTCCCATGGAAGTCCTGCATTGTAGATAGAGTTTCTCGGAGCCGCACCTGTACCGCCGTCATAGCCTGAGATAAGGATAACACCTGCGCCTGCCTTTGCAACGCCTGCCGCAACTGTACCAACACCGCACTCAGAAACGAGCTTTACAGAAATTCTTGCGTTCTTGTTTGCGTTTTTCAGGTCATAGATAAGCTGAGCCAAGTCCTCGATAGAGTAGATATCGTGGTGTGGCGGAGGTGAGATAAGCGATACGCCAGGTGTGGAGTGTCTTGTTTTAGCTATCCATGGATAAACCTTTTTGCCAGGGAGATGACCGCCCTCGCCAGGCTTTGCGCCCTGTGCCATTTTTATCTGTATCTCATCAGCAGATGTGAGGTATCTTGAAGTTACACCGAAACGTCCCGAAGCCACCTGCTTGATAGCTGAACATCTGTCCTCAGAAGTACCCTTTGTGAGAAGTCTGTCAAGGCTCTCACCGCCCTCGCCTGAGTTTGACTTGCCGTGAAGTCTGTTCATTGCGATAGCAAGTGCTTCATGAGCTTCCTGAGAGATAGAGCCGTAGGACATAGCGCCCGTCTTAAATCTTCTTACGATAGAGTCAACGCTCTCAACTTCCTCCAGCGGAACAGGATTTTCAGCAAAGTTGAAATCCATAAGACCTCTGATGTTCACAGGGTCCATTTCCTCAGAGATAAGCTTTGAATACTTCTTGTATGTTTCATAGTCACCAGTCCTTGCAGCCTGCTGGAGCAGGTAGATAGACTGAGGATTGTAGAGATGCTCCTCCTTGCCGCTTCTGAACTTGTGGCTTCCTCTTGATTCAAGCTCTGTGTCCGTGCCAAGTCCAAGAGGGTCAAAGGCTGATGTATGAAGTCTGTCAACGTTCTTTTCGATATCAGAGATAGTGATACCACCTATTCTGCTGACAGTGCCTGTGAAATACTTGTTTATAACGTCCTCGCCGATACCGATAGCCTCGAATATCTGTGAGCCTTGATATGACTGTATAGTAGAGATACCCATTTTTGAAGCTATCTTTACGATACCATGGAGAACAGCCGCATTATAATCGTCAACAGCGGCATAGTAATCCTTATCGAGAAGGTCGTCAGCAATAAGCTCGTGGATAGTTTCCTGAGCAAGATAAGGGTTGATAGCGGAAGCACCATAGCCAAGCAGTGTTGCAAAGTGATGAACTTCTCTAGGCTCGCCGCTTTCGAGGATAATAGCAAGAGATGTTCTCTTCTTTGTAACAACAAGGTGCTGATGAAGTGCTGATACTGCAAGCAGTGACGGGATAGCAAGGTGGTTCTCGTCAACTCCCCTGTCTGAAAGGATAAGGATATTTGCGCCCTCGCTGAACGCCTTGTCTGCTTCTATATAAAGTCTGTTTATAGCCTTTTCAAGTCTTGTGTTCTTATAATAAAGTATAGGGATAACAGCTACCTTAAAGCCAGGAATGTGCATATTCTTTATTTTAAGGATATCTGTTGAGGTAAGGATAGGGTCGTGTATCTTCATTACCTTGCAATTTTCAGGCTTTTCTTCAAGAATGTTGCCGTCCTCGCCAATATAGACAGTTGTGGAGGTAACTATTTCCTCTCTGATAGCGTCTATAGGCGGATTTGTTACCTGTGCAAAGAGCTGCTTGAAGTAGTTGAACAGTGGCTGAGGCTCTTTTGAAAGCACCGCAAGCGGGCTGTCTGTACCCATAGCGGCAATAGACTCAGAGCCGTTCTTTGCCATTGGCAGGATAGATGTCATAACGTCCTCATAGGTATAACCAAAGGCTTTCTGAAGTCTTTGTCTTTCCTCGTAGCCGTGTTCCTCTACCTTGATGTTTGGTATCTTAAGGTCTTTAAGTCTGACAAGGTTGCTGTCCAGCCACTCGCCGTAAGGCTGCTTTGAAGCATAGTATTCCTTAAGCTCGTCATCGTCGATAACTCTTCCCTGAACAGTATCAACAAGAAGCATTTTGCCCGGGCGAAGTCTTTCCTTTTCAACGATATTGTCTGACGGGATAGGAAGTGCGCCAACCTCAGATGAAAGGATAAGATTGCCATCCTTTGTGATATAATATCTTGACGGACGCAGACCGTTTCTGTCAAGCACTGCACCCATGATATCTCCGTCAGAGAAAAGGATAGAAGCAGGTCCGTCCCATGGCTCCATCATAGTTGCGTAATACTGATAGAAGTCTTTCTTAGCCTGACTCATCGTGCCGTTGTTATCCCATGGCTCAGGGATCGTTATCATGACAGCCAGCGGCAGATCCATTCCACTCATGACCAAAAATTCAAGTGTGTTGTCGAGCATTGCAGAGTCAGAGCCTTCAGTGTTTACAACAGGTGTGACCTTATCAAGGTCGCCCTTCAAATGCTCAGACTTCATCGTTTCCTCACGAGCGAGCATTTTATCAGCATTGCCTCTGATAGTGTTTATCTCACCGTTGTGAACGATCATTCTGTTAGGATGAGCTCTCTGCCAGCTTGGGTTTGTGTTGGTAGAAAATCTTGAATGTACCATAGCGATAGCAGACTCGTAGTCCTTATCCTGAAGGTCAGGGAAGAACTTTCTGAGATCCTGCACAAGGAACATTCCTTTATATACTATAGTTCTGCTTGAAAGTGATACAACGTAGGTGTCCTCATTTGACTGCTCGAACACACGTCTTGCAACATACAGCTTGCGGTCAAAGTCAAGACCCTTTTTAACGCCCTTTGGACGCTTGATGAAGCACTGCATTATGGCAGGCATACACTGGGCAGCTCTCTTGCCAAGCACCTCAGGCCTTGCAGGAACGACTCTCCAGCCAAGGATCTCCAAGCCCTCTTTTTCAGCGATTATCTCAAACATCTTCTTTGCCTGATTTCTCGCAAGCTCGTTCTGTGGGAAGAAGAACATACCAACAGCATAATCTCTCTCCTCGCCAAGCGTGATTCCAAGCTCAGCGGCGGCGATCTTCTTGAAGAATTTATGTGAGATCTGAAGCAGGATACCTACTCCGTCACCTGTTTTGCCCTCTGCGTCCTTACCAGCACGATGCTCAAGCGTTTCAACGATAGTCAGCGCATTTGCAACAGTATCGTGGCTCTTTTTGCCCTTAATGTTCACAACAGCACCTATTCCGCAGTTATCATGCTCGAATTTCGGTGAATACAGGCTTTTTACATTAGTCATATCCTCCATGCGTTCCATTTTTATCACCCTTTCCTGCCAAACTGTAAAAAAATTATAGCTTATCGTTCAGCAACGTATGTTATTTCACGGCTTATAGCCGATTTTTAGCTGTTTTTAACAAAAAATTTGCAGGAAGAAATTAAAATCCTGCAATCCTGCATAAGTGCAAACAAACTCAAAGCGTGGTTTTTCGCACAAATGCAAGAAAATAGCCTTTTGCCGTATTTTTTGACGGCTTAATCATTATAACACACATTACAGCAAAATGCAAGAGTGAATGATAAAACTTGCATAAAATCATTATTAATTTTTGGTTAATCGGTATACATATATAACTTATGATTTCATATTGCTTTCCTGGGTAAACCTTGCAAACTAACGTAACAACGCTCTTTTCAGCTTATTTACAGCCATTTTCAGCGGTGAATCATACTCTTTGTAAAAATGCTGATAATCCTTAGAATTGTTCCAGTCACCACCCCATTTCCAGCCGTGGCGCCTGAAAATGCAATAGCAAAGGTCTGTTCTGTCAATCTTGTGATCAAAAGTCTTATCACGGTCTGCATACTCTGCAGCATTGGCAGGCATTACCTTATCCCCCACTATATAAGGATTTATAAGAGGGTTTATGTCTATCGCCCTGCCGTAGCTGTGAGCCGAAATAGTGTTGGTACCAGCCACCACCCTATAGTTGAAGGCAGAGGAGTTGTTATCCGCCATTGACCTTTCATCATCAGCGTCATACTCGTCCACGAGCCTGATCTTTTCTATCTCATAACCGCCCTCGAAAAGCTCATAGAAGATATCCAGAACCTCCAGCGCAAGCTTCCTCGCCACGATAAGCTCCCCCGACTGCACCTTATGCTCAAAGTCATAATATCTCACACGCAGATAGGCAAGGTCGCCCAGCTTCACATAGGGATTTTCCTTATAGGAAACGCCTTTGATACGCTCTATCACCTCATTTGGAAGCTCCTCAGCCGTAAAGCCCTCTCTGTATAATATCTTTTCCATAAAAAACACTCCTTACAAAAAGCGGTCAAGGCATGATACCTTGACCGTCCTTATTATTTATCCGCAGACTTGTAGTACATAACAACAGGCGTACCGTAAGGCACGTTGTCATAAACATATTTGGCGTCGTCATAGCTCATATTTATACAGCCGTGAGAGCCGTTGTATTTGTATATCTCACCGCCGAAATATCCGCCTCGCCACGTTGAATCGTGAAGACCTATTCCGCAGAGAGAAACGTTGTTCCAGAAATTACACTTTGTATCCCACTCGTCGCCGTCGGCATTTGTGTCTTTCATACGCTTGTTGGTCTCCTTTGACCACAGCTTATAAACACCGGGGAGAGTTGTTCTCGCCTTAGATGTGGTCTGACCTGAAACTATATAGGTATCGAGCTTTTTCTTGCCCTTTTCATAATACCACAAGTGCTGGTCGGTAAGGTCTATCTCGATATAAGTGTCGCCTATATCATCGTCCTTGCTTCTCGCAGACTCAACGCCTGTAAAGTCATAATAACCGGTACTGTAATAGATAGGGTCTACCTTGTCAACGCTCTCGCCCTTTTCAAGCATATCCACAAGATCGTCACAAGTCTTTTCCTGATCTATCCACCAGCCGTATTTAGCATCAGAGCTTGTCGGCACGATTATGTCGCCCTGCAAAGTGGCGTGGAATTTTCTCTTAGTATTATATGTATCATACTTCTTTGCGAGCTTTTCCACATACTCCATGGCTTTCTTTCTGTCCACAGTGTAGCTTCCGTCATCTTTGAGCTTTATAATCTTCATAAGCTCCTCGCCCGTGAGAGTTTCTGTGGTGTAGTCAAAATCGTATGTGACAGAAAGCTGGAAAACATCATTTCGTTTTTTGCAATCGTCCTCAAGGTCTGCGCTCTTCACCTTTGGAAGAGAATAACAACCTGTGTCCTTGTCAAGCTCAACGCTAAGCTCACCTGCCGCCACGCTTTGCGTAACATAAGCTTCAAGCTTTTTCATATCGGTTATCTTGTTTCCCTGCACCTCAGGGGTGATAACATAAGCCGTCTTATCCTCGTTAAGGCCAAGCTTTGCATCGGCAGTTTCAACATCGCCCCAGTTTGCTTTCTCCACAAGCTTCTGAAGCTTCTCAACATCAAATGTGATATCCTCATTAAAGCTATAGGTGGAGTTCTGTATAAATCCCGAGAACCATGTTTTTCTGTTCACGCTGTCATAGATCTTCTGAAGCTCGTCCTTGCCGCTTAGTCTGTAATCAAAATCAGCCGTCTTGAAAACAACAGGCGTGCCGTCGATAGTTTTGACCGTAAGCTCATAAGGCATATCGTTCACCCCGAGCAGGTCGCAAGCCTGTTCAAATGTCCTTCCGCCCACGTCAACGCCATTCACTGTTGTGCCGCTCAGAAATCTGTTGCTATAGTAAGCTCTTCCAATGAAATATCCTCCGCCCACAACTATCACGATAGCCGCTGCCGCAGTGCCGCAGATAATGCCGATATTGTTGCGTTTTTTCTTTCTTTTCTTATTCTTTGACGAACCTTTGACAGAGCTGTTTTTCTTCACAGATGCCGCAGTCTTTTTCTTTATTGTTGTGGAATTTTCCGTCATCAATTATCCTCCTGTACAAAATGACGTTCGGCATTTGCCGACAATGTATCAAGAATAATTATATCACGCTTTTTTCCTTTTGTCTATAGGATAGGCTGAAAAATTTGTCACAAAAAGAGTGCCGGATATTCTCATTTAATGTACAAATAAACGTACTGCAAACAAACCACACGCAAACACAGTAAAAAAATATCGGGCAGATAACTCCACCCGATACAATATCAGTCTTTTATATACTTGTTCTTGACCTCGCTGTAGGTCTTGCAGAAGCGGTCATGGGAGATATACGCTCCCCAGCTCATGTTATCGTCCACCTGAGGATCCATAACATATACCTGACCGTTTATCGTTACCTCCACCCACATATGATAGCCGTAACCGCCTGCCGCCATAGCGGTCTTGCCGTCAACAGTCTTTGCGTCAAAGCCTATGTAGTTAAGCATTGCAGCGTAAACGTAAGAATATTCTGTGCAAGTGCCGTAACCGTCCTCAAGAACAGCCTTGACAGGATTTGCCCAGCCGCCGTAATCATAGACCGTGTTCTTTATAATATAATCGTAGCAAGCCACAGCCTTTTCGTAGTTTGTCATATCATCTGATATTATCTTATCGAGATATTTCAGAAGTATCTTTTCTTCCTTTGCGCTGAGCGTCGCCTTTGGATCAAGCACTGCAGAATTAAGTCGCTGTGCAGGGGTCTTGCCGTTGTCGACAACAGGCGCAGTGGTTGTAGTTGTAACAGGCTTTTTAGTTGTTGTCACCTTAGTGGTGGTGGTCTTTTTCTTGGTAGTAGTCACCGCAGGCGTTGTGGTCGTAACAGGGGCAGTTGTTGTCTTTGCAGTGGTAGTAGTTTTTGCAGTAGTAGTTTTCACTGTTGTAGTCTTTTTTGTAGCCTTTGAGGCAACAGTATCGCTGTCAGTAGTGCTGACAGGGGTGGAAGTAACAGCAGAAACCTTTGTTTCAGACTTTGAAGCCTGCTGAGTTTTCTTTGTCACAAGGCTTACTGATATGCTAAGCTTTGTGTCAGCGGAAGTCACACTCTGCACTGCGGTCACTGACGCTGGCTTCTGTGATATTACAGAGGTCGTTACGCTCTCTGATCTCAAAGCTGTTTCGGAAGCTGGCTTTGTTGCCTTTGTTGTTTCGCTTTTTGCAGTTTTTACAGCCTTTACAGCCTCGGTCTGAGAATTTTTCGCAGTTTCCTTGACAGCTGATGTTGTAAGAACAGTTGTGATATCCCCGATCTGCTCAGATGTTTCCTTGTCAGAAACAGCAGAAATGACCTTTGCATTTTCAGGCGGCATGACCGCACATGGCTGGATAACGTTTTTATCAAGTGTCGCAAAAGTCACAGCAGATACTGTCACAACTCCGCAGGCAGAAAGCACAGCCACACAGCGGGATATTCCCGACTTCAAATAACCCAATTCAGAACGCTCCTTTCAAATGTGATAAACTACACCATATTATAATGAATAAGGTTACAAAAGTCAAGGGGCATTGTAATCAAATTGTAATTTTCAAGCCGTTTTTTCGCTCGTTTATGAAGTTTATATGAACGTCAGGTTACAACCATTGTACATTTTATATCCCAGAAACGATAATAAGGGTTCTATTTTTATCACTTTTAACAAATTTCGCAAAACTTTTATTAATAATACCGAAAAACGGACACCTGCGTTACAAAAGCCCATATTTCCCACGATATTTTACATATCTATCCACAAAATCACCCACGCAAAAAAGAACGCTGACACAAGCCAGCGTTCCCTTTTTGAAGTATATGAAGTATATATGGAGAAAAAAGTATATGTGTAAATTTCATCTTTTTGTCTTTCTCTTACCTTGCTTATATAATACTCCGCCAATGTGACAGTTTTATGATAGTGTGCTGAAAACTAATACACAAAAAATAAGTGCAAAAAAAAACGCCTGCCATATGACAGACGTTTTCTCTTAGTTTAAGTAAATTACTCAGCCTGAGGTGCTCCTACAGGGCAAGTACCTGCACAAGAACCGCAGTCGATGCACTCGTCAGCGTTAATAACACACTTACCATCAGCCTCGGAGATAGCTCCTACTGGACATGCGTCCATGCAAGCGCCGCAGCCGATGCACTCATCACTAATCTTATAAGCCATTTTCACAGACCTCCTTGCATAAATTCTACAAGTATCATATCAAATACTATACTTATATAATAACACATTTTCTGAAAAAATCAAGAGGTTTTCGGCATTTCATAAAAATTTCACATAGATTTTAAGTGATTTTTCGGTTAGTATTCACTAATCAGCTAGATGCTTGCCAATTCCTGCTGTGAGATAAGTGCAAATCCTGCTTCACTCAAAGCTTCCAGAGCGGCTGTAACGTTCTCTACTCTAAGGATAAGATAAGCCGTGTTTTCCTTAGTGTTTATGAATGCAGAATACATATACTCAACGCTGATGTTATCATTGTAGAGAGCTTTCATTGCTTCTGAAAGTCCGCCTGGGCGGTCATTTATCTCCACTGCAAGCACCTGAGTGGTGGTAACGGAAAAGCCCTCTGTTTTCAAGGCTGAAACTGCTTTTTCAAAATCGTCAACGATAAGTCTGAGAATACCGAAATCCTTTGTGTCAGCAAGGGACATTGCACGGATATTCACATCATTATCCCCAAGTATTTTTGTAACGGCAGACAATCTGCCAGGTCTGTTTTCAATAAAAACCGAAAGCTGTTTTACTGTCATAAAATTACCCCCTGTCTTTTAGACAAGCTTTCTCTTGTCGATAACTCTTACTGCCTTGCCCTCAGAACGTGGAATGCTCTTTGGCTCAACAAGTCTTATCTTCGCCTTGATGCCAAGGATATTATGGATATCGTTGGATATCTTCTTTTCAAGATCCTCGATAGACTTGACAGTATCAGAGAACATATCGTCATTAAGCTCAACTCTTATCTCGAAAGTATCAGAATTGTTCACCCTGTCAACGACTATCTGATAGTTAGGGCTTGCCTTTGATATCTTAAGAAGCACCGACTCTATCTGCGATGGGAACACGTTTACGCCCTTAATAATGAGCATATCGTCGCTTCTGCCCATTGGCTTGCACATTTTGACGAGAGTTCTGCCACATGAGCATTTCTCTCTTGTAAGAATACAAATATCTCTTGTTCTGTATCTCAGCAGAGGGAAAGCTTCCTTTGTGATACTTGTGAATACAAGCTCGCCCTTTGAGCCTT
The DNA here is from genome assembly GCF_003461785.1 of Ruminococcus sp. AM43-6. NCBI lineage: Bacteria > Bacillati > Bacillota > Clostridia > Eubacteriales > Oscillospiraceae > Ruminococcus > Ruminococcus sp. AM43-6. The sequence goes on from NZ_QTXU01000023.1 coordinate 15,900, forward strand.
CAGGAAGCACCTCGCCTGTGTCAGGGTCGATTATCTCTGCGATAAAGTTGTCCTCATTGATGTGCATACCAGACTGTGCTTCGCACTCGAAAGCTACGCCAGGACCGCTTGTTTCTGTCAGACCATAGATATCGTAAGCCTTGATACCAAGAAGATTCTCTATCTCGTGACGCATTTCCTCCGTCCAAGGCTCAGCACCGAAGATACCAGCTTTAAGTGTAAGCTCCTCCGGCTTTATGCCCATTTCCTTTACAGTTTCACCTATATAAGCGGCATATGACGGAGTACAGCAAAGGATAGTAGAACCTAGATCCTGCATGAACTGTATCTGTCTTTCTGTGTTTCCTGATGACATCGGCAGAGTAAGACAGCCCACCTTATGAGAGCCGCCGTTAAGACCTGCTCCGCCTGTAAAAAGTCCATAGCCATATGCAACGTGGCAAACGTCGTCTTTTGAGCCGCCTGCGGCAACTATAGCTCTTGCACAGCAATTTTCCCAAAGGTCGATATCATGCTGAGTGTAGAAAGCCACAACTCTCTTGCCTGTGGTTCCGCTTGTGGAATGTATTCTCACGCACTCTGAAAGCGGCTTTGCAAGCAGACCGTAAGGATAAGCCTCACGCAGATCAGCCTTTGAAAGGAACGGCAGCTTGTGCAGGTCCTCAATGCCGTGGATATCATCAGGCGTTACGCCCTTTTCTTCCATAAGCTTCTTGTAGTATGGCACATTGTCCCAGACGTGCTTGACCTGCTTGACAAGTCTTTCGCTCTGGAGTTTTTTCATGTCCTCGTGCGCCATGCACTCGATCTCTTCGTTCCAATATTTTCCCATTGGAACACACCTCCTGTTAAAATGGTTTCGGTCATATTACTCGGGTATCAACTTTGCACAAGTATCATACGCCGTACATTTCTTCAAGCATCTTAATGCCTGTTTTCGTTTTGAACACCTTGTCACGGAAGCTTTTTATGCTCTCTTTGGAAAGGCTGTCCTCGAAAGCGTTCACAAGGAAATCTGCTTCCAAGAGTATCTGCCAGTCAAGCCCCTGGGCGCCCTCATAGGTGTGATGATGTGCGATAAGAAAGCACACCCTGTCTATGATATCCTCGTCAAAGTCAAACTCTGTGAGCATTTTCCGTGCAGGCTCAGGACCTAACTGTTCCTGAAGCTTTCCGCCGCAGTGACCCTTGCCGTATCTCTCCTCCGCAGGCTTTATGCCTATATCATGCACCACCGACGCAACGTCAAGACAGTACATAGTGCGGATATCAAGCCCCTCTGCCCTGCCGATAACACGGGCAAAGGTATGCACCTTTATAAAGTGCTGTATACGCTTAGGGTCGCCGCCGAAAAACTCAGTCATTTTTATGATAAGACCGCTTATCTCGTCCATTATTTTACCTCTCTGCCGAGAGCGAACGCCTTTTTATTCAGTTCAAGGAACTTTGCAGGAACACAGTTTTCAAGAGCCTTCTGCCAAACGTCCTCGTCAAAAGCCATTTTAGTTGACACAACGCCCATGAGAACAACGTTTGAAGCCTTTGCAGTACCAGCCTGCTCTGCAAGTGCCAGTGCGTCAACAGCGATAACGTCAACGCCCTCTGCTTTAAGCTTGCCTATGATATCCTCAGGATAAACAGCCGCACCTGTTATAACAGGCATTGGGTCTATCTGCTGAGTTGAAGTGATGATATGTCCGCCCTTCTTGAGATATGAAACATATCTTGCGGCTTCAAGCTGTTCAAAGCTGATGATGATATCAGCTTCGCCTTTTTCAACTACAGGCGAGCATACCTCACTGCCGTACTTAACGTATGTAACAACAGAGCCGCCACGCTGGCTCATTCCGTGTACTTCGCTGACCTTGACATCAAAGCCCTGTGAGAGAAGCACGTTTCCTATTATTCTTGACGCAAGCAGAGAGCCCTGTCCGCCTACGCCCACTATCATAATTGATCTTGTTTTCATTATTTACACCTCGAAATATATGTTATCATTAGTCGCATATCGCACCCAGCTTACACATTTCCTTGCATATGCCGCAGCCTACGCACTGTGTATGGTCGATAACGCACTTGCCGTCATGGATAGATATAGCAGGACAGCCTATCTTCAGGCACTGCTTACAGCCAACGCACTTATCCTTGTTTACCTTGAGCGGTGGATTGTGCTTTACATATTTAAGAAGTGCGCATGGACGTCTTGAAATAATAACGCTTGGTTCTTCCTTGGCAAGCTCTTCCTTGATAACAGCCTCTGTTTCAGCCATGTGATATGGGTCAACGACTCTTACGCTCTTGATACCAAGTGAATGGCAGAGCATTTCAAGGTCAACGGCATAAGCAGGGTCGCCCTTAAGGTTTTTACCGGTTGTAGGGTTCTGCTGATGACCTGTCATACCTGTGATAGAGTTATCGAGAATGATAACAGTTGAATTTGTAGAGTTATATGCAACGTTCACAAGACCTGTCATACCGCTGTGCATGAATGTAGAGTCACCGATAACGGCAACAGACTTCTTCTCTGCCTCTGCTCCTCTTGCCTTGTTGAAGCCGTGAAGTCCGCTGATAGAAGCACCCATGCAGATAGTTGAATCCATAGCACAAAGCGGTGCTGTTGCGCCAAGAGTGTAACAGCCGATATCGCCTGATACCATAACGCCCAGCTTATGCAGGCAATAGAACAGACCTCTGTGGGGACATCCCGGACACATAACAGGAGGTCTTACAGGCACGTTATCCTCAAATGTGATATACTCAGGCTTCTCACCAAGTATCTTTTCGGCAACGATAGTCTGTGATATCTCGCCCATAAGGCTGAAAAGCTCCTTGCCGATAACGTTCACGCCGTTCTTTTTGCAGTGTGTTTCGATAACATCGTCAAGCTCCTCGATTACATAGACCTTTTCGCACTTTGCAGCAAAGTCCTTTATTATCTGAATTGGCATTGGGTTTACGATACCGAGTTTAAGGTATGAAGCCTTGTCGCCCAGAGCCTCTTTAGCATACTGATATGAGATACCGCTTGTGATAACACCTATCTTTGTATCGTTCATCTCTACCTTATTGAGGGGTGAAGTTTCGGCATAATCAGCGATAGCCTTCATTCTTGCCTCAACAACAGGGTGACGGCGGATAGCGTTACCAGGCATCATAACATACTTCTGGATATTCTTTTCATATGGGATATTCTCCCTTTCCTCTCTCTCGCAAAGCTCAACGGCTGACTGAGAGTGAGAAACTCTTGTGGAAAGTCTTACGATAACAGGAACATCGAACTTTTCAGAAAGCTCGAAAGCAGCCTTAGCAAACTCCTTGCACTCTCCTGAATCGGAAGGCTCTATCATCATTGTCTTAGAAGCGATTGCATGGTGACGTGAATCCTGCTCGTTCTGTGACGAGTGCATACCAGGGTCATCGGCAACAGCTATTACCATACCTGCCGTTACGCCTGTGTAGCCTGCTGTGTAAAGAGGGTCAGCGGCAACGTTAAGACCAACGTGCTTCATTCCGCAGAAGCTTCTTGCACCGCCTATAGAAGCGCCAAGAGCCACTTCCATTGCCACCTTTTCATTAGGCGCCCACTCAGCATATACCTCGTCATATTTTGCAACAGCTTCTGTTATCTCAGTTGACGGAGTACCAGGGTAAGATGATACAACCTTACAGCCTGCCTCATACAGACCTCTTGCAAACGCCTCGTTTCCAAGCATTAGTTTTTTCATACAATAAATCTTTCCTTTCACTGCACCGACCATTTTTTCGTGGTCGGTAGAAATAAACAATAATTAAAATAGATACAAGTAATTATACCACAAATTTCACCAAAATGCAACAACTTTTTTGATTTAAAGCACCAATAGAGTGTTATAAAAAGTTTGCTTACGGCAATTTTGTCAGTTTGCATAAAATATCAAGGGAGCTTCTGTGCAAAAATTCACCTATAGGCACACTTGGCACACATACACGCACACATGAAACGTGCAGCGCACGATTTGAGCAACAAAAAATAGATTGCCGACAGGCGATACAAGAGTGTTGCAAAAGGCTTAAACAAGCGGGACGTCGAGGGCGCCGTCCCCTACAGTCAACGTAAATACGCTGTTTGTATGTAGGGGCGAACAGTGTTCGCCCGTTGATTTGACATTTTTGCAATAAAATAAATCGCCGCCAGGCGATACCATAATTCCTCATTCCTCATTCTTAACACTCCTCATTTCTCATTCTCACCTCCTCACTTGTTTAAAAAATTGTACTTGAAAAAAGAGCATAAATGTTGTATAATAACAAAGTATACTTAAATTTACGTTCGGAGGATATACATGATGAAAAAATATACACTTGACGAGGTCTACACAGCTGATATGACGGCGTTTCAGAGAGAAAGATATAACAGAGTTGCAGATGAGTTTGAAAAGCTTTTCGGTGAAAAGCCAACTGCTTTCTTCTCAGCTCCAGGCAGAACTGAGGTAGGCGGCAACCACACCGACCACAACTTCGGCTGCGTTCTTGCGGCAGGCGTTTCACTTGACGTTATCGCTGCTGTCGCTCCTGACAACGAAGAGAACGTTATTACAATAAAGTCCGAGGGCTTCCCAATGGACACTGTGAACGTTGATGACGATACGATCTACGAGGAGCAGAAAAACACTTCTGCGGCACTTATAAGAGGTATGTCCGCAGGCTTTAAGAAGAATGGCCACAAGGCAGAGGGCTTCAAGGCTTATGCTACTTCAAACGTGCTCAAAGGCTCCGGACTTTCTTCATCTGCGGCTTATGAAGTGCTTATCGGCACTATCCTCAACGGTCTTTACAACGAGGGCGAGGTTTCTGCTGTGGAAATAGCTCAGATAGCTCAGTTTGCGGAAAATGTATATTTTGGCAAGCCCTCAGGTCTTATGGACCAAATGGCTTCATCAGTAGGCGGATTTATCACAATCGACTTTGCTGACGAAAAGCACCCTGTTATCGACTCTGTAAAGTTCGATTTCACAAAAAGCGGTCACGCACTGTGTATCGTTGACACAAAGGGCAATCATGCCGACCTCACCCCTGAGTATGCGGCTATCCCTGCGGAAATGAAGTCTGTTGCGGCTTTCTTTGGCAAAAAGGTGCTGAGAGAGATAACAAAGGAACAGCTTCTTGAAAACATCTGTGCTGTTAGAGAAAAGTGCAGTGACAGGGCTGTGCTTAGAGCGCTCCACTTCTTTGACGATAACGAGAGAGTTGGCAAGGAAGCTTCCGCACTTTCAGAGGGCGACTTTGACGCTTTCCTGAGCCTTATCAATGAATCAGGAGATTCATCATTCAAATATCTTCAGAACATCTATGCTTCTTCTGCCCCAAACGAGCAGGGTCTTTCACTTGCTCTGTATCTTGCAAAGCAGGCTCTTGGCGGTGAGGGTGCTTGCAGAGTTCACGGCGGTGGCTTTGCAGGAACTATCCAAGCGTTCGTACCTGAAAAGAAGCTTGAAGCTTTCAAGGCTGAAATGGAGAGAGTATTCGGTGAAGGCTCATGCTATGTGCTGTCCATAAGACCTGTTGGCGGCGTGCAGATCGACCTTTAATATAGGAGTTGTCATGAAAAATCCATTTGCAGGCTTGAAGAAAAAGCAGGTGAAGTTGCAGTTTTCCACCTGCGGAGAGATAATGATAGACGGACTTCCCTTTGCTTTTGGAGTGGAGAGTGCAGGGAAAGCGTCAGACAAAGGGCTTTGCGTTTCCATATCTGGTGAAGCTGTCAATGACGGACGTGTTACCTTTTCAAACCTTGAATACTACGAAAACCATGGCGGAAAGATAACCCTTGTGAAGCATGGCTTTTCACTTGTCACCAAAAAGGACGGCAAGAAAATTTATCAGGCGAAGTTTACCAAAATACCTATCACCGAAAAGGACACCTCAGTGCTTTTCAGAAAGCTCACCGAGGAAGAGGTCGTCCAACGGCTCAACTGCGAGATAGCTTTTAAGGTGACCCCTCATTTCAGCGGTGAGGACACACCCGAAGTCATGCTCACAGTTTATCCTTATGAAAATATGCTCACAGGGTCGGCTGTGCAGTGGCTAAAGGTCACGTCTGATAAGGACTATTTTCTGCACAAATATTCTAACAAATAACAGGAGAGTTTATCCCATATGAGAATGAGAAGAAAGAAAAATCTTGAGGCACGTCTTGAAGCCTGCGGAGATTATATTTTATATCTTGACCGTGACGAGAAGAATTTTCAGGACAAATCAAACAAACAGCTTATTGACTTTGAGAAGATCTTCAGAAACAGCAATCCCCTTGTGCTGGAGATAGGCTGTGGAAAGGGTCAGTTTGCAAGAGAGATAGCAAAGAGAAATCCTGACAAGAATTTCCTTGCAGTAGAAAAAAGCAGTAACGTTATAATTGACGCTGCACAAATGGCTATAGACGAGGGCATACCGAACCTGAGATTTGCAAGGGGCGAGGCTGAATATCTGGATTGCTTTATCCCTGAAAAGTCAGTGGAGTGTATCTACCTTAACTTTAGCTGTCCGTATCCTAAAAATACATATGCACGTCATAGGCTCACATACCGAGCTTTTCTTGAAATATACAGACGTATTCTTGTGGACAAAGGCGAGATATACCAAAAGACCGACAATATGCACTTTTTTGAGTTCTCCTTGGAGGAGTTCTCTGCGGCAAATTACGGACTTAAAAACATTTCTCTCGACCTTCACAACAGCGGCTTCGAGGGCAATATCGTAACGGAATATGAGAAGAAATTCTCAGACATGGGTATGCCTATCTACAGATTGGAGGCGTTCGTAAAATAATGAGCGAGCATATAAATCCAATTGTCAGCGAGGAAGATATGGGTTCTGACGGCAAGCTTCGCAAATGGTCAACAGCCAGAAAAGTCAAGTGGATAATTTGGATAGTCGTTATTCTTGCAGTAGCACTCGGCTTCTGGCATCAGCACTATATGCGCTCCGACAGCCAGATAAAAGCCGTTTTCGATGACAATAAGGCTAGCTTTCAGACCACTGCGGAGTTTATGATAGAAAGCATTTCATGTGAAAAGCCGACACTACCAAAGGGCAAATGCTCCATTAAATCGCTCACTGAAAACAATGCCTGCAAGTCTGTGAAGAAAGAGCTTGAGGAGCTGGAGCGCAGGAACGTTACATACATCGACAGCGACGGCTTGACAGTGAGATTTTATACCATTTATGACCATTACTATATTTACCGCTCACCCCTAAGCTCATCAGGGAGCGAGGATAACCTCGGTGACGGGTGGTCTTATGTAAAAACAAGTAAAAGCTGATTTTTTTATGGACGAAAAATTTTTTTCGTCCATTTTTTTCTTTAAACAAAAAAGAACGGCCTGCGTTTGCAAGCCGTTCTCTTTTTATGCAATAATATTTATCTGCAAATTAGTTGTTGATGAGCTTCTCGTCATCGTTGTTCCAGCTGTAGAGCTTTCTGATCTCCTTACCAACCTTCTCAGAAGGATGCTCAGCGTGGAGCTTTCTCATAGCCTTGAAGTGTACCTGTGAACCTGCGTCAGACATATCAAGGAGGAAGTCCTTAGCGAATGTACCGTCCTGAATGTCAGACAGAACCTTCTTCATAGCCTTCTTAGTGTCCTCAGTAACGATCTTTGGACCTGTGATGTAGTCGCCGTACTCAGCTGTGTTAGAGATAGAATATCTCATGCCCTCGAAACCTGACTGATAGATAAGGTCAACGATGAGCTTCATCTCATGGATACACTCAAAGTATGCGTTTCTTGGGTCATAACCAGCTTCGCAAAGTGTTTCAAAACCAGCCTGCATAAGTGCGCAAACACCACCGCAGAGAACAGCCTGCTCACCGAAGAGGTCTGTTTCTGTTTCTGTTCTGAATGTTGTCTCAAGAACACCTGCTCTTGCTCCGCCGATACCAAGTGCATATGCAAGTCCGATATCCTGTGCGTTGCCTGTTGCGTCCTGCTCAACTGCGATAAGGCAAGGTGTACCCTTACCAGCCTGATACTCAGAACGTACTGTGTGACCAGGAGCCTTAGGTGCGATCATGATAACATTGACATTCTTTGGTGGTACGATGCAGCCAAAGTGAATGTTAAAGCCGTGTGCGAATGCAAGAGTCTTACCCTCTGTGAGGTATGGCTCGATAGATTTCTTATAAAGTGCAGCCTGCTTCTCATCAGGAATAAGGATCATGATGATGTCAGATGTCTTTGCAGCTTCCTCAGTTGTCATAACTGTAAGACCCTGCTGCTCAGCCTTTGCCCAGCTCTTAGAACCTTCGTAAAGACCTACTACTACGTCAACGCCGCTCTCCTTAAGGTTGAGCGCATGAGCGTGACCCTGTGAACCGTAACCGATAATGGCAACTCTCTTACCCTTGAGTACGTTAATGTCGCAATCCTGCTGATAGAATATTCTTGCCTGTGCCATTGTTAATTCCTCCAAATTCAGAAATTTAAGATTTATTTTATGTAGCCTTTCGGCTATATAATCAAAGTTTATTTGCCTGCATTGAATGTGTCAGAGCCTTTCTCTATTGCGATAGTGCCTGTTCTTACCATTTCAATTATTCCGTAAGGTGCTATGACCTCCTCAAATCTGCAAAGGTGAGCGTAAGTGTCGCAAAGCTCCAATGTCATTGTCGTAAGCGTTATATCCATGACCTTAGCCCCTGTGATATCCGCAATAGTCATTATCTCACTGCGTCTGTTTGCGACCGCAGACACCTTGACTATCATAAGCTCTCTTGCGAGATACTCATTAGCCTCAAATGTCTTTACCTTGATGACCTCGATAAGTTTATTGAGCTGTTTCTCGATCTGCTCAACTGTATGCTCGTCACCGTCAGCAACTATCGTTATTCTTGAAACGTCAGGGTCATGAGTTGGACCTACTGCAAGGCTCTCGATATTGAACCCACGTCTTGAAAACAGTCCGGAAATTCTTGATAGAACACCGCTGTGGTTTTCTACAAGAACTGAGATCGTATGTTTCATAAATCAACCTCCATAAGGAAACCTTTCCTTGATTCTTTATTATACCAGCTTATTATTAAGATTTTTTGAACGTAAACGCTATATACTGTAAACGCTACAGATAGTTAAAATATTGGCCTTATAATGTTGGCATATCCTTATCCACGACGACTTCAACAAGGCAAATGCCTTTATGTTCAGCAAGCATTTCCACGCCCTTTTCCATAGTATCATCGTCATAAACTCTCATTGCAGGTATGCCATAAGCTTCTGCAAGCTTGATAAAGTCAGGAGAACCGTCAAGAAAAACTGCTGTCTGTCTGTCATGATAGCCGTTTGTCTGAAGCTCTCTTACCATGCCAAGGCGGTTGTTTGTCATTACTACCACCTTTATATCAACGCCGAACTGAACGGCTGTTGCAAGCTCCATGAACGACATCTGAAAAGCTCCGTCACCGCATATAGCAACTGTTGCTCTGCTGTTGTCAGCCATTTTTGCACCTATCGCCGCAGGCACAGAATAGCCCATCGTACCCATGCCGCCTGAGGTAAGAAGTCTGCCCTCTTTGCGGAACTTATATTCAGTGCAGGTCCATATCTGATTTTGTCCAACGTCTGCCACAACAGTAACATTGGCAGGCATTTTCTTTGCAAGCCTGTCGATAAACACCCTCGGATTGACAGTACCCTTTGCAGGCTCAACATACTTTCTTTCGCCCCCAAGGGTCTTTATGTGAGCTATCCACTCATCGTGCTTCATAGGCTTTGCAAGCTCCGTCATTTGCTGTAAAACAAGCTTTGCGTCGCCAACGAGAGGCAGGTCAGCACCGATATTCTTGCCTATCTCCGCAGGGTCGATATCTATATGTATTATCTTAGTAGTTTTCTCCAGAGCCAAAGGTGTTTTAACAGCTCTGTCGCCAACTCTTGCGCCCACAAGGAACAGCACGTCGCACTCGTTCACAGCGGCGTTTGCCATTTTAACACCGTGAGTTCCTATCATGCCGCAGAAAAGCGGGTCATCATCAGGGAAAACAGAAATACCCATCATAGTTGTGATAACAGGTATCTGCATAATGTCGGCAAGCTCTCTTATCTCGTTCTCAGCATGAGCGGCAAAAACACCTCCGCCAATACAGATAAGCGGCTTCTCAGCCTCTTCCAACGCCGCCATTACACGCCTTACCTGAACGTAGTTGCCCTTTGTGGTAGGCTTATAGCTTCTTATCTCACACTTTTCAGGATACTCAAAGTCGATAACAGCTTTCTGAACGTCCATAGGGATATCTATAAGCACAGGACCCGGTCTGCCGGTGCCTGCTATATAGAAAGCTTCCTTGAAAACTCTTGCAGTGTCCTCAGGGTCTTTGAGAAGATAGCTGTGCTTAACGAACGGCTCAGCCGAGCCTGTAATGTCAGCCTCCTGAAAAACGTCAGAGCCTATCTGGTCGGTATTCACCTGACCTGTTATGCACACGATAGGTATAGAATCCGCATAAGCGGTAGCAATAGCAGTAATAAGATTAGTTGCACCCGGACCTGATGTTGCGATACAGACCGCAGGCTTGCCTGAAATTCGTGCATAGCCGTTAGCCGCATGACCGCCGTTAGCCTCCTGTCTCACAAGCACCTGCCTGATGTCGTTTTCAGCATCCAGCAAAGCGTCATAGAAAGGACAGATAGCAGCTCCGGGATAGCCAAAGACGACTTTTACGTTCTCAGCTTTCAAACATTCAACCATAGCCTGACTTACAGTCATTTTCATAATAAAGTCGCCTCCATAAAAAATTTTCTGTATAAATTATCATATAAAGTGATAAAACATACAAAGCTGTGATTTATTATACCATATTTATAAGATTTCGTCAAGTATCGTTAGCATACGAAGGAATATTTATGCTCAAAAAAATTTCGCAAAAAAAATTTGAAAAAGGGGTTGACAAGACAGATGAACTGTGCTATAATAATTAAGTCGCTGAGAGAGAACGACACAAAACAAATAATTAATGTGGACAGGTGTCCGAGTGGTTTAAGGAGCTGGTCTTGAAAACCAGTGATACGGCAACGTACCGTGGGTTCGAATCCCACCCTGTCCGCCACATTTTTTATATATACAGGTTTGCGGATTTACCCAAGTGGTGAAGGGGCTCCCCTGCTAAGGGAGTAGGTCTGGAAACGGGCGCGAGAGTTCAAATCTCTCAATCCGCGCCAGCAAAAGTTTAAGCTTTTGCTTGTATCCGCTTTACGTTATGTAGAGCGGATTTTTTATTGCATAAATACTAAAATACCGCAGAGATGTCTGTCCTCTGCGGCGTTTTTTATTATGCAAGCCCTGCGGCACTTTTCATTCTGTCTTTGAAGAAATGGTCGAATACTGCCACGCACCTTCCCACAAGGAGCATTGCCGCCACCGTTCCGATACCGATACCTATTATCCGCTTGTCAAACAGCAGACCTATCACGCAGGCAATGGCAACACACGATGCGTCAAGAATATTCTTGCCAAAGCCCATGTTTTTTCCAAAGGCTTTTCCTATAGCCTGAGCAAGACCGTCGGCTGGGTTCGGCACGAACTTCATGGCTATCATCATTGACATTCCCGCACCCGTGCAGATTATTGCTGCTGCCAGATACAGCGTGTTTTGCCACAAATGTCCGAAATTAAAATCAAGCAGCTTTGAAAACATATTCAGCAGCAGGCTGAACACAATGCTGAATGGTATTTGCAGCCAGTCTATAACAGTTCTGTCGCTACCTTTTATTATCATTTCTATCACAACGAACAGTGCATATGTAGCAAAAGTCACAAGAGAAAAATTCACGTCCCATATACTCGATATGGCAAATGGCACTGATATAATAGTGGATACGCCTAGCCCTGTTTTGATGTTCATCGTTATCCCTGCGGCAAGTATCACAAGCCCCATGGCATATATAGCCGCCCTTGCGGCATAATTCTTCTTTTCCAAACTAAATTCGCCTCCATACCAATTATACCACCTTCATCACACTTTTTCAAGAGCACAAAAAAGCTGCCGCACCAAAAGGCACAGCAGCTTTTATACTATATAATAGTATCAGAGTTATTGATTATTCCTTTGGACCTGCTGATACAAGAGCCTTACCTGCTGGGTTGCCCTCATACTTAGCAAAGTTCTTAACAAATCTGCTTGCAAGATCCTTAGCCTTTGTCTCCCACTCGGAAGCGTCAGCATATGTGTCACGAGGATCGAGAATTGCAGGATCAACGCCTGGAAGCTCTGTTGGAACTTCAAAGTCAAAGTGTGGTATCTTCTTTGTAGGTGCGTTGAGAATATCGCCGTTAAGGATAGCGTCGATGATTCCACGAGTATCCTTGATAGAGATTCTCTTGCCTGTGCCGTTCCAACCTGTGTTTACCAGGTATGCCTTAGCACCGCTCTTCTGCATCTTCTTAACAAGCTCTTCAGCATACTTTGTTGGGTGAAGCTCAAGGAAAGCCTGACCGAAGCAAGCTGAGAATGTTGGTGTAGGCTCAGTGATTCCACGCTCTGTACCTGCAAGCTTTGCAGTAAAGCCAGAGAGGAAGTAATACTGTGTCTGCTCTGGTGTGAGGATAGATACTGGAGGCAGTACACCAAATGCGTCTGCTGAAAGGAAGATAACGTTCTTTGCAGCAGGTGCAGAAGAAATAGGTCTTACAATGTTCTGGATATGGTCGATAGGATAAGATACACGAGTGTTCTCTGTAACGCTCTTATCAGCAAAGTCGATCTTGCCGTTCTCGTCAAGAGTTACGTTCTCAAGAAGAGCATCTCTTCTGATAGCGTTGTAGATATCAGGCTCAGATTCCTTATCAAGGTTGATTACCTTAGCATAGCAGCCGCCCTCGAAGTTGAATACTCCGTTGTCGTCCCAGCCGTGCTCGTCGTCACCGATAAGAAGTCTCTTAGGGTCTGTAGAAAGTGTTGTCTTACCTGTACCGGACAGACCAAAGAAGATAGCTGTGTTCTCACCGTTCTTATCTGTGTTAGCTGAGCAGTGCATTGAAGCCATGCCCTTGAGTGGAAGGAAGTAGTTCATCATTGAGAACATACCCTTCTTCATCTCTCCGCCGTACCAAGTGTTGATGATTACCTGCTCACGGCTTGTGATGTTGAACATAACTGCTGTCTCGGAGTTAAGACCAAGCTCCTTATAGTTCTCTACCTTAGCCTTTGAAGCGTTGTATACAACGAAGTCAGGCTCAAAGTTCTCAAGCTCCTCAGCTGTTGGCTTGATGAACATATTTGTTACAAAGTGAGCCTGCCAAGCAACCTCAACGATGAAACGGATAGCCATTCTTGTATCCTTGTTAGCGCCGCAGAATGCGTCAACTACGAAAAGTCTCTTATTTGAAAGTTCCTTGATAGCGAGTTCCTTAACAGACTTCCAAGCCTCCTGTGAAGCTGGGTGGTTGTCGTTCTTGTACTCGTCAGAAGTCCACCAAACAGTGTCCTTAGAATTTTCGTCCATAACGATGAACTTATCTTTAGGTGAACGGCCTGTATAAACGCCTGTCATAACGTTTACTGCGCCAAGCTCACTCTCCTGACCCTTTTCATAGCCTTCGAGTGTTGGCTTTGTTTCTTCCTCGAACAGCTGCTCGTAAGAAGGGTTGTAAACAACTTCTGTAGTTCCGGTGATACCGTACTTGCTCAAATCGATCTTTGACATGTTGCAATAACTCCTTTTCAAAAAAATATCGTTAATAGGCGCTATAATGAAACAGCACACGCCGGCACATTCATTTTCTTTCCTTATTATTAAGCATAAGCTATACAGAAATTCATCTGACAATTGAAAACACACTGCCAGCATTTCATGCTGTGCTCCTATTACAGCAATATAATTATACCACATATTTTTCTGAATTGCAAGGGTAAACGCAGATTTTGTGAGCTGATTTTTTACATTTCGCTTAAATCTATAACGATTTTTTATGAATAAATGTAATTTCATGGTATAAAATAGATAATAAAAGATATTGACTATTATCAATAGTTAGTCTAAGCTTGCACGGACGATTTTGCAGTATCAATATAAAATAATTGCATTTTTATGCTTCTTTGCAAAAAAGCGCCCCAAATTATGCAGGCAAATTCCGCTTTCCTGCAAATAGAAAAAAGGCAGTCCACAAGGAACTGCCCTTCTCCGAAATATCAACAATAGGGGAGATCTTATTTACTTTTTCTTCTTAGCCATGACCACAGCCGCACCGCTCAGAAGTGCAAGGGCGAATGCTCCGCCTGCAACGCCGGTCGATGGGTTTGTGTTTGAAGCGTTTGAAGCCGCCTTTGAACTGCTGTCTGACTTGCTGTCAGTTGACTTGCTGTCGGAAGATGAGCTGTCAACAGCAGAACTGCTTGATATATCAGAAGAATTATCAGAGCTGTTCTCGCTGTCAGGCTGTGAAGAAGCAGGCGCTTTCTTTACAAGGTTTGCCACAGCATCGTTTATAGCCTTTGCCATAGCGTCCACATCAGCCTGCTCTGTGATGTTCTTTGTTCTGTCGATAGCGGCAAGAGCCTTTTCGACTTCTGAGAAGTCCTCATAATCGTCCTTGTTGAGAGCCTTTGCGGCTTTCTCTGCCTTGTCAAGCTCTGTATAGTCTGCTGACTTGTAAACAAGTGCCTCAACGGCATCGTTTATGTCTTTCGTCATTTTGTCAACATCTGACTGCTGTGTAAGGTTTTTAGTTCTGTCGATAGCTTCAAGTGCCTTTTCTACGGCTGTAAAGTCCACATAGTTGTCCTTATTAAGAGCCTTTGCAGTTTCTTCTGCCTTGTCAAGCTCTGTATAATCTGCCTTTGCATACTCAAATACAGCCGAACTGTCTCTATGAACTGCGAATGGTTTTTCACATTCATCAGTATGGAATGTACCGCCCTTTATCTCGCACTTTTCGCAATCGTAAAGGAAAATTCCGATGTTACCACCGAGTGTGATATCTCCGCCGGAAATTACCGCATTCTTAGTATTGCCTGAACCAACATAGATATCTGCAAGTTTACCATTGATATCTAACTTTCCGTCCTCTATGATCAAGCCTGTCTTAGGCTCAGGAGCGCCTATGCCAACAACAAACAGACCTATTCTTCCAGCCTTAACATTGACCTCTCCACCGTATATCTCGATAGAACCGTTAGCATACAGACCATCGTTCCAACCATCTTCAGGGTCAGCCATAGTTGTATCAATATTCACAGCCGCTTCCATTACTTTTATGGTATACAAAGTAATGGCTGCACCGCCCTGAATATCAACTGTACCTGACTCAAAGGTGATATTTGGCTGATCCATTGAAGGACTATTGCCTGTTTCTTCAAGATTAAGCACACTGCCCTTAGTCTTTCCACTTAGTACTACACCGGTATCTTTTGCGCTTCCTTTTCTCGAAATAACTGTAGTGCCTGAGGTCATCTTGTTATCTCCTGAGAAAACTATATTAGTAACTTTTTCTCCGTCAACAATGACACAAGACTTTTTCGCCGTCGAAAAATCAACATTGTCAAGTGTAAGAGTAGAAGTTGCTGCGTCCCAACTCCAGCCCTCGTCTTCATTTTTCTGATCGTTCTGAAATCCTGCCACTGTAAGGTCAAGAGTTGTAGTTCTCTGCTGATTTGCCGCAAAAACATTTATTGCAGGCAAAGATGCCATACATATGACCGTTGCGAGCATTGTGCTAAAAATTCTTGTCTTTTTCATATTTTATCCTCCCGAAATATAAGACTTCATATCATATTTGCATTGCGTTATAAAACCGCCCTGCTTATAATTATGATAGCAGAGTGGTAATAATTTTTCAACTATTTTGACACAAACGGTCAAAAATCTGCACAAGCGGTATTCATTTAAACAAATAATGTATGAAAGTCCCACTTAATTGCTTTATATATCTATTTAATGGATATATTACTTTTTCTTCTTAGCCATGACCACAGCCGCACCGCTCAGAAGTGCAAGAGCGAATGCTCCGCCTGCAACACCGGTCGATGGATTTGTGTTTGAAGCGTTTGAAGCTGCCTTTGAGCTGCTGTCTGACTTGCTGTCAGAAGATGAGCTGTCAGAAGCGGAACTGCTCGTATCTGACGAAGCATCAGAACTGCTTACGATGTCAGGCTGTGAAGAAGCAGGTGTTTTCTTTACAAGGTTTGCCACAGCGTCATTTATAGCCTTTACCATAGCGTCCACGTCAGCCTGCTCTGTGATGTTCTTTGTCCTGTCGATAGCGGCAAGAGCCTTTTCGACTGCTGAGAAGTCCTCATAATCGTCCTTGTTGAGAGCCTTTGCGGCTTCCTCCGCCTTGTCAAGCTCTGTATAGTCTGCTGACTTGTAAACAAGTGCCTCAACAGCGTCGTTTATATCATTTGTCATTTTGTCAACATCTGACTGCTGTGCAAGATCTCTATACCCTCTTAAAGCCTCAACTGCACTGTACAAGTTTGCAACGCTTTCATCTGTGTAGATAGAAAGGTCGGCAGGAATATTACCCAGCACTTCATAAACATTGCTGTAGTCAGCAGGCTCAGCACCGCAGGCAGGAGTATCGTTATCAAGCTTTGTCCAGACTTCACTGCCAAGCTTATCAGTGAACTCGCCTTTTTTCATATCATCTATGGCGTACGGCAATGCACTTTCAGCAGCATCTGCTGTATTTTCTGCATTATAGTAACAATTTTCAAACTTGCTTCTCTCCATGGTGCTCTGCATAGCAAAAGCATAAGCGGAAGAAGAAATATCAGATACAAGACCTGTTGCATAGCAATTCTTTACAGTGCCGTAATAGTTATTGCTTGCAGCGTCAGTACCCAAGAATGACGCACCAACAAAACAGTTGCTTACATCGCCCTTTGCATAGCAGTTGCTGATGTTAAGACCTGAGATGTTTCCAACAAAGCCGCCTGCATATTCTGCACCTGTTATATTGCCTGTGGCATAGCAATTTTCTATCAAAGTTTCATCAATTGTCACTCCATTACCTATTCCAACGAAGCCACCTACTGCGATACCACGACCATTTCCTGTTACCTCAACAGAAACGTCTGCACCGCAATATTTAGCAGATGAGCCTTTTGCGAGCGTACCAACAAAGCCACCAACATTGCCCTTTTTTGTTGATTCCTCTATCTTTCCGGAAACACGGCTGTGGCTTACTGTTGTATCGCCGTCCTGAACGCCTACTAATCCGCCTATGCTGTTAATAGCAACATAGCTGCCGTCAGAGCCTGCTTTCATGTCAAGACCGATAACAGTACAATTTACTATATCGCCCATAGAATAACCTACAAGCGCACCTCCCATGCGGAAGCCATATCCACTGCTGTGATTTCCGCCAACATAGTTTATAGAAACATTTTCAAGAACTACGTCCTCGATAGTACCGCTTGTTGCGCCGAACAAGCCACACACATCGCCAATGTATGGCGATGTTTCTGTTCCTATGGTAAGATTTTTGATAATATAACCATTTCCGTCAAAGTTGCCAGAGAAAACAAAATATTCATGACCACCCATAATAAGATCCGCCACAGTTTCTCCTACTGGTGTCCACTCTTTTCCCCCAAGGTCGATATCCTCTGTAAGCTCAAAGTATGTATCCTGAAACTTTTCTCCATACGTTCCCGATTTCATACTTTCGCCAAGATATGCAAGCTGTGAGCCGGTAGCTATTTGATAAGGGTCGTCTTTGGTGCCTTTTCCTCCTGCAAAAGATTCCGCTACAGAGCCGTCCCAGACCTCTGTACCGTCAGCAAAAACAGAAACAGGCACTAAGCTTGCCGCAAGACCCATCGTCACCAAAAGGCTTAAAATTTTCTTTTTCATTCTAATTCCTCCATAGTATTTTTCGTTGCTGATATTTCTTTTTTACTCAGAACATAAATTTTCACATTCGTTTTAATACACACTACACATTTTGTTAATAATTTTAACACAAGTGGTATTCATTTAAACAAATAATGTATGAAAGTCCCACTTAATTGCTTTATATATCTATTTAATGGATATATTACTTTTTCTTCTTAGCCATTACCACAGCCGCACCGCTCAGAAGTGCAAGAGCGAACGCTCCGCCAGCAACGCCTGTTGACGGGTTTGTATTTGAAGCGTTTGAAGCCGCCTTTGAGCTGCTGTCTGCCTTGCTGTCGGCTGATGAGCTGTCAGGCTGTGAAGAAGCAGGTGTTTTCTTTACAAGGTTTGCCACAGCGTCATTTATAGCCTTTACCATAGCGTCCACGTCAGCCTGCTCTGTGATGTTCTTTGTTCTGTCGATAGCGGCAAGAGCCTTTTCGACTTCTGAGAAGTCCTCATAATCGTCCTTGTTGAGAGCCTTTGCGGCTTTCTCTGCCTTGTCAAGCTCTGTATAGTCTGCTGACTTGTATGCAAGTTCAAAAGCCTGTGTATGTGTTGCGATATCCGCTGAGACAGTTATTTCCTTGCTGAGAAGCTCGCAATCGTCAGCAGTTACCTCTACTGTGTAAGTGCCTGCTGTAAGCATTGCAGTATTGCTTGTTATCTCTTTTTCGTCTACCTTTATTACAACATTTTTCAGGTCAGCAGGTGTTACTTCAAAATCAACTGCATACTCCTTAGTTGGCAGGACAGGCGTTTTTCCCTCAACATACTGATACTTTGCACCGTCGGCTGTCAGCTCGTCATAAAATTCTTTTGTTGTCATATAGTCATAAGCTTTAGCCTTGCCTGCTTCTTTATTTGAACCGCAAGCTTCAACATTTTCTGTTTCTGTGAAATAGTTGTTTTTAAAGTCAGTTGTAGACGAGGAATCCTTCCCCACTATTCCGCCGAAACGTGTATATGGCTTTTTGGCTGAGTACTGTGAAAGGTCAATTTCTCCTGCAAAATAGCAATCACTTACAGAACCGCCGGCTACTGAACCAACGATACCGCCTACATCTGTGGTTCCGTTGCCAACCGGCGTGAGTTTTCCTGTAACATAGCTGTTTATAACCTTGGAATCGCCATACAAACGTCCTACGATACCGCCGGCGTTTGGTGCAGCATATACCATATCGCCTGTGCTTGAACAATAGCGGACTTCCGTTCCAATCTGCGCATATCCAACTATACCGCCGACATAAACACTTCCGTTGTCGCCTGAGATAGTTATGTCTGCTGTGTTCTCACAATATTCAAAAGTTGTGCCGTATGCCTGACCTACCATGCCTATGAAGCCATAAACATATTTGCCGTTATTGTTGAACGATACGTTTGACACACAATCAGAAATAGTACAATCACCTGCAAATCCTGCAATAGTGCCATAAACAGTATATTCGTTATCAGTATTTGTCACATCCAGATTTCCCTCTATAGTCAGACCTGATACCTCTGCTTCCTCGATATCGCCAAAGAAACCGACCAACAAATCTTTACCATAAATAGACGTAAAATCAATGTTTGAAATAGTATGACCGTTTCCGTAGAATTTGCCGCTGAAACAATGTTCAATATAGCCGTTTTCATCGAAAACGTTTCCGATAGGCGTCCATACAACACCTGTCAAGTCAAGGTCATTTTCAAGAACAACAACTGCGTCTTTATTCTTGTCATAATCTCCGTTGTTTACCGCTTTTGAAAACGCCAACAGGTCGTCAACAGTTTTTATTACCGTCTTATTATCGTCTGCAAATGCCGTTGTCGGCACAAACAAAAGACAGCCCGTCACCAAAAGACTTAAAATTTTCTTTTTCATTCTAATTCCTCCATAATATTTTTCGTTGTTGATATTTCTTTTTTACTAAGAACATAACTTTACACGATTATTTTAACACAGGCTACACACTTTGTCAATAAATTTAGCACAAACGGTCAAAAATCTGCACAAGCGGTAACAAAATAAATGAATAATGCTTGAATTTTGCTTTGATGTGTGTTATTATATATTAAGAAATCATGTATAAGAAAGGATTTTTACAGTATGAGAGTGGCATTGGTAGACGATAATAAAAACGACCTTGCACTTCTTCATGAATATATTTCCGAACAAACCGCTCACAGCTGTCAGATAGATACGTTTTCAAGTGGAGAAAGCTTTTTGTCATGTTGGCAGATGGGAGCTTATGATCTGGTGGTGCTTGATATATTCATGGGGAAAATGACAGGGATAGAGGTCGCAGAAAAGCTTCGTGAAACAGACAAAAGCGTCCATATCGCATTCGGCACTTCAAGCAACGAGTTTGCAAGCGAAAGCTACGACCTCAACGCCTGCTACTATCTTTGCAAGCCCTTTCAGGCTGACAAAGTAAAAGCCATGCTTGACAGGATCGGTTCTGATGAAATTGATCGTATGCGTTCCGTTAAGCTTCCCGACGGTCAGAACGTGATACTCAGAAATGTTATCTACATAGACTGTGCGTCACATATCGTGACTATCCATTGCACAGACGGTGAAAGCATAGTTTCAAGAAATTCTTTCGCTGAGATCGAGAACATTTTTTGCAGTCATTCATACTTTTACACCTCCACCAAAGGCGTCATCGTGAATTTCTATGAGATAGCCCAGCAAAAAAGCGACCTTTTCATAATGAGCGACGGCACACATATTCCCATAAGTCGCCGAAAATCCAGAGAAACATTAGACGCCTTCGCTCAGTTTCGCTTCAGTGATCTGCGAAAAGGCGGTGAGCAGTAATGCCTCCTTTATACCGCCTTGTGGAAGTGGGCATATATTCCCTTCTGAATTTTCTGCCACTTATGGTGCTTGCCCTTTATCCCTTCCGGCATAGGCTTCGCTTTTCCAAAACAGCTACCGTGGGACTTGTTGTGGCTCTTTCACTGGTGCAGATCTTCTTAGGCTGGCAGGCGGCATTTTTTAGCACAAATGCAGGTCTGCTAAGTGCAGTCAGCACCCTGCTCTATGCGGCTTTTTACTTTTTCGCTGTGAAGGTCAAGGTCGGCAAAACAGGCTTCACACTGCTTCTGCTTTCAAATAACGCAAGCTTTATCGTCATTACCTCAAAATGTCTGGAGGGCATTCTGTTCCCGTCACTTGCCTATGAGTCATACCGCTGGTCGTTTTCCCTTTGTATGCTTATGACAGAAGCCGTGGTATGGGGGCCGCTTTTTATCTACATGAAAAAGGTCTACACACCTGCGGTGGAAAGAGAGCCGTCAGGTCTGGAGTGGCGCTATCTTTGGCTTATCCCATTTACTTTCTATATAATATGGTATTATACTCTCTACGGCAACTCTGCGAAAAGCAGCTTAGAGCTTGCTCTGGAGCCAAAGAACACCATAGCTCTGTTCTTTATAAACGCAGGAGCATTTCTGGTGTATTACATCGTGGCACGGCTGGTCATCGAGCAGCAGAAAAATCTGCGGCTTCAGGAAAATAACCACCTGCTTGAAATGCAAAACCTGCAATATGACTATTTGCAGGATAAGATAAAAGAAACAAGACGCTATAAGCATGATGTCAGACATCATATCGCTCTTATGCAGGAGCTTCTGAAAAAGGGCGAATATGATAAGCTTTCGGAATATCTCAACGCTTTCAGGGATTCTATGCCCGATATATCAGAACGCATTTACTGCAAAAACACATCTGTAAGCGCACTTCTTGCATATTTTGCTCAAATAGCGGAAAGCAGCGGCATTGAATACAAGGTGAGCGCTGACATCCCAGATGATATAAAAATAGACATAACCGACCTCTCTGTGCTTTTCGGAAATCTTATCGAAAACGCCATTCACGGCTGCGTGTCTGACAGTGCAAAGGATAAGAAAATAATAATCAGAGCAAAGGCTGACAGCTATTCCCTATGCCTGGCGGTGGACAACACCTTCACCGGAACTATCCTCACCGACCCGGAAGGCGGTTTCCTTTCCTCAAAACGCAAAGGCAAAGGTATCGGCACAGAGTCTGTCAAGAACATTGCCGCCAAATACAATGGCGTAGCTAAATTTGAATACGGTGACGGAATGTTTTACGCTTCCGTAATGCTGAATATATGAAAAAGGCGGAAAGCTCGCAAAGAGCCTCCGCTTTTTCTGTTATATATAGTATATCCGTTTTGCTGTTCTTAATTGTCGCTTATATCACACACTGCCACGCTTGTAACAGGGTCAATGTCAGAGATGTCAACGCCGTATTGATATGGGTTGAGTTCAAAAGTCTCGCTGTCCGTCTGAGCCTGCATTCTTTTATATGTTTCATCAAGCTGTTCGTCAGTGAGGTCAAAGCCGAACCACCATGTTCTGCCGTTTATTGTCGCTGATACGATTCGGTTTCTGTCTGTATTTGAAAGATACATAAGTGGCTTTTCACCCAGAGCGTTGCAAAGCTCGTTGTATGTCATGCCCACATAGATATTCTTTGTGATGTATGCACCATTGTAAAGCTCCACCCTTGTGACAGGCAGGCTTTCGTCAACATAGCCCTTGCCTGTTTCGGTATTCAAAGCCGCCCTGCCGAAGTGATACTGCGGAAAAGCCGAGCACTGATACATAGAATCATAGCCGTTTTGAACGAATGTTGGATAAACAAACTCATAGTTGTTGTCTGCCATTTTGAGCATATCCCCCACTGTATTTGAAAACAGCTCCTCGCCTGGGTTGTCTGCACTTGGGAGGACAGCGCTTGTATTTTCGCCTTGCGTATCTGTAACAGGAGTATCGGTTTGCACAGGTGCAGGTGCAGTTGTCACGGCGGTGTCTGTTACCTTTTCAGGCTCGCTTGACGGCTCAGATATGCTGTCTGTTTCAGCTTTTGACGAACTGATTTCAGGTATCTTCTCTGATGAAGCGTCTGCCATACTGCTGTCAGAAAGGTCAAGGCTATCATCATTTAAGCTGTCTGAAACACTGCTGTCATCGTGAACGCCGAAGCCGTTGTTGTTCACTCCACGGAGAGCCAATGGTATGCTCACTGCCACCACCACAGCCGCCGCAGTTCCCACTATCTTTATAGCAGCGGAAGAGGTTTTCAACGCTGTAACAGGTGAAGCCGCTGTCATTGCATACTTTTTCGGCAGAGCCGCTCTCATCATTGCGCTCATAGGCACAGCCGCAAATGCGCCGCCCTCAAAGATACGCTCTATCTCTTTCTTTATCTTTGCCCTCGCCTTAAAAAGCTTCTGCTTGGCGGCATTCTCGCTTATCTCCAAAATCTCGGACACTTTTTTCAGCGGCATGCCGTCATAATAATAAAGTATCACCGCCGACCTCTGCTCAGGCTTCAGCCCCTCTATGACCTTTTTCAGACAGCGTTTAAGCTCCTTGCTGTCGGCATAATCCTCAGGGAGCATAACAGTATCGTCAGCATGGATATCCTCGCTGAGGTTTTCGTCATCAAGGCTTATGTTATCCTCTCTGCCCTTTTGTCTGAAATACATTCTGCACTTGTTGAAAGCGATAGAGTGAAGCCACGTTTCATAATGCTCAGGCTCTTTCAGCGACCCTATCCCCTCCATTGAAGCCAAAAAGCTGTCCTCGGTGATATCCTCTGCGGTATGCTTATCCCCAACGTTTTTCAGCACGAAGAAATAAAGCTTCTCGTGGAACTCTTTGTACAGCTTCTCAAAAGCTGTCTTTTCGCCATTCTGAGCCTTTTCTACAACGGCTCTCAATTCATTCTTGTTCATTCACATATCCCTCCAAGACAAGTATGCGTATCAACCTTTTCATCTGCGCCTCTGCCTCCTCGTCTGTCTGACGAGTTTCCTCGTTCATGGACCTTAGGACAAAGGCGATGACATCTCCAAGCTTTGCATTTTTCATTTTTATCTCCGTTTCATGCTCTCTCATTTTTGCCCTTTCATATACTTAGTTGCAGTTATCCCGATATGGTTATCATAACATCACACTTTTGTATATCTGCACAAAAACGCACCCCACAGCCTATGAAAAATACACAACCTTATGACGCATACTGTCTTAATACTCATTATACTATATTTATGTATATTAAGCAACTATTTTTCAAAACTTGCCATAATAGATAATTCACATATCATTTATAAAATGTTCCTTGCATCTTTTGTGCAAAATGCTATAATCTAATTGAAAATACGGAGAGAATTCCGTATAAAGTTAATAAATCAAACAAATCGGAGGTAATTCATTATGATGGGAAGACTCAGAGCAATGCGTGAGCCGCTCAAATATGTTCAGGGCAGAGATGCTACACTTAAGTTTCATGAAGAAATGGGCTATATGGGCAAAAGGTGGCTGTTTGTATGTTCAAACAGCGGCTACAAAGCCTGTCATGACAAGATAGAGAAAAGCTTTGGCGAGCTTGACGATTACAGACGCTATGAAGTATTTGGTGGTATATCGAGCAAGGGCGAGATAGCCAAAATGGAAGAGATAGTAAAGGCTGACAACATCGACACAGTAGTTGCAGTTGGCGGCGGAAGCGCAGTTGATACTGCAAAAGCTACAGCATACTATACAGGCAAGCACATTGTTATCGTGCCTACAGTTGCGGCAACAGATGCGCCATGTACAGGTCTGTCGGTAATATACAATGATGACCACAGCTTTGACAAATATCTTTTCTATCCTACCAATCCGGACGCAGTAATGGTAGACACAACAGTTATCGCAAACGCACCTGTAAAGTTCCTTATTGCAGGCATGGGCGATGCACTTGGTACATATTTTGAGGGCAGAGCTTCCATAAGAACAGAGTCCGCAAGCCTTGAAGGCACAGGCATCACAAGAGCAGGACAGGCACTTGCAAGACTTTGCTATGACACGCTGAAAACATACGGCAAGCAGGCAGTTGAGGCTTGCAAGGTACACGCAGTTACACCTGCCCTTGAAGCTATCTGCGAGGCTAACGTATATCTTTCAGGCGTTGGAGCAGACAACGTAAACTGTGCGGCCGCACACTCGTTCTACAATGGCGTAACATCATTGGGAATCAAGCACGCAGACCACGGCTGTTGTGTAGCCCTTGGTACACTGGTTCAGCTTGTACTTGAGGGTGCGCCAAAGGAAGAGTTTGAAGAGGTACAGAACTTCTGCCTTGAAGTGGGACTTCCTGTCACACTTGAAGAGATCGGTGTAACTACACCTGAGCAGGTAGAAACTATCGCAAAGAACGCTTGTATCCCAGGCGAAACTATACACAATCTTGCAGGCGACGTACAGCCTATCGAGCTTTATGACGCTATCATGCAGGCAGACGCAATGGGCAAGATAGCGCTGGGAAAATAAAGAATAGTGTATATTTAAAATAATATTGCCACCCACAGCTGATTTTGGCTGTGGGTGGTTTTTTTGTGCGAAAAAAAACAGAGAAACCCGATCAATGGTTTCTCTGCCTCTTTTTGCTGTATTAAATCCACAGTAAGGCGGATTTAGGTGCAGGAGCAAGCTCTGAATTGTAAGGCTTACGTTCAAACTTGCCTGAGCGGCACTGAAGTTGGGCAATAAAAAGCCATGACGGGAAATGCCCGTCACGGCGAGTGATTTCAAAATTTATCATAACGCAATTCTATCTCACCGGGAACAAAAAATCCGTCCTACCCAAAGTAAGACAGAAATTGGGTGCAGGGTCGAAACTTTCGGAAAAAGACCAACGATTGGTGCTTGAAGTTTCTGAAAGACTAGGAAAAGAATAATTTTTGAGGCCTCGAACTGCAATATCAAAGTAAAAATAAAACAGCGTACCGCAGTCCCCTGCGATACGCTGTTCTCATATAAAATTACTTCTTAGTAGTAACACTCTTTGAAGCCGACCAAGTGCCGTAGTATTTCGTACCCTTTACAGTTGTGTATGAACGAACACGAACATAGTATTTCTTTTTGCCTGAAAGCTTTGAAACAGTGGCCTTGTCAGTCTTGTTGTTTGTTATGGTAACTTTCTTTGCTCTTGTGAACTTTGAGTTGGTAGCGTATTGTATCTCGTATCCGGTAGCAGAACCTTTCTGCGCCCAATCCACAAAGAATGCCTTGCTTTTAGCCGTGAGCTT
>NZ_QTXU01000024.1:0-5241 GCF_003461785.1 Ruminococcus sp. AM43-6
GCAGTCTGATCCGCTGGAACTACATATCTTACGGGAACATTTTTCTCGGAAATGGTGTACACGATCTTCTCATTATTGCTGTTGTAAACGGGAATATCGGAAAGGATTGCAATACCGTCCGAACCTGTTTTTATTGTGTAGGTCTTACCGTTGCCCATAATAGTGAACTCTCTATCATCGTTCTGATTATCCTCAGAGTACTTGTTTATCTTTATCGAGCCCGTTTTAAGTTGATTGTTGAACTTCACATTCACAGTCAGATCAACATCTCCGCTTGTCAGCGTAACATTCTGAGCCTTAGGAACTTCGTATCTTGTATCTACATTGATCTCGGATACGGTGTAGGTGATCGCTTTGCCCGTAGATGTGTTGTATACCTTTAATCCGCTAAATTCGGCAACGCCGTTTGCATTGGTTTTCTTGGTGTAACTGCTGCCGTCGTTTCCTGTGACCTTGAACTCTCTGCCGCTTACGATCCCGTCATCGGCGGTCTTATTGACCTTAATTTTGCCTATCGTAAAATCTTCGGTCACAAATATATTTTCGTCAGCCTTTAATGCGAACACTTCTTCAGAGATACTGTAACCTGTCGGTGCGGAGATCTCCTTAACGTAATACTTCTTTTCAGGTAACTGAATGGAGCCTGTTCCGTCCTTGCCGATAGTGATCTCGCCGACCTTGTTTTTACAAGCCTTATCGGTATATACTCCGTATTTTGCAACCGTGCCGTCTACCTTGCTTGTGCCTGAAATCTTAACCGTTCTGTCTGAAGCAAGAACCTTAGTTATTTCAAATTTCACATCATTTTTTGTTATCCTGAACGCCGACATATTCATAGCTGTTGCGGTCTTGCCATCTGTTTTATTGTTGATAACAACGCCCTCCGAACCGCTGGATTCTATTCTCCAATGCTTTCCGCCTGCACCTTTTCCATCGCCAACTGTCTTTGAGTTTATGAGTTTTTCCGAAACACCAATAGATCTCAGATAGCTTATTACATCATTTCTTGAATCAAATTCGCCCATATATATCCAAGCGTGATCCTCACCACCCGGATTCTGATCGACCACCACAGAACCTGCTGTAATAACCGAACCATCAGCACACTCCCAATACGGGCGGTCCGTTGTCTTGATGTTCTTCTTTTCGACTTCGACCTTTGAAGTCTTTCCGTCGTAAGTTATGGTGCAGTTATCATTGACTGTAAGCCAATGATCTGTATCAACAGGCACAGGGTTGTTCCAACTGAACCCCGATGTTTTGTATCCAAGCTGCGTAAGAGTATAGTACACAAGACCCGAACAGTCGATACCGAGGTTGTTGATCGTCTGCACCGACAGCGGAGTGTACTGACCCTGATCATACGCATACCAGTAGCCCTTGTTTCCATAGGTATACGGTGTACCCAGCAAGGTCGCCGCCTTTGCGATCACCGTATCCGCTGACGGGAATGCCGGGTTTTCCGTCGATGTGCTTGCGGCACTTGCTGTGATAGCTCCGCTCATAGATGAGCCGAGCATAGAAAAAGCACAGAGTCCTGCCATGAACCCTGTGGTAAGCCTACGTAAAATTCGGGAGTTTGCCGCAGGCAAACTCTTAGGGCAAGCACGCAAACGTAAAAGACGAAGCGAAGTATTCGCTTGCCCAAGCTTCTTTAATATTTTCGATTTTTTGAACATAAAGTGCATTTCTCCTTTTCATTTTTGCAAAGAAAAAGAGCCGGATTTCGGCTCTTTCGTTTGCACATCTTAATATATTTCATCATATCTTTGGTTGCTTATCAAATCCGCCCCTGATACATATGATTCATCAATATCTATTATTTCGCTGAATCCGCAGTCGTTATTCAGCAGAAATCCTTGCCCCTGCGTATCAAGAACAAACCATGTTCCGTTTACCTTAACAACATTTGCTACATGACCATACAGTTTTGACGGCGTCCATGCAAGATAGCATTCCAGATCTGTACCTTTGCACAAATAGTAGGTCTGCCACGAATAATTCACACAAGTGCCCGAACCGTTTTCAGTCATCCAGTTGTATACCGCCTCTGCCTTGCTGTAATCAGAGCCGTTATGAGATAAGCTTCTGCCGATATCCATATATCGTTCTTCCTCAGTAGGCACCGGCAAGGGTGGTTGAGTCTGCGGAACTTTTGTAGTCTGCGGCTTTGTCGTTGTGTCAGGCGGATTTGTTACCGCAGGCTTTGCAGTTGTAGTCGGAGGCGTCGGATCGTTATTCTGTTCCGCTCCGTTATTGCTCCGGTTATTATCGGACGGCGAGTTATCTGGCTGCGGATCATTTTGCACAGGCTGATGGTTATTTTCCTGACCGTTATTATTCTGTGCAGAATTGTTCTGTCCCTGACTGGAATTTCCCGAATAACCTGACGGATCTGATTTCTTGGTCGTAGTTACTGTGATATTTGTCGGTTTTGAAGTCTCGGATACCGTCTGCGAACTTGTTTTAAAAGTAGTAGTTGCGGTTTCGCTTGTATCCTTTTCTTCCTTTACCGATGTTACCGTGACCGTAGTTTGGTTCACAGCTGAGATTTCTGCACTTTCTACGGACTCCGATACATTGCCGCAGGCAGTCAGCATTACTGTGCAAAGTATTGAAATATATATCGCTTTTTTCATATTATCACGCTCCTTGTCAAGCAATATATCACACCTTTTTGTATATATCCAGCCTTTTTGCAAAAGTTCTGCCTTTGTGACAATTTACACAGCATAAGATTTGGCATACTATATAATTAGCTCAGGTCCTTCATCAAATTCTTCAAGCGGTCCGATCACTTCGGGTTTTGTTTCTTTAACAGCCACAAGCCCTATACCCGGCAGGTCTACCAGCATATGACCAAACTGCTCCTTGTACTTTTCGATCTGCTCATCGGTAAGTGAACAAGAGTCCCATTCGCCGTATTCGTTCAGACAGTTGCCCGAAATATAGAAAGTGCCATGAACAAGAGTGTTTCCTACTATCCTGTTAGGCTTTGAGCCGTTCAGCAGAAACTCATCATTACACCAGCAAAGTGCGTCATTTGTCTGCTCAAAATATATAGGTTCAATGCTTCCTCCCACTACTTCCTGCATTGCCTGGATATCGTCCTCGATATCTTTCACATACGGTTCTTTCAGAGGTTCAAACACAAGTATCCTCATTCTTTTGCCTCACTTTCACAATACTCTTTCAGCGGACACTCGCCGCAGTCATCAAACATTGCACAGGTACGCTGTATCTCCTCTTCGGATATCCCACAGTCAAAATGCTGCTTTTTCTGTTCGTCTTGCCATACGATAAGTGAAACACCGCTGCTGTCACGTTCGACCTCTACCGTTACAGCATTTCCATGCCTATCATAAAGTCCAGAAAATTCTGTTTTGCCTTTTGCCGTTAAAACCTGTGCCAATATTATCTTCTTCATAAAAACCTCCTAATCAAAAAGCGAAAGCTGTTTGATAGCTTTCGCACGTTCGCTTGTGTCATAATTTGATATGAGCAGCTCTGCATACTGACAGCCGCCGTCATACCGCTGTGCCAAATTGTTCAGCCTGCTTATCTCTTCAATGTGAATGTTTGGTTTATGCCATATCTCACGGATCTCAGGGCAATCGTTATACGAAACCAAAAATCTGCCTTTGATGTCAAGCAGAGCGTCACGCAGTCTGATATGATCTTTTGCAGTAAAACCTACGTCCTTGTAGTAATTCTCTGTAGCAAAATACGGCGGATCACAGTAGAAAAAGCTTACAGGTCTGTCATACTGCCTGATAAGCTTTTCAAAATCCTTGTTTTCGATAACTACCTTCTGCAAACGCCTTGCCGCAAGGTCTATCATCGGAAAATCAGACCACATTGAATGTGGCTGACTTCCAAAGCTGTCAAGACCGCTTGCATAGCTGTAACGTATAAGCTGATAAAACTTAGCCGCTCTGTCAACATCACGAAATCTGCTGAACAGACCTCGCTTGTGCAGACTTGCGATCCAGTCAAAATCCTCACGGGAATTGAGGACATACCGCAACTTGTATTTCAGCTTATTCGGTTTATCCCGCACACATCTATAGAGATTTGTAAGGTTTCCGTTGTAGTCATTCCAGACCTCAAAATCCATACCCGGCGGTTTATGAAACAGCACCCAGCCTGCACCGCCGAAAACCTCTATATACCTTTCATAGTAAGGCGGAAATCTTGCAAGAACCTCGTCACGAAGATTCTTCTTTCCCCCTACCCATGACATAAAACTATTCATGTTTTTCCTTTCTGCCGTAGAACCAATGACAGAAAGAAAGTCGCTTTGCTAAAAACAGAAATCTTCTGTCATTGGCAAAACGACCCTAGTTGTTATTTAATTGTGCTTACCTCACCCTTTGATCATAGGGTTTACATAGCTGAATATGATGCGTTTCTGTTCAAGGTAGCCGTCAACCTTGTTTACCTCATTACACAGCTCCTTGTATTGCTTTTCCGAAAGCACAGGCTTTGTTGCTCTCAGCATTGCAGGGATATTACCCATACAGAACTTGAAGTCTACTTTCGCTTTAACTCTGTTTGTGTGCATCTTTGACCTCCTTATCAAGACGTGCGATCTCTTTTTCAGCAGACTTAAAAGCCACGGCAAGAGAACCTATTGTTGTTCCGATGATAACACCTATCATCATTCCAATGAACAAATACGTCATTTACATCATCTCCATTTCCATATCCTCATCTTCTGTCTGTTCATCATCGGTCGACGTGATCTCAACATACTCACCGATAACATTTAATGCCTCATAGTAACTGCCCGAAGATGTTATTCTGCTGCACATTTCCTTTGCCTCATCATACATTCCGTTCCTTTTCAGCGTTTTTGAGGCTATGCCCATAAGATTGAATATATTTCCGTCCTGACCTATCAGCGGACATTTTGGCTTTTTGGACATCACGACATCTCCTTTCCGTAATATTTTCTCAGCAGACCTATGATAAAAAGCTGACCTTTTCCCGTCACAAACGTCTGCCGATAAGTCTTTTTCATATCCTCGACCTCGAACACCGACTCTTTTACAACAAAATATCTGCGGTCAATATATCTCTGATACAGCAGATTGTTTGACATAAGCACTCCCATTTCTTTCAGCCAGCGAAACAGTCTTGTTCTGCCGATATTGAAATTTTCTTCAGCCGCAAGCTTTGCCATAGCATTCATATCTATTAGATCATCGCTGTCGGCAACGTGCAGAGCAAAATCCACGA
>NZ_QTXU01000024.1:5251-38626 GCF_003461785.1 Ruminococcus sp. AM43-6
CTTCAGCCGCAAGCTTTGCCATAGCATTCATATCTATTAGATCATCGCTGTCGGCAACGTGCAGAGCAAAATCCACGAGTGGCTTATCATTTCTGATCCGTTCATTCAATTTGCTGATAAACGTCATCTGCAGACGGAAAAGATTTTTGTACGGTTCGTCGAGGAAGGGCAGGTAGTTTTCAATAAACATTTCTTCGTTTGAAACATAGCCGCCTGTTTTGCGTATAGTCGGGAGTATCTCTGATGTTACCCAGTGCTTAAACTCTTTTGCCCTTGGCATCTTGCTTGAAAGTATTAGGCTGTATAGTCCGCTTTCATTGATTATTGTCGGATGCTGCACTCTGCCCATGGGGTCACGAATTGTTACCCCATCGCCCTGATACTTATCTTCCTCATCAACGTGATCAGATAATGCCTTTTTCGTATTTCTGTACTCCAAAATCTTGGCAACATCCTTTCCCACAAACCAAGGCTCGCCGTCCTTTATGATCGTTCTTACTTTACCGAACTCTTCATTCTCAAATATTTTTATCTTCTGTTCCATTTCCATTCTCCTTGTCGATCTCTGAAATATACTTTCCAATAGCCTCAATAACATTAGTTGTCACCGCATTTCCTGCCTGCTTGTAAAGCTGAGCATCGGACATTCCTGTGGCTTTGACCTTGTTGAACTGCTCATCGGTAAAGCCCTGCAAACGCCAGCACTCCAAAGGCATAAGCTTTCGTATATATCCGCAGTAAACAACGCCGTGTCTGTCCGTTACAGTTATCGTAAACATAGGCTCGTTGGGAAGTTTAAATCTTCGTCCCTCCTGTCTTACTTCTGCCTTTGCAGGGGTAAGCACAGCTATTGGCTCGGTAACCAGTATCACTGCGGACTTCTCACCCTTATGATGACCTATACCGCTGTCCTGTCTTGCGGTTATACATCTTGCAAGCTCCGTGACCTTCGGCTCTGGATTCATATCTATCCCCAATGCGTAATATCCCTGATTACAGCTTGTTGTAAGGGTATGGGCTATCTCCTTGCCCACTCTTCCACGCCTTGAATTCATATTTGGATATGCAAGGTCAATACTGTCGCCGGGCAGAGCGATCTGATAGCCCGACTTAGTTTTTGATTTTATCGGCAGGCCGATTATCTCATAAAGGCCTGTTTTTCCGCCGAATCCGCCAGCCTGACTTGTAAGGGTTATGCTCAGTCCGTCGGCTGAATATACTCTGTTGCCCTCTCTGCCTGAAATTCTTTTGACAAGAGTTTTTGGATTTGCGTCTGTGAAAGACAATACTTTTCCGGAACACTTTTCTCTATGAAATCCGATAATATACACTCTTTTTCTGGATTGGGGTACACCAAAATCTGCGCTGTTAAGCACTTCCCATACGACATCGTACCCCAATTCATCCAACGTACTAAGGATGGTCGCAAACGTCCTGCCTTCGTTATGTGATAGCAGTCCGGGAACATTTTCAAGGAGCAGATATTTAGGTTTTTTAATGGCGGCAATCCTGGCGATCTCAAAGAAGAGAGTGCCTCGGGTATCGCTGAATCCTTTCCGTTTTCCAGCGATCGAAAAGCTTTGGCAAGGGAATCCTCCGCAAATAAGGTCGAAATCGGGCAGTTCGTTTGGGTCAATTTTTCTTGCGTCATCGTAATACACCTCGTTTTCCGTATCATACAACGTTTCGTATGCTTTTTTAGCATACTTATCTATTTCGCAGTAACCGACGCACTCAAAACCACCCGCTTTTTCAAGTCCAGAGCGAAATCCGCCGATACCTGCAAAGATATCGAAATATTTTATCATTTACCACGTTCCTTTCTGCAATAAAAAACGGCCAAGCTTTCTTAACTTGACCGTTACATTGACATATTCATTTCTTCTTCCTCGGTTTGTTCCGATCCTTCTCTGATAACGTGAAAATCGTCCACGTCTGGGATCACGCCGAGCGTTCTCCCGTTGTCAAAGATACAATGCAAAGTGCCGGCGTCATCAACGTGATCGACCCTGCCAAGAGTACCGGACTCAACAGGGAATGGATCATCATTCATTCTGTCAAGGCAGATGCGAGTTCCTTCGGGATAACGTTCTTTCAGCCATTCAACTTTCTTTTGATCGTAATACATTACACATCCCTCCTTTTTCTACAAATGAAAAAAGGCTGTTTTATCATTGTCACTTAAATTCGTGACAATAGACAAAACAGCCTTTAAAACTTTGTGAATTTTTTTCATAACAAAACGGCAGGCTCAGAGCAAAATCTGCTCAAAGTCTGCCGTTTTGTTTGACGATGTTTAATTGTTGAGGGTTCAGATCCTTTTTTACGAAAAAGCATCTACGGTTTTACACCTGAAATTTTTACCCTCAAAACGCAAAAAAAGCTCGTAAATACGAGCTTTTCGAGGTGTGCATCTATTTTATTGCACAAGTATGTGTTGTCTGCATAAAATAGATGACATTGAAAACAATGCTTTCACGAGGTTTTTCGCACTCCAGCAGATTATCGCAATGTTATTTTCATTTAGTTTATTCTCAAAAGACTATCTCTATATCACAATAAACATTACATTACGTTATGCTTAGAAATAATCTTTTTCATAAGAAAAATCTCAAATTTTCGTTAATGTATATTTACACCAAATGATTTGAATAACCTATTATATACAACGTTTCATGTTTTCAATGGCTATACGTTCATCAATACCCTGTACCACCTGGTATATTCATAACGTCATAAAATGAATACTTTTCGAATTTATCTAACGGAACATTTCCAATTATTTTTAGAAGTAATGGCCTAGGAAATAATCCACTCCGACATTGCTATTTCTTTCGTTTTTTGTGGTTTGATGCAACCCAACTATTCGTAATCTTTTGCAATTTTTCTAACAATTCAAGATGTTTATCGTAATTAATATTGTTAAGACATCTACGTTTTTCTGTGAGCTTTATTACATTGCTCGCTTTTCCTTCCATCCCAGTTTCTCGTTCAGTTCCAACAATGACCTGCCCCTCGTCAGACAAAAATAATTCTAATGATTTGAATATGCTCCCTAAGTTTTCGGCATCTTGACCTTGCTGATTAGGAGTGTCAACCACATAAAAATTGAAAGGGCTATTTGTTCTATATAAATTATATAGATACAGCGCCGACTGATACATATAAACTAATCGTGGAGTTTCGCTTCCAGTACGGTCTATTATTTGCACAAAATCCCTTAGTTTGATGAATGTTTTAGGAAGATTTATCGCATCTGCTAAGGTGCGGCAATATCCTTCTATATCTTCTCTTATATCTTTGGAACGCTCTTTGGATTTCTTTTCGTTTATTTTCTCGTCAATTATTGCAATTTTAGAAACATATGAATCTATTTCTCCTTGTAGAACTTCCAATTGCCTCTTGCAGGATTCATATATCTCATACTGTCCCTTGTTTTTATAAAAAGAAGAATAGGATAGAAGTTGTTGAGAGTTCCGAACTTTTTGTTCAATAGACTGAATTTCTAAAGAGACACCGTTATATTTCTCCTTAAGTTCTTCTAATTCTTCTGTAGCAATAGATATGTTATTTCTCAGTTCTGTAATAAGCTTTTCACAATGAGCATAATCTGAAGTTATATTTAATTGTTTCTCTAATCCATTTGAATAAATAGTGCCACAAATTGGGCAGACCAACTCATCTTCTTTGGTCATTGCAAATTCAATGTCCTTTTTTGTTTCTATGAGATTGTGTTCCACAACGTGCAATTTGTGTTGATTGACATATATATCATTTTCCAAAACTGTCATCTCTGCATTATAAGAAAATTGCATTTTCCTTAATTCTTCCGCCTTAGCAAGCAAAGATTCAATATCTGTTGTGACCTCTTCAACGGATTCAACATTCTCAATTTGCGTTAGTGTAGATGTGATACGGGAAACAAAGCTTTGATTATAATTCAATTCTTTTTTCTTATCATCTTTTTCAAGTATATGTTCTGCTTTTTGTGCTTGAAGTTCATAATACGTATCATCAAGGTAACCGCATACATATTTATTTGTATTTGGTTTCCAATCTTTAATGTACGCAACATTACTGAAAGAATCAGCTATTTTGCTCCATCCTTCATCTTGGTCAATATATTGAAATCTAAAGAGTAATGGCGGTGTTACATTGAATTGCTTACCATCTTTTGAAATGCAGGGCATTTTGATTTCTAAAATATCCATTAAACAGTTACTATATTCGTGAAAAGCTTCTGTTTCGATAATGCAAGAATAGGAATCCTCATTATTCTCAAAAATCTGAAATTTTTTGCCTTGGCGAACAACACA
The DNA here is from genome assembly GCF_003461785.1 of Ruminococcus sp. AM43-6. Classification (NCBI taxonomy): domain Bacteria; kingdom Bacillati; phylum Bacillota; class Clostridia; order Eubacteriales; family Oscillospiraceae; genus Ruminococcus; species Ruminococcus sp. AM43-6. Next base: position 9,568 of record NZ_QTXU01000024.1, read on the forward strand.
AAACTGCTTTTCTCCATATTTAAAGAACAACAAATAAGCGGAAATCAGTTTTTTCCAATCAGTTTCAATTCTTTTGCATTCACATCCCAAAGTAGTAAATATACTTTTGATAATTGAAGATTTGCCTGTTTTATTTCCTCCCAAAATAATATTAAGCCCATTTTCAAAAGGAACCTCTAACGACCGAGACTCACTTTGACTGATTACTATCAGTTTTTTTATCGTTAGCCTTTTCATTATCTTTTTCCTCCTGCTGTTTTCGTAAATTTCTAATTAAAATTTTGTACTTTTGCTCTTGTTTAACTTTTTCAACTGAATTTTTGCTCATAATACAACACCTCAACTAACGATTTATCAAGAGAATCCGATAGGAGATTATGCTTTTGTAATTCTTGAATGCATAATCTTTTCAGGTCATTATTAAACCCATTTGTCTCACATGATTCACAATATGTAGAAATTGTTTTTCGCAACACAACAACAATTTCTTGATATTTAACATCATTAACATCAAGCCACCTTGTATCGTGGAGCGTTTTTGCTGATTCTATACGATTAATATCCTTGTCCGACAATGATTGAGTAATCAAGTAATCGTGAAATGCATCATAATTTCCGCTGTTATTTATGTTACCATCAATTTTCTTGCCTATTTGAGCAATATCCACACCTTTTTTTTCAACTAAACTTTTCATACTAATAGGTACTTTGATTTTTTCTTTACTCTTTTTTCTTACATCATTTAGCAATTGCTGAAAAATAAGATTGGCAGTATTGGACGGAATATTTTTGTCTGCCAAGTGGTTGAAAAATTTACCCATAGTTTGAGATTCATAAGTTGTTAGTTGTAGTTCCGATTTATGGACAAAAGTATTCTGAATAAACTCCTCAAAGACAGAATCAAAATTGCTCGGCATATCATCTAAAAATTCATTTTTAATCCTGTCTTTGATTTTTTCATATAACACAATATTTTCTGTCTGAAGCCTTTTACCGTCTTCAATATATGACTGCCATAACAAAACCTCTTTATCAAAATCATTATTTGATACAAAATGGCAATGCGAACATTCAGCACCAAATGTCAAATAGTTGTAGAAAATAAAACCCAAAAAAGATTTTTTATAACCACCACTTTTTTTCTTTTCACGTTTAGACATTTCCGCAATAGTCCAATCAGAAGAATTCTCCCTTGTCTTTATTTGGAAAAACTGATACTTTTGATTGTCTGGAGAGAACTCTGCCATATCATCGTGAAATTCGCAAAAAACAATACACTCTGTTCCATCTTGAAGTTTTCCTATTATATGACACACAATCCAATGAACCTGGTATTCAAATCTATTATAGGAGTCAGAACCTGCCTGCTCACGCTGTTCTGTTGTGAGTACACTACTCATAATTTATAATTCCTTTCATCGGTATACTTAATAATAAGAGTACATCGTTTTTGGTCGGTATTCTTTATAATCACATCGTTATTGATACTTTTAAATAATGTTTTCAATCCGATTTTTCACTATAATCCTCGGCATATACAATATTCTTGCAACTCAAAAATTATGAAGTCTATTTATAACTTGCCAATCTATATTATACCATAAAATATTCCAAATTTCAAGTTGTTTTTGTATATTTTCACTATTTCTCTGTTTTTCGTCTATGCAGAATTCATCATTTTACAGTACAAAATACATGTTTCCATTTCTCGCACTTTCAACATACACAAAAGCTTGAAAAAGAAAACAAAGCGATAATTTCCCTACCGCCTTGTTCTCCTTTTAACTAATCACAATATAACTTACTTAAACACCCTTGAGATACTCCTTCCCCTCACACTCAACATAATCCTTCGCAAACTGCTCCGCCTCAGCCAAGCTGTTCTCCAGTATCTCAAACCCCACAGCCACTGAAAAATTGTCTATCTCGACCTGCTCCGTTTCGTCTTCAAAGAACTGTATCATAAACCCCTCGCAGAGAACATCTTTGCCTTTCTTGTCGACTCGTTTAATCTCATTATCCGGCACGATCCGTATATAAAAGCCTTTGTACTTCATTCAGTCACCCCCTAAAACGTCATCTGAAAATCATCATTTTCATCAAAATCCTCATCTTCTTCAAAATCCTCTTTTTCATATAATTCTTCGTCCGGCTCAATATTATAATGCTGCCTGCAAACCGACCTTTCAAGTGCTGCTCTCAGATAGCTTGTGTCCATACCGTTGGCCTCATAGCCCTTCTTTATGACATTGTAATAGTAACTGGTTGGCGGCGAGATCTGACCTTTGTTCATCAAGTACGCCATGCACTCTTTCTTTTCGCCATTCACCTCAATCTCAAAAAGCTCCTTTCGGTAAAGATTCGGAAAACCCTCATATCGGTCAAGGCTGTGTTCGTCACGTCCGTTTATCTCCCATATCAGCACGGGAACTTCCGAATCTTCATTTGGAACAATAGTTGCCACACCACGAAATTCAAGCTCATAACCTTTCATCATTTCTGTACTTACGACCTTTGAATTCGGACAGCGGTGCGCCATCTGTTCAAGGTTAATATTGCTGCCGTAGGCAATGTATAATCTTTTGTATTCCATAAAAAACTCCTTACATACTCATTTCAAATTCTTCTTCAAATTCGTCACATTCGCTTTCTGACGGCTCAATGTGTTCTTCGGGTACATTTTCGACTTGAGTGCTGTTGTCGCTTACAAGCTCGACACGCTGCTGACGGGCGGCTTGCCTTTGAGCTTCACGCTTTTCTTTCAGCTTTGCCCTTGCGGCTATGCCGTCTTCAGGGTGCCGCCATGCAATATCTCCGTCCAGATGTTTAAGTAGATGCGATCTGCAATTCTTGAATTCTTCACCTATCAGTCCCAGATTCAGAAGCCACACCCGAAAGCTGTACCGCATATTATCACTCTGCGAAACGTGCGGCGAACAATACTTTTTTGTCATAGCCGCATTTGAAATAGCAAGCGCCAAAACTATATGACTTCTTACCTCTCCTGCGTGAAGAGAACCGTTGTAAGCACGAATCTCATAATGCCCATGCTGAAAAAAGCTGTGCAGATTGCAGATAACATACCGGCTGTTTGAATAATGCTGAAACTGCTCGCTCATTCTGCCGTGATACCAAAGCCGTTTGATCTCTTCCATGTCTTTAGGCTTCTTTCTGTTTATGTCCTCTATGAACTGCTTGTCCATCTTGTGACAGTAGGATTCACGAGCAGACGACACCTGCAAAGCGTCCCACAAAAAATCTTCCTTGCTTGCGAAAATGTTCACAAGATTTCGTATCTGCTGCGGCGTATAATCGTCCGCCGAAATGTGAATGTGTGTACCTGCGCAATATCTCGAACCTGTTACTCCGCCTGCTTTTCTAAGAGATCTCACAACCTCCTGCAAAAGCGGAATATCCTCATATTCCAGAACGGGAGAATTGAGTTCTACGCTGTATGATTTGGAAGCATGGTCGCCATTTGCATTGTAGCAATTGATACTTCCGTCATAAACTACCGCCCATTTTCTGTCCTTTGAATCCGTCACAACATATTTGTCATAGCTGCCGCCCTCATGTTCAACCTTTCCGCCAACAGCCTTTGCAACAGCCTTTGCCGCCTGACTTCTTGTTAGTCCTGTCATTTCAATTTCAATGCCGAATTTTCTTGTTTTTATGCCTTCAAAGTTTCCTGCCAATGTTACACCTCCCAACAAAAACAGCCTGCGAATATATCACAAGCCGTAAGTTTTAATCGTTATTCAATTTCCGTTCGGACCTCATATCCCCCCTTGAAAATCACAAGTATCTCATTCTTGCTAAGCACTTTCACGCACTCGATCAGCTTTCGGATAAGCACATTATCAAACGTTTCCAACTCAAACTTTTCATTATCAATCAGCTCCACGATTTTGTCCAGCTTTTCCTGAGTTTCGGCAGAGGTCTGATTCTGTGATTTCAGCATAGCAAGTCTTTCACTCAAGCTTTGTTCTTCCTCATACAGCTTTTCAAACTCGCTGTCCAGCTTGTCCTCGTCACAACCGCCTGCAGCTATCAGCCCGACTAAATCGTTTCTTGCTTGGTCTATCTCTTTCAGCCGTTTTTCTATTGCTAATATTTCTTCCCGACCTTGACATTCAAGCACAGTGCCGATATTAGCTTTCAGAATTTTAGCTATATCATCACGACAGGAGTAATAGTTGTTTATCGCACGGATTATAGCTTTGTGAAGTTGTTCTTCCTTGATGGTGGGCGAATCGGGACAATACTTTTTGCCATGCTCCAATCTGCTGATGCACCGCCATACAATATATTTTTTTCCACGAGCCACCCACGTAGTCCTGCGATATGGTGTACCGCATTTTCCGCAGATAAGCAGCTCTGTAAGAGCGTACTTTCCGCTGTATTTTCCCTGCTCGGTTATGGTCTTGTCCGAAACCTTTCTTTTTGAACTTCGCCTCGCAAGCTCCTGCTGAACTCGATTGTAGGTGTCACGATCTATGATTGCGTCGTGGTGATCAGATACCAGATACATTGGTCGTTCTCCATGATTTTTGACCACTTTATGTGAAATACAGTCAAGGGTGTATGTCTTTTGTAAAAGTGCATCTCCGACATATTTTTCATTTTGGAGAATACTGCGAACAAGCGACTCGCTCCAGATTTTCTTGCCCGTTGGCGTCAGAAGGTCTCTGCTTTCAAGGATATTCTTTATACTTTTCATGCTGTAACCGTCAAGAAACATTGCATATATCATCTTAACGGTTTCCGCTTCTTCGGGAACGATCTCCGGTTTACCGTCCTCCCCTTTCCTATATCCCAGCAGTTTGCTATACTGAAAAGCCACCTTGCCCTCACGATAAGCTTTTTCTTTCCCCCATGAAACGTTTTTGCTTATTGATTCACTTTCTGCCTGAGCAAAACTACCGTACAGAGCAATCATAAATTCCGAGGTCATGGTCAGCGTGTTTATGTTTTCCTTCTCGAATATCACGCCAATCCCCAGGTCTTTAAGCTGTCTTACATATTCAAGGCAATCTACGGTATTTCTCGCAAACCTTGATATTGACTTAGTTATTACAAGGTCTATTTTTTTGTTTTTGCACATTCTTATCATTCGATTAAATTCTGTACGCTTTTTTGTCTGCGTGCCGCTGATGCCCTCATCGGCAAAAATGCCTGCAAGTGTCCATTCCTTTTTCTTGTTGATAAGGTCTGTGTAATACGAGATCTGAACCTGATAGCTGTTCTGCTGTTCTTCCTGCTCTGTAGATACTCGGCAGTAGGCTGCTACCCTCAGCTGATGATATTTATCTCGATTTTGCGTCGTCTGCACTTTTGCAGGAATTATCGTTACATTCGGCGCTGTGCTCATTCTTATTCACCCTCTCTGTTATATTTTTTATCCTTACACCATTGATAAGCTCGACCTCTATGGTACAAAAATGGCTTATCCAAATCTTGCTCACGCAGGATTTAAACAAGCCAATATCAAGCGTATTCAATTGTTCGTTGTTTTGGATCAACGCTATAAGTTCTTCTGTTTTCTGCGGACTGTCGTTGTATGAACAGCAATCGTACTTCATTTCAGCAAGCCTGAAGATTTCTGCTTTTACTCTGTCAAAATCCACTTGAACCGAATCGGTCATACGGTTGATTTCATTCTGCTGACGGACTATCTCCGCAGTAGGAGCATATGCGCTTATCTCACCGCCCGATTCCAGCAGACTCGGATTTGCTATTGCGGAATTCAGAACATTAAGTACAGCGCCGATTATCATCTGGTCTGTAAGCCGATATTCAAGCCTGTAACAATCGGGATTTCTGCAATCCCAATGCTCATACTTTGAATTGCCGCCTATCCGTAAAAATCTGTGACCGCATTCGGAACAGTATGTACGGTTTCTGAGTTCCTGTAAATCATCGGATATTAAATTTAACCGAGTAGCTTTTCGTACTCGCTTTTCGTTAGCCTGTTTGAAAATGTTTTCTGCAATTATCTGTGGGTATGTATCATTGCCGAGATACTTTTCATTTTCGATAATACGCTTGACCATGTTTTTGTTCCAGCGTGTTGAATCTTCGAAATATTTAATGTTTTCGTACTGCATCAGATTTGCTATTTCCGACAAGCTTTTTCCTTTCAAGTATTCATCGAATATTGTAACAACAGCATATACCTCTTTCGGATTTGTAGTTATCTCGCCGTTCTTCATGCCGTATCCGAACGGGATTGTTCTGTTCTTTGGCATAATCTCGCCTCCTTTCAGACTACAAGGATAGCACATTTTCTTTTGAAAAGCTATTACCAATAGCAACAAAGAAATGTCTTTAAATTTGACATACAGGGCATTTGCGGCTATATCTTTTCTTTAAACTTCAATCCGCCTATCAAATGAAATTCAAGCTCGTGCTGATTTTTAACAACTATCTTATCCACAATGCTTTCAAACCCCAGTTCTTCAAACTCGGTCATAGGCTTTTCACGCTTTTCAAAGAAGTCTGTCAGCATTTCTATCTGATCCAGAGCCTCATCTTCATCGTCGGAACGTGTGAGCTTTTTTAGTTCAGATTGAAGTTTGCTTATTTTTACGTTAAGTTCATTTGTCTGCTCAATATACTTAGCCTCGTCAAGAAACCCCTTAGTTTTTAACCTTGCAAGAACGTGAGTTTGTTCCCTGAGCTTAGCTACTTCTTTGTGTATATCCATCACCTGAGTCTGACCGCTGAATTTTCTAAGTTTTAGATGCTGCAATGCGGTCTGAAGAGGCAGGAGAATTTGCTTGTAATTGTTCAGCAGTTTATTATGGAGTCTGATGAAGGCTGAATAAATATCGCTTTCAACAATAATGCCGTTTTCACAATCCGCTGCATTAATATCGTGTGTTCGGCACAGCCAAAATGCTCCGCTTCTGCGGTTTCTGCGTTTGTATGTCGCACCGCATTTTCCGCAGAACACTTTTTTGCTTAATGGATAGACGTTGGTTTCAAAATCTCTGTGACGAGATTTCAGCAGCTTTTGTGCCGCATAAAAGGTTTCTTTATCTACTATTTGCTGGTTTACCCCAGTTACACAGTATTTCTGCTTTTCGCCGTAATTCCTTTTTTTAATATGCGGAAGAGTTTCGGTAACATAGCTTTTCTGAAACATAGCGTTTCCTATATATCTGTCGTTTTTAAGCATATATCGTATATTATCTGCTTTCCATAAAACGGCTTGCTTACTGCCGGGCAAATTCATGCCGTTTAGCATATCCGCTATTGTTTTCAGTCCATAACCGCTTATGTACCACTCAAATATTTGTCTGACTATCAGCGCTTGGTTTTCTTCAATTTCCAAATCACCGTTTACCTTTTTAAATCCGAACGGCGGAGTAGCATTCTTATACGTCCCGTTCTGCATACGCTTTTGAACAGACCACCGCATATTCTGCGAAATAGAAGTGGATTCCTCCTGCGCCAGACCGCCCATAATGGTGATCATCATTTCATCAGTCAGCTTTGCGGTATCAATGTTTTCTTTCTCAAAAAATATGGATATGCCAAGGCTTTTAAGCTCTCTGATGTTCTTCAGACAGTTCTTTGTGTTTCTTGCAAAACGGCTGATTGATTTAGTATATATCCTGTCTATCTTTCCCCTTCGGCAATCCTTTATCATTCGCTGAAACCCATCACGCTTGTCCTCACGAGTACCTGTTATTCCCTCGTCTGCATAAATATTCACAAGCTGTTCTCTGTCAGACTTTTCAAAAGCTTTTTCATAGTATCTTGTCTGTGCCATAAAGGAGTTTAGCTGATCATCGGAATCACTTGATACTCGGCAATATGCAGCACAGCGTAATTTCAGCTTTACTTCGGCTGCGTTAGCTGCCTCAATGATAGTTACCTGTGCCATTCGCACTCCCTCCTTTCCGGACAGTTTCAGCTGCCTTGTGACAACAATACCACAATTTTGTGCGAATTGGTATCACCAACACCAATAAAAATGATGACCGAAAACTGTGCAGAGCTCACTTGCTGTCAGTCATTCACATCTTTTTCAAGACGTTTATCCGCTTGTCCTGCGGATATGCACCGGCACATAGTTACAACTCCAATCAGACCTCCGACCATTGATCCCATAATAAAATTCAGCATACTGCCGCCTCCCAATCTTTAAGCGACGGATACAGTGCAAAAGCTGTTTCCATATTTTTTTTCTTAAGCTTTTCCTTTTCTTCCTCGGTGATCTCGGTGTCGACCAGAGCGCGGTCAACTATCGCTCTCATCAAAGTGTCCATGTACTCAGCCTGCGCATATTTTACTATCGCCATTTTCAGCTTCCTCCGTTTATTTTATTCCAAAATTCTATAAGGTCATCAATGCTCTCTATTCTATGTTTTTCGGGTAATGCCGACAATGTCATTTCTCTGTACAGTGCTTTGCTTTCACTGTTGACTCTCGGGTCGAGTATCGAAACAATGCCCTTATCCGTTACAGACCGTATAAGTCTGCCTGCACCCTGCTTTAGCTTGATTATCATTTCCGGCACAGCTACTTCCATTATCGGATCTTTTGACAGCGACATCTTGTACTCGTTTATCGGGTCGGGTATGGGGAACGGCAGCTTGTATATTATCACTTGCGAAAGCGATTCTCCCTCAATATTGATACCCTCCCAGAACGTTCCCGAGCCGAAAATCACCGAATTTATGTCTCTCCTGAATTCTTCAAGTCTGTGTCTCTGTGACGAACTGTCACTTTGAATCATCAGATTGTACGGCAAGCCCATATTTGTCAGTCTGCCATAGACATAGGACATATCAAATTTTGAAGTAAAAAGAATAAGCGTCTTTCCGTTTGTGACTGCAAGAAGCCTGACTATTTCAGTTATCGCTGTTTCCGCATACTGCTTTCTTTCTAGCTTGCTGTGTCCGGGGAAGGGCATTTCCGGCGAAATATACAGCATTGTATTCTTATCGTAGTCAAACGGCGATTTTTTTGGCTCTGAAACTATGCCTTTATCTGTCGGAAAGTCTATCGTTTCAAGAAAATATCTGCACCTTTCGGCAGGCGTTCCAACGCTGTTACTTGATATTGTTCCCGATGTCAGAACCGTGCAAGTACCGTTCTTAAACAGCAGTTTTGATATGTCCTTGCGAATGTCCTTTTTGCAAATACAAAATGTCAGCTCCGTGTCATTTTCAAGCCATATGATGTTTTCTTTTCGTATGTTACACAGCTCTCTTAAAAAGGCTAGTGATGCCAACTTGTATCCGAGCTTCTTTTCTAAGTCGGCAAGACTCCTGCGGATATCGAACAGCAGCTTTTTCACATACTCGCCCTGATTGAAATAGTACGCCTGCATATCACCTTCAGCGTTTCGCTTTTGAATGGCTATATCATAGTGCAGGGTTTTAAACAGATCTGCGTACATCTCACGCAGAACACTTATTGGCTGAGTGTTTTTCAACTTTTTCTTCGCCGCAGTCAGCTCGTATCTGAATTGACTTTTGTTCATCTTTCTTGTATATGCGTCTCTGCATTTGCTTTCGAGATTATGCGCTTCGTCAATGACCGTTATGTTGTTTGACGGATTGAAAATGCCCGGCAGACCGTTATCCCTCTGCAAAAGGTGTGCCGCAAGCATATTCTGATTGCATATCACAATACAGTTTTCGTATTGCATACGACTTCTCATACTCGAGTATTGACAGTTATGAGCGTATCGGCATTCTCTGCATTTTTCGCCAAAGTTTTTTATGCAGATGCTGTCCCACAGCCTGTCGTTTATCTCTATGCCAATTTTGTTCCTGAACTGTTCGCCGCTTTTTGCAATATTGAAAATACGTTCAAGAGCTTCAGAATTTTGACGATTATGCTTTATACAGCCTGCAAGCCTCCTGCGGCAGATGTAATTTCTCATTCCCATGGCGAGGATCACATCGGCTTTTACGCCCAGCATTTGCAGAACCGTATGTACGTCATTTTCAAGCTGCTCCTGCAAAGCTATTGTTGAGGTTGCTATGATGATCTGTCTGCGTTCTCTGAAGTACTGCAAAATGATCGGCACAAGGTAGGCTATCGATTTGCCGATACCGACCTCTGCTTCGACTGCTATTGGTTTCTTTTCCACAACAGCCTCGCATATTTCCGAGGACATTTCTATCTGACCTTCTCGCTTTTCAAGTCCGTTTTCCGCAGCCTTATCAAAAAACTGCTGTACGGGTTCTATAAGTTCGTGTTCCACTAATTTCATTTCCTTCTCCTGCTATATTTCAAGGCTTATCCTAAGCGCTTTATCTATTTTCAGCATATCCGAAAAACTCAAAGCACCGATAAACCTCATCAGTCTGTCCTTCGATAATGTCATCACTTGCTCTGCAAGAGCCATACTTCGCTTTTCAAAAATATTTGTGCAGAGCGGCACATGGGTTGGCAGGTAGTGCTTGTCTTTCGATGTTATTGGAACAACTATCGTTGTTGTCGAGTAGATGTTGCCTTTATCGTTCTGTACCACGACCACGGGTCTTGTTCCGTGCTGTTCCGAGCCATACTCGCCGTTTACCTTTGCTATATACACATATCCCCTCAACGGGTCAGTCATAAATATCACATCCTTTTCTTTTTATGTAAAAGAGATTTTGCAGAGGAAAAAGCCCCTGCAATATCTCAAAAAAATCATTTTGCCAATTGAACGGCATTTTACTGTCGTTACGCAGTCCGATAGGGCTGCCTTACCCGGGAGTTCCTCCGGGGCGTTTTCATTACCTTTTCAACCGCTTGTTAGGCTGTCGCTTTCCGGGCAATGTGCCGAATATTCTCTGACAGATCTCTCTGCCTCCTCCGACAAAGGGAGCGCATCAGCCGAACGGTATCCTCACCATTCACATAGTTCGTGCCTCAATGACTTTCAAGGTCAAAGCCGTTTTTTACAGATGGGCGCGCGCTGTCGGAGGTCATGGCTTTATGGGAATGGCTATTCTCCCATTGGCTTTCGTCACATAGATCGCTCGCTAATAAGCTCGGATACCCGATCTTATGAGGTCATGGCGTGTGGAAGCCGCAGCTTGCAGGTCTCACCCTGCACCGACAGCGCTGCACACTGATGCGCTGATATTCTGTTTTCAAGGTTCTGAGAAAGGCTTAGTATTTTATCCTTCTATAAATAAGGGAATGGGAGAGATCATTTCTGAAGTCATAAGAAAAAGTTTTGTAGGAATGCACAAACCGGCTTGTTATTTCTTAGTAAAAGTGCAATAATATTCTTTGATCTTTTTCTCTGCCAATCTTATAGAATAGCTTACAGCTCTCGCAGATACATTCTGTCTCCTTGCAATCTCTGTAAAAGATTCTCCATAGAAATAATAACTTATAAGCCTTTCTCTCTGGAGCGTATCCAAGGCAGAAATAGCCTGTCGGAGCGAAACCTGATCTATAGACTCGTCAGTAATAAGGTTCTGCACTTCGTGGCTTTCGATGTCTATTCTTTCTCTATGGCGTTCTTTATCTTCCTGACCAATATAATCATTGACAACCTGCGCAATTGGCTCGAACTCCACCACGCTCATAATTGTCATTTCAGCGAGCTGAGGGTGCTTTTCTTTGAAATCGGGATCGTCCGTAACTATGTAGAGCTTCGACCCCACAAAACGCTTATCAAACAGTCTTTCTGCTGTAATGTAATAGTAACCCTTGTCTCTTATGATCTCCCTCACAAGCTCCATGTCGATCTTTAAATATTCAGTTTTCAATTTTATGTCCTCCATGTTGAAATTTATTATGTAAATCAACACGGAGGATCAAGGATATTTTGCTGTTACGCACAGCCATTTTGATTGTAAAAACATAAAACTCCGTTCCTGCTTTCAAAGCAGAGACGGAGCAAATAAAAAAGGAGCAGAAAACGACATAAGCTTTAAAAGCTTACTTGTCAGGCTTCTACTCCGAGTTATCCTATTTTATTATAGGCGTGTGATGCTTGTACTAAGTAATGAGTATTATTTATTTTTCCTAAAGTTATCGTGTTGTGACATTTCCAGCATTTTATCAGCACTGCGAAATGTATGCCAAAGCAATCATCTTGATTTTTCTGCGTTATTACATCAAAAAGTCTGCCGCCGCATATAGGACAGCGTATCTGATGTATGTTATCTTCGATCAATCTATCAAGCCCCCAATGTTTAGCTGGTCAGCTAAACAAACTGCAAATAATTTTGCGGCAACTACCGCAAAATTATTTGTTCATTTGTTCAGCTTTTCTATAAACTCAAACCAATCGCTTTCTTTAGCGCCATATTTTTCTGCTATACGAATTGCCTTAGATACTATAGCATTTTGCTTCATGTAATGTGTGACATCAATGGCAATTGTACTGTTCACTGCTGCATATAGGTCGTAAAGTTTGTAAGTTTCTTCCGTAGTCAAATGTAAGCAAGAAATTAGATTCGCTATTATGTCCTCTTTAGGATTGCATCTTATACCGCTTTCGATTTGACTAAGGTACGCTGTAGATATGCCGATAAGTCCTGCAAGCTCCTGCTTGGTCATAGAATTCTGCATTCGTTTCTCGGATATGAACTGACCGAGCCTGTTATTTTCAGTCATTTTTTCATCCTATTTAATTTTTTATAAAAGTATACAAATCAAATAATTATTTTTAATTATATGATATATATAGCTTTAATATATTAACTATGTTATTATCCGGAAGATTTATGAAATTAGTTTTACATATGTTGATTTTCCAAACGGCATTATAATCTGTTTCCCAAAATTTTTTATATTGCCCATTTTTATGTTTAAATACATTTTAAATCTATGTGATTTACTAATACATATATTTGTTATATTCCACGGAATCTGTAATTTCATATGTACAATATTTTCTTTAATCTTCATTTGAAAAAAACAATTAGATATTCTCGATTTTATTAAAGAATCTTTTTTAACCATAAATACAGAAAATCTATTATTCGTTTTGGGTTGAAAAGAAATAGTAATTTCATCATCAGGAAATATTAATTCTATAGAATCCTGACACTCATCGAATACCATATTGCCTCCTTTTTTGAAACAAGATGTAAATAAATCAATATGAATAAAAAAAGAGGATTCATCCCAATAGAATTTAGCTATTGCAAATTTGTTCCTGGGTATATATATTGTTGATCCAAATAAATCTTTCCATAGATAACAGATTACTGCATTATTGTTTAATAATCCACTGTTATAAATGGAACAACAAATAATATCAGAACCAGAATTTAAATATGATAATCTATTTGTGATTTGCGATTTCACAAAATCTCTATCCTTACTTGGATTAAAAAATCTACTCTCAAATGTTGTTTCTTGACCAATTGATTCATAGTTATGATTAATATTAGGAATAAAATAAAATTCATACTGTTTACTAACAAAAGAACCTAATATTATCTCTGTAATATATAACATCTCAATTAAAACATTTATTGCTTCTATCTCATGGGCACGTTTATAAATACTCACTTCTCCTATTGTTTCACATATTTTTGTATATAACATCTTAATATCCATCAAATCTTTTAAAACAATGGCTTTCGTTCCAGAAATAATTCTAAAAGTATGAGGATAATGTCGCCATGCATGAAAACAAGCAAAAATAAGAGAATCAATTATATTGGGGTAATGAACCGAACCTTTTTTTATCGAATCGTCATAAATACTATCTAAACACTCAGGATTTTCTTTACATATTTTGTGTAAATCGAAGCTTATGATATTACCATCTTTATATTTATAAAACTCAAACAAGCGATGCGAGGAATTATTATATATACTTTTCAATATAGAAATATCGCCTTTAACAGAACAAGAATATCCAAGGTTATGAAACAGTAATAGTAATTTAAAAAAATTATCATCATCAACGGCTATATCAATATCAGAATAATCACGACAACCATTATAAATTTCACTATCTAAAACAATTCCTTTTAATAACATTATTTCAATATGTTCTTTTTCAGCCATATCAATAAAATCTTGTAATGTATCCTTTATTATTTTCTTTCTTCTTTTTAGGCTATAATATTCTAATATGTACTCTTTCTTTATAAGCTTTTTAAATTCTTCTTGACGTGAAACATTTAAATAAACAATTGAAAAAACATCGTGTCTCAATGCAAGGTTAAAAAGATCTTCTATATTTACATTATCCAAGTCGAATTTTTTTAATTGAGGATTAGATAATTTAATCAGAGCGTTTTCTAGGATGTTTCTTTTATACAAGACTGAACCTCCTCGTCTTTCTATTCAATGAACTAACCGATTGTAAAACTCATACAACTCTAAAAACACAGTAATTTAATAATTTCTATGACTTACTCCGCTTTTTATTATAAAAAAGATGATAGCTTTTGTAATATACCCACCAAATGGCAAGAATAATACAAATACTTTACAATAGCATAATTAATAAACCGTTGCAAATAAAATTGTTTCATTGAAGTCTAAACGTTTATTAGATAAATAAAATTTATAATCGGGAACAAAATATTTTAACAATTTTGGTATCTCAATAAAATCCGATGGCTTATGGTATATAGCCACTGCTATATTGGGTTTGCTATGCTGTATTATTCTTTTGGCCCCTTTTATTGCTGCTAAATCCATTCCTTCTATATCAATCTTTAAAAAATTAATATGATTAATGTCATTAGAATCGCAATATTTATCAAGTGTAGTCGTACAAATTTCAATATAATCTTCTTTTTTATGTAAATAAGAGGAATCTTCTTTCTTTATTATTCGACTACTACCATTAGCATCTAAAAAGAACTTTTTATCTTCTTTATCTGATAAACAAATATTTTCCAAAATAATATTTTCTATATGGTTAATAATAATATTTTTTTTTGCTACCCTAATGTTTTTTTTCGATGCATCTAAAGCATATATAATACCTTTATTACCAACCTTTTTTGCGAACCATATTGAGGTTTCACCATAATAACAGCCCAAGCTTATTACTGTATCAGAAATATTTGGTACTACTTTATCTTTATATGAATATTGTTCTCTTTTCCACGTATCATAAATTTCATATTCAGTTCCGTAGATCTTAATATCTTCAATTTCATAAAATGATTCATATACCGAGAGCAAACCTTGGGATTGCACATCAACATATGACTGGTTCGGATATAACAATAAGTAAAGATCTCCACAAATACTATACGCAATTTGAGATTTAATTAAACGTAAAAGTGTATTTTTAGATTCTTGATCACTTAAATTATTATATAACCATATAAAATTATCAACATTTTGTATATAATAATTTTTGAACAAATCAGATTGTTTTCTTTTATTCCATTCAAAAGTATAATTTTTTATATCTTTAATGTAATCGCTAAAAAACTGATTTAACCTATTATCGTCTGAAAATTTCAAACAATTAATATCCCAGTAAAAATCATCAGGCCTATATGAACTTGATTGAATAAATAAGTCGATGTCATTAATAACATCATCATAAATAGCATAAAAATTCATTATAATTTTTCCTCTTTTGTTTTATATAGATTGCACTAGATACATACTTATCAAATAATTAACTCCTGTGCTTCAATCATTTTTTTATAATATCCATTTCTTTCAATTAATTCCAAATGATTACCGCTTTCTACTATCTTACCGTCTTTAACCACATATATCTTATCCATTTTTTTTACTGTTGATAATCTATGTGATACCATGATAACGGTAGCATTTTCAACTTTATTTAAATAAGATATAATATCATGTTCAGCAATTGGATCTAATGCACTCGTTGGTTCATCAAGGATTAGTAAAGGGTGATTATTTACAAATATTCTTAATAGTATCATCTTTTGTGTTTGACCACCAGATGGAACTATTCCATCTTCGTTAAACTCTTTAGTTAAACTATCTGTATATTTAAATCCATTTTCTTTCATAAAACTATTTATTTCATCTGTAGAATAAATATTTTCTGTATTAATCTTATTATAATTATTAAGATTTAAATAATCATATATTGTCATTGCATAGATATTCATATCTTGGAACACACACAGTATTTTTTTTCTTAATTCTTTTATATTATATTTTCTTATATCAATTCCATTAATAAAGATATTTCCAGAATCGACATCGTATAGTCTCAGTAATAACTTAATAATGGTTGATTTTCCAGAACCATTATCACCTACAAACGCAATTTTTTCACCGTAATCAACAGAAAAAGAAACATTGTTAAGTACATTTTGTTTATTATTATAGGAAAACACAACGTTTTTGAATTCAAGTTTAATTTTTTGTTTAATATGTAAATCTTCATAACTATTATTATTTTCTATTGAAGATTTTACCGAAAAAAACTCTTTGATTTTTTCGGCACTTAAACTGAGGGCATTTGAAAGACTAAAAAATTTAAATAATTCATCAAGTTCTTTTTGTAAATGAATTTCCGCAGTTAGAATTGTTATATACATAGTTGCATCTTTTATTTGACCATTCAATATAATATAGGCAATATAAATTACTACTAAAACATAGGAAAGTGATGTAAATAATTGTCCTAACAAGATCCAAACAATCCATGTTCTATTATATTTCTTTATTATTTTCTGTTTAATTTCTTGAACAGCTTCTAATTCTTTGAATAAATAGGATTTTAAATTACTGCATCTTAAATCTATAGCATATTTTTTTTCATAGAATAAATTATTTATATAATCTAATTTTCGATTTGGAAATACATTCTCATTTTCAAAAGACATATCAATTTTATTCAATTTCAAATTAATAAAATATCTAATTATAACATTTAACATAACAATGGCTAATATTAAAGGTCCAGTTAAAGATATCAAAGTTATTATTGCTACAAGATTCGATATATGCATAAGAAAAGAAACTATATAATTTCGTGCTTCATCTGATTTCTGCGTATAATTAGTAAGTGTCCATACGTATTTGTTAAAGAAATCTGGATCGTCAAAATGTTTATAGTCGCAGCTTAATGAATGAATATATATCTTGTTTTTAATTTTATAGTCAATTAAGCATTTTTTCTTATCGTAAATAAGTAAATCAACAAGAACGGTTGCAACATCTGGAAATAGTATTATCAATTCAATTATGAGAGCACAGCTGATAATATATTGAATGTTGGTACCATTCAGGATAAGATCAATAATTTTTTGTGGGAATACAATACTAGCAACAGAACTTATTGGTATTATAATTATAGCAATTATAATTTGCATTATTAACAAGTCTTTTGCATTTTTAAAATACTCTTTAGCTAACCAAATTACATTTTTTAAATCAAAAAAAAACTGCTTCATAAAGAATTCTCCCATTATAATATTTCATTAAGCATCTTAAACATATTATTTGTATTACTATATTCCATAATAACAGCTTGTGAATTTAATCCTATTTTACAGATGTCATAATACAACTGTGTCATATTGGGTGTATAATGAATATTATTCAATAATAATTGTATTGTATCTTTTTGTGTAAGGAATTTAAATGACTCATTAGCATTGTGCAAATAGTGTGGAAAGATAATAATATCAACACTATTAACAGTATCAATTGTATTAAATGCAGGATATATATATCTAAGATTTTGATCATTATCATAAGTAATACCAATTATATTATTATCTGTATCATCTTTTTGCCTTAGTGCCAATGGTAAACCGAATCCGATAATGCTGCTCTTATATATATATATATTATCATCATCTAAGAGTATCGCAGATTGTGATTGCAAAATATTTTTTGCCATTGTTGTTTTTCCAGAATATCTATTCCCCAAAATTAGTAGTTTTTTATTATTATAAATAAGACATGACCCATGTAAAATAGTACAATTAAGCTTTACCTGAATATATTGAGTAATTGCACATAGTGCATAATATAACCAATTTTGATTAGTTGTGTCACATTTTCTTCTACATAACGGTCGAATTCTTTTATTTATTTTAGACCTATATTTATAAAGATATAGTACATCTTCTATTTCGTCATATGAATCATATCTATTAAATGAAAATAATACTTTATTGAAAATCTTTTTGTTCTCTATATAAAGTTCATTTTCAATACATATTACTATGTTAATATCTACAATTTCCTTTATAAACTTAATCATTATTCAATTCTCACTTAATTACATCCGACACAATAATTTTTCTGATATAAATTGATTAATTATTTCTAAAATGTCAGTCATTATTTTTTCTTTCAAATTTGGATTTGCATTGTAAATTGATGAAAGTTTATTATATATGTCCGTAATGGTTAATTGAACATCATTGCTACTATTAAATATCTGCTCCCAAATGTGTGTAGCTGTACAATTTAGTATTATTATATGTTCTGTTTCCATATTGTATATAATTATTTCATCATCTACATCTTCCATTGATAGATTTTTATTAATTTCAAATTTATTTTCATTATATATAAGCATTTAGTACTCCTTGTATAACATATTAATTGGGGATTTATAGAGACCCAGCATATAAACTCTTGTCTGTCATACAGTAATATGAGAAAATACTTCTGTTTAGTCAAAAAATACTATATCCTAAAATACAAATATATATTGACATCCAAAGCAATTACTTCATTAATATAAGATTAATTTGTAACCGTGACTTTCTATGACAAGGTTCGGTAACTTCTATGATTCTTTATTCTGAATTAAAAATGCATCACCATAAGACAGTTTAGAGTGTGAAATATTTTTAGCTTTCCACCCCAAACATTCATTAGACCTAACAATATTATTTAAAATGTATTCCCAGTATTCTTTTATCATTGAACATTCCCACTCATTTATCTTTGAGCTTGGACTATTACTGTTTATTTCTTTTAAAGGGCAACCACCTTTACATAATCTAAATGCAAAGCAATTTTTACAACCTATATATTTTTCTCTATATTTCTGCATTATTTTATCTGAATAAGAATTTTTAATATTAACAACAGCATCACTGATATTTCCAACAATCGTTTTCATATTCTTAGATTCTATACAAGTAACAATTGATCCATCAGGCATTAACCACGGACACTTTACAAATAGTGAACCGCAGAATATTTCACATAGATGCAGAGGAAACATCGGCGTTGATAATTGTATATCTAGTTTATTTTCACTAATATAATTCTTTAACGCCATGTACGATTTAAAATAATCGTAGGTTTCTAATTTATCTGCAGATGTTTTAATACGCGCTTCTGCTCTTCCAACAGGAATAATTGGCAATAAGCTCCATTCATCGACATTCCTAAAAAAACTATGAATATAATCTGCCATTTCTGTCATTTTATTAAAGTCGTATTGCCAAATTGTTGTTCTTACTGTAACATATGGTTTTTTTGTACATTGAGTTAATTTAGATATTGTATTCACAACAATTTTATGACCGTTACTATTCCTGGTATTTATCCTATTGTTATCATGTACATTTGGAGTACCATCAAAAGATACCATTACACTATCAAAATGTTCGGCTATATATTTTATTTTATCATTAGATAGTAAACCGTTGGTTGTTAAGTCGAAAGAATACTCAATGTTATTTTCAATACATTTATGTTCTATCATTTCAATAACCGATTTAAACACAAGCCAATCATATGTTGGTTCTCCTCCGCCAGTAAAAAAAACTTTAAGCTTATCTTGTATATTGTATAGCATTTTTTTTATTTTAATATTTTTGATAATATGTATAGTAAACGCTTCAATATCAGTAAGAGTTAAACTGGTTGTATTATTTTCTTGGGAAGAATAACCACAATAAGTACACCTTAATTGACAATTGTATGTTAGACATATACCAAATTGAGTATTTAGGTGATTTTTGTATGAAAGAGAGTCTAATGAAGATAACCACCTGTCATATATTTCATCATAATAAATATTAGTTTTATATAGTTCCCGTAATAAATCAATCTTTTCTTGTTCAAGACTATTTCGATATAATATCATTCTTTCACTATCATAAATGTATTCTTCAAGTGCATATTCCATTATCTAATCCCCTTCTTTTTAAATAATAGTTATTATACTCGTTATAAATATCTGAAACTTTAACTTTTTCATAATCATAGCTTAACTCTTTCAGCAAAATACCAATTTTATAAGACAGTTCAAGAGTTTTTCTATCAATTTTATTCAATTGAATTTCTTTGTCATTCCTTATTTTGCATACACACTTACCATACACATTTTTGTGTGGAATCTGTTCAATTTTAAACGCATTATCGCCCTTACAAAAATAGTAATCTTTATTAAGTGACACTATTCTATGAATTAGCAAATATTTATTTTCGTAAACAAATAATACAACATCGCCCAACTCATAATTATCACACTTGACTATCTTTACAATTTCATTATTTTGTAAATCTGGGAGCATACTATCTCCATTTATTCGCAACTTAATATCTAAATTAACTGAAAGAATAAACTCGATCACTCTAGTATAATCCATAGTTATGCCTTAGTTCTACAATAAGATTTTCCACTACCACAAGAACATTGATGTACCCCAGTACCTGATCCACAATTTACACCTGAACCAGCACCCGAGCACGAAATTGATGTAGCCAGAGCCTCAATATTTTTAATATCCTCAGAATCATAAACTGTCATTATCGGTTTTACATAAATCATATTTTCTTTCATAGTTATTCCTCCATGAATATTTAACCATTTATTACTTTTAATTCTCAATTTTATTTTTAACTTTACCTAATACAAGCATTAGACTTTCAGAGCATACTGCTAAAGTAATAATTATTATTACTTTAACAGTCGAATAGTAATATAGAATGAAATATACCATACTATAAATAAATAGTATGGTATGTGATTTTTTTTTAAACACCTTTTTTTCTAAATCGTCAACTGCTTTATTTTTTGTGTCTACTGGAGACAAATACCAACAAATTATAATACTAAAGAAGAATGTAATTGCATAATAATTTGTTGGAAGTTTTACCCATTTAAATATAGAGAGCCATGCTACCATAATTGCACTAGATACAATATAGCATCTTATTGTTGTAGAGGCATGATATCCTCCTGAGTATGTTCTTAATGGTATATATACTGCCAGTAAAAGTATTGAAAAAATAAGCTCACCGAAAATAGCTCCTATTAACAAGGAAGTTATCAAATTCAGCGTTATTACTAAGCCGATTTGGATTCCATACCTATATATTTCCCTGTTTTCAGAAATAATAATATTTTCATTTTCAAGCTGTTGAGTAATGTACTCTGAGATTCTTGTAAACATCAGAATTTGCGAAGATTATTAGCACCATCTGGTAGTTCTGGCTGGTGATTAATCCATATACAACAGCTGTTTACATTTGCTGTTGTAATTGCGAGTGCCAAAGCTGCAATCAATTTTCCATATCTTCTTAAGCACCTGCTTAGTAATCTCTTCATCATTCTCTCTCCTTTACTTTTTATAATATTGTACCACATTTTTTCGATTTGTGTTGTATTATGGTATGAGCGGTAGTAGTTTTGGGTATGAACGGTAAAAAAGACTGCCGTTTTTATCCGGCGGTCTTTCAGTCTGTCGCAAAACCCCTGATTCACCACGAATCAGGGGTTTTAATTTGCATATAATCAACAATCTAACAAAAACGTAAGAGAATTTCGTAAAAAGCATCAAAACACAGCGATTTACCCTCCTCTCCCACCTGTGAATTGCATACTTTTTCAGATTCATGGCAGCAAATTTAAGCCTAACCCACTTGCTGACCTGGGCTAAGCCTCTGTAATATGCAAATCTCATCGAGTGCTTTTCCTTAGCGTCTGCAAACACTCTTTCGATCGTTTCTTTTCGCCTGTCATACAGTTCTCTTATCCCGTATGTGTGACGGTGATCCTCAACCTTTTCTAGATATTCCCACCAAATGTGTTTCGTAACAAGCTTTTCACTTTTTGAATTTTCGGTGCACATATTCCTTGACTTGCAGTTTTGGCATATGTAACCCTTGCTTTTGAATTCTTTGTAACCCTCTCTGTTGGTAGTTGCGTAGTTCAATATTTGATTTTCAGGACATATCACACAGTCAAATTTCTCGTCAAGAACGTAATCATATGGCTTAAAAAAGCCTTTCTTACTCATTGGTCTTTTGTATGGAAATACAGGATCCTGCCGTCATCGATTATTCTTTTGCTTATCCAAGGTGTCTTGTATGCCGCATCTGCAACTATATTCTTTACCTGCGGAAAATGCTTTATCAGCCTTTCATAAAAAGGGTCAAATGAAATGCTGTCATGAACGTTTCCGGGAACAATAACTGCGTCGAGTACATACCCGTTTTTATCACATCCTGTCTGAGATGCATATGCAAGACATTCTTTATGCTCACCTTTGTGAAAAACTCCGCTTTCGGGATCTGTTGTTGATTCATTTATTATCTTTTCCTTGGGCGGTTTATTGCCGTCAAACGGCTTTTTGCCGTGTTCTTCACGATCTTCGTTGATCTCATCCATAAGCTGTTTTTCGTAAGCTTTGCGGCTGTGGGAACTGCTTTTTTCACAACCTTTTTGATATTTGCATTTGCCTTGATATGTGTTCCGTCAACAAATACAGCTTCGGGCGAAAGATAGCCTGCATTATCAATTTCGGACAAGATCCAATAAAAAATTAAGTCTCCCCATTTCCCTCACCAATCCCCCCAACGCCCCAGTTGTGCAAAAACTGAACATCTGATATGATATAATAAACATAACAAAACGTAAAAAGGAGCTAAATCGTTATGTCAAAAAAGTTACCAAAGGGCAACATGAGCCTGTTCGACTTCCAGGAGCGCTACGACACTGAGGACAAATGCCGCGAATATTTTCTTCGGCTGAGATACCCCACGGGTTCGTTTGTCCGCACTGCGGAGGGACGGAATGCAGGCAGATCAAGACTCGCAATCTGCTTCGATGCAAGTCCTGCCGCAAGCAGATTGCAATCACCAGCGGCACAGTTTTTCACAGCTCACACCTGTCGCTTAGGCAAATTATCTGGGCGATTTTCCTGTTCGCCAATGACAAGCGCGGATGCTCGGCGGTGCAGCTGCAAAAGATACTGAAAGTCAATTATGACACGGCATATTACATTCTGCTTCGGCTCAGAAAAGCAATGAAAATCCGCGATGACCGCTACATATTGGAGGAAATCGTCGAGCTTGACGACACCTATGTTGGCACCGTGACACACGGCAAAAAACGTGGGCGCGGCACTGAAAAAAGGTCTTATGGAGAAATATTTCCTGCACTATGAAACATTTTCGCCAGAAAAGGATATGCTGAGGCACCTGCACACTGCGATCTCAAACATGAAGTCGATGATCGAGGGCACATACCACGGCGTGACGAAGGAACATCTACAGGAGTACCTGGACGAGTTCTGTTTCAGATATAGCCGTGCCTTTGGTGTACAACTTTTCGGACGATTAGCTGCGGCTGTTTTTTGCTGAGATTTTTGGTGAGGGAAAGGGGAGACGTAATGTCTATTTGTGCACTTTAATATTGTATAAAATGGCTTTGGCAGTATATATGCCATCTGAAACGTTATTTTCTAATGTACCGTGGTATTTTTCAAGTGAAGTACGAACACTTATCAATCCTAATCCATGCTCGCTGTCCTTAAAATCAAGCTTCTGTTCACCAAAGGTATTTTCTATTTGAATAACTATCATACCTTTGGCGTAATTGATAAATAGTTTTAAAATCTTTTTATCGGCATTTTCCAAAGCATTTAGTGCATTGTCAATAAGATTTCCAAGAATGACAGTCAGATCGAAAGTTTTTACATTCAGTTCTTCAGGAAGCTTGACTTTAATCGTATATTCAACGTTCATATTTTCGGCAACCGCAAGCTTATAATTAACAAGGCAATCTATATCCGAATTTCCGGTATGAATGTATTCATTTTGAAGGTTCATACTCTCGGACATTTCATCTATATATTTTACGGCTTCTTGGTCATTACCTTGTTGAATATTGTTTTTTACATTAAGAATGTGATTTTTCAGATCATGCTTCAAGAGCCGGATCCGTTTATCTGATTCATAAATAATTTCAAGTTGATTTTTATATGCTTTATTAGCGCTGTCAATGGAATTATACATTAGCCTGATCCGCATATTTTCAATATACTTATCGTATAAATAAAAGTTCAATAAATTTATCAGTATCAGAATAAATGCTATAACAAATCCCTTTATATCGAAGCTGGGTTTTACTAAGACCCCGATAATAATTGTCCCTATGGAATTTGTTATAAGCACAAAAATATAAAATGAATTGATCAGCATTTTTTCATCACGCTTGAAAGTTACCCTTACAATAAAAGCAACAATTGCTAAAGTGATACTTTGTATAGTATTTGATCTGACCAAAACAGCACTCGGGTCAAAGCATGAACACATCCAATCAAGAAACATTCCGACAGCTATAAATATTACAGTCAGAAAAATGCAGTTCAGTATGCTTTTTTTATACTGCAAAGATATAAGAAAGATTGGCAGAATATTAAATATAAGATTTAAAGCCATGTTATCAAAAAATATATAAATGCAGGAATTCAAAGAATAGAATATCACATATGTCAAAAATTCTATTCGTTTATCAAATACACATCTGCCAAAAATTGAATTGATAAAAATATGAACTGCATATACATATAACGCATTTGAAACCAAGTAAAGTGAAGTTATCATTTCTGCCCTCCAACATCATATGATATCCTTTTTCGTACATATGACTGTAATCGTCGGCTTATTGTGAACTCTGTTTTATCCGATAATATGATTTTATCATAATCACTCATGATAATGTGATTTGTATTTACAGCTATTCCTCGCCTAATAGTAATAAACTTGTTTCTCAGTTGTTGCTTCAACACATTAGAAAATTTTTGATAGGTAAGTATATTGCCGTTTTCGGTATGAAGTAATAATTGTTTACCCTCACTTTTGATATATATTATAGAATTAACGGCTATTTCATGCTTTGTATTTTCATATGTATAAGTAAATAAAATGTTTGATTCATGATAGTAATCAATATATCTGTTAACAACAGAAAAAACATTATCACTATCAATAGGTTTGATTATGAAGTCAAAGGGCTGCGCCGAAAACAGTTCCATCGCATACATGTCCTTTGCCGATACAAAAACTATCTGAGTTTTAATATTGCGCTGTACTATCCTCAAATAATGACTTAGATCAATCCCATTCATTTGTGGAAATTCAATATCCAAAAAAATCAAATCGTACATATTTCCCGATTTGATCGAATCACACATTTTTTCGCAGGAAATAAATGAATGAATTTTAAAATCCGTCATATATGCAAAGTCATATTCCATCAAATAGTGATAGATTTGTTTACATATTGCTATATCATCATCAATAATCGCGATTCTTATCATAATTCCAGTCGAGTAGACAATCTCGACACTCCTTTCAAAGTATTTCAAGTGAAAGGCTTGCCTACTGCCCCTCATAGAACCGTACGTGCGGTTTTCCCGCATACGGCTCTTCAAACAGTCATTGGAGACCAGTTCCATATATCAGTCGTTAAATGAGGTTCGGATACATAGTAGTTTCACACTCTCAGATACTTTTCGTATCTGAATTTTCCTTTTTGGTCTCTTCTGTTCAGCATTCGGTATGTGCTGTGTTTCAGATATTCCCAGAAATTTTTGTATCGAATGGAAGTTTACGTTCACTCCATAGTAATTGCAACGCCCTCTGATTACCGCCGCCAGTATCTTCATCGTTTCTGCAAGCGGTTTCGTAAGCCTTGGGCAACACCGCACAACTATTGTGCGCATATTGCGCAGTCAGATTTTTCGTCAGATTGGCTAAAAACAACGAAGGCTAACTCGCGGGCATAAAGCTTTGCTTTATGCAGTCGAGGAGTTTTTGGCTAATATGACGGAAAATATGCAAGCAATATGCGTGCAAAGCCGTCAGGCGGTAGTTATGCGGTGTTGCCCTTGTTTTCATCCATACTTTTGCCGCTTGCTTCTTCGCTTGTAGCTTCTTCTTGCTTGTCCGCACTCCCAGTCTGTATTTGCCTGTTCGTGTAGTTGTGTTGTAGAAGGTAAAACCAAGAAAATCAAAATCTTTCTTTGAATCTGCCTATTGGCAGTATTCTTGTCTTTTCCTTTGCTACTTCAAGCCCGAATTTTTCAAGTCTCGTCTTCAGTGCATGCATTACTCTTTGTGTCTCATTTTCGTACTGGAACAATATCAGAAAATCATCCGCATATCTGACATAGTATGCCTCTCCCTTTAGTTTAGGCTTTACTGCCCTTTCAAACCACAGATCAAGTACATAATGCAGATAGCACAGGCGAGATAAGTCCGCCCTGCGGCGTCCCTCTGTCGCTGTCCTTTAGGGCAACACCGCACAACCGCCCTTACCTTATTTCAGGAGCTTATCAGACTTCCCAGGTATGCAGATACTTCTTTGCACGCTCGCCACGCCCTCTGACCCCGACGAAACCTACAGCATTCTCGCATTTCGACTGCCGTATTACTGCCTGTGACCTGGAGGAAGGTATCGGCTTCCGCTCTATATAACTTACGGGGCTGTATTGCTTCACGCTTTCGCATTGCGGCTCTCGTACTCCACTGCCTACGCTTAAACCTCACCTCTCGGCTTCGACTCCAAGGCTGTGTACCGGCTGTTTGCTGGGCTTTACCGGGTCCGGACTTTCACCGAACTATTTTATCTGCACCGAACTGGCGTATCCTGCCATTATTCTACATTATATCAATTATCTTATGATAAATCAATACACTATTTGTTAAAAAGATGTATAATATATTAATATTGACGAGCTTTTGAAAAAGTTTAGAATTTGCCAAAATAAAAACGGCGGATTGAGATTGTTTTCAAGCATAAATCCGCCGTTTATTGCATTGTTATTGTATTTTCTTCTTTTAGACCCAACCCTTGCTTTTTCTTTTGTATCATCCTCCGCAGCCTGCTGTCCACCGTCCGTCTGACTGCCTTATACTTCTGCGTATAATCCTCCTCAATGCACCTACTGAGATTTGCAAACAGACCAAAGATCGTATTAGCAAGCATAACGTTCTCGAATTCCTCTATGTGCTGCAACATATTTTGTGCATATTCATTTCCGTCATTTGCGGACTTTTTAAGCCATTCCACTGCTTTTGTCTTATCTTTCTCAAGTCCCTCTGCTCCGAAAAGATAAAGCCTGCCGAGCTGATAGCTTGACCACATATTCTTATCTGCGGATTTTTCAAAGCAGTCTACGGCTTTTAGAATATCATACTTTTCTTTTTGCAAATAAAGCTTGCCAAGTGCATACTGCGTGAATTCGTTATCCTCAGCTAAAAGCAAGTATTTTTCGGCTTTGTCCAAGTCCTGCAACACGATCTCGCCCTTGAAATATATCTTGCCAAGCTTGTAACAGGCAAAAGTATCTCCGCTGTCGGCATACTCAGTAAGCATAGAGAGTCCTTTTTCAATATCCCGTTCAAGATGTTCTCCCGAAATATATTCAAGTGCAAGGAAGCGTTTTGCATTGATGTTCTCAAACTTTATTTCTTTTTCAAGCAGTTTTACAGCCTTTTCCTTATCCTGATAAATATGTTCACCAAGCAGCAGTGCCTTTCCGTACTCATATAAACCGTTCTTGTTATTCATCTCAGAGGAACGTTTGAAGTAATCTGTAGCCCTATCCATATCAACGTCAGTACCAAGTCCCTTTTTAAACATAGAGCCCAGTTTGTAATATAGGTTATCGTCAGCCTGATCCTTGCTTTCGAGTTTCAGAAATCCAGATAATGCGTCCTTGTAATATCTCTGCGCGGTTTCTTCACTTTGAATTACATATTCGCCTTTACTGTACATCTGTGCAATTGCATATGACGCATAAGGATGTCCCTGCGAAGATGATTTCTGATACCACAAAAATGCCTGCGAAAAATCTTTCTCCACGCCGTTGCCGTAATAATACAAGTTGGCAAGACTGAACTGAGCAAACTTGTTTTTCTGCGTTGCCGATCTTTCAAACCATTCAAAAGCCTTTTGGTAGTTTTGTTCTGTACCTGATCCGTAGCAATACATTTTGCCTATTCGATATTGAACATATGGTTTCAGCTTCTTTGAGCTTGGCTCAACTTCAAGAAAGCCTTTTAGGGCTTCCGAATAATATCTTAGCGACTTTTCCTCATCTTTTGCACCAAGTTTGTCAGTTGAATGTAACTTCCCTAAATCGTGAATAGCAAGAACATTGTCTAACTGAGATTCCGAAAGCAAAAGTTGTTCTGCTTTTTGAAAGTCTTCAAGCTTTGAGTTCTTATCATAAATCAGCTTGCAGGCTTCTTGGTAGTTATTACTCCACTTTAAATAATAGTTGCTGTCCGAAACATAATCAGCAGTATAGGTTGTGACTGTATTATCATTTTCAAATTGTTCCGTTTCATCAACAAGCTGAGAAGTCACAACATCTGGATCATCAATATCGGACGCTGTCAGTTCAGTGTCTTGAACTACTGCATCGACTACATGGTTATTCATATCAAGCACAGTTCTGATTATCATATTACGCACAGGCTGAAAAACCTTATTCTCTGTCAATGCTGACATTTCTTTTTCCTTTTGCGTATAAGTCTTGCACTTCAACCGCTCCAAGTCACACCACTTTTCATAGAGCTGACGGACATTCTCATCCCTTGCAAGCTCCAAAAATATATTGTTGACCGTTTCCTTGACCTCTGGTGGAAGATAGCCATACACTTTTTTACCTTTGACATTCTGCAATTGGATATAAAGCTTTTGAATTAGATTTTCAAGCTGCGGATCATCAAAACCGCCTTGATGAATTTTTCTGACGATACTTTCAAACTCTGTTTTGGATACGGCTTTCAATTCGTCACGGCTTAACGTCTGCTCCTGATAGATTGACTGCAAATCGTCATGAAATATATCGTTTGCAAATACCGAACGCACTTTATCTATTCCAGCCTTTGTCAGAAAGCCTTG
>NZ_QTXU01000025.1:0-34793 GCF_003461785.1 Ruminococcus sp. AM43-6
TTCTCGCTGCATAATTCTTGTTCGAATAAAATGTGTCAAGTGATATTGACAAAACCACTACAAGCACGGCATAGTTTCAAAGGACGATCTTGTTATCACTGACGGCAATATCAATGTGACCTCGGCTTCAACCGCTATGGAAGGCAAGGACAGCGTTAAGATATCTGGCGGAACATTCAACATTTCCGCAGGCACGAACGGCATAAAATCCACTAACACAGAGGCTTCTGACAAAGGCTTTATAAGCGTGACAGGGGGAAGCTTCACAGTAGTCGCAAACAATGACGCATTCGAGGCGGAAACTGTGCTTTCTATCGAGGGCGGAAGCTTTGACATCACCACAGGAGGTGGAAGTGCAAACGCTTCAATGAAGTCTGACGGCACGCCAAACAGAAATTGGCAGAACAACATGGGCAACGGTGGTGGTGGTCCGAACGGAATGGGCAGACCTGACGATAACGGGAACGGCATGGGAGGCGAACCACCTGCAATGCCTACGGCTGACAACACAGGGCTGACTATCAAGACTACGGCTAACACTACTACAGACAGCACAGACACAACGGACAGCACATCAACATCTGCAAAGGCGTTAAAAGCAGGCAGCGAGGTGAACATAAGCGGCGGTGAATTTAAGATAGACTCGGCAGACGATTCAGTACACAGCAACGGAAACATTGTGATAACAGGAGGAAATATTTCTGCGGCGTCAGGTGATGACGGTATGCACGCTAGCGGAAATCTGACCATATCCGACGGCACTGTAGACATCACAAAGAGCTACGAAGGTATCGAGGGATCTATTGTGACAATAGACGGTGGCACCATATCAGTGGTAGCAAGCGATGACGGAATAAACTGTGCAGGCGGAAGCGACACAGGGTCAACAGACAGAATGGGTGCTGACCAATTCTCGTCACAGGACGGTGTTGAACTTAACATCAACGGAGGAACTGTAACCATTGACGCTGACGGTGACGGACTTGACTCAAATGGCAACTTCACAATGGTAGGCGGTACAGTTTGCGTTTGCGGACCTACTAACAGTGGAAACGATGCACTTGACTACAACGGCACTGCAACTGTAACAGGGGGAACGCTCATCGCCTGTGGTGCAGTTGGAATGGAAGAAGGCTTCGGTGACAACTCCACACAATACAGTGTTCTGCACGATCTTGGTTCGACAGTTTCAGCAAACGAAAAACTGACTATCACTGACAGTGACGGCAAGGAGATCTTGAGCTTTACCCCTAAAAAAACTTGGCAGAGCGTTGTATTCACAAGCGCTGACCTAAAGGAAGGCGAAACCTACACCATTACGGCAGGGTCGCAGACGGAAACCGTGACTATTGACGGCATTGTTACTTCTAATTCCAAGGGAATGAGCTTTGGCAGAGGTCATGGCGGAGGACGTGGTTTCTGATATGAACGACAAAAGGACGAACTTGGGGTTCGTCCTTTTTTATTTGGCTGATTTATCGTTCATAGTATGCGGGACGTCGTATTTTTGCAAAGCAAAAATTGCGCTGCTCCCCTACATTTGTGTAATCTAAATCGTAGGGACAAACAGTGTTCGCCAGTTTTTGCTCACCTTTGTTGTATACATACGCAAAAAAGACCGCCTCATGATGAAGCGGTCTTTAGTAAGCAATTTAGTTTTGGCTGTGCAGATTATGCAAGCTCAGCAAAGTACTTGATTGTTCTTACCATCTGTGATGTGTAAGAGTTCTCGTTGTCGTACCAAGAAACTACCTGTACCTCATAGAGGTCATCAGCGATCTTAGATACCATTGTCTGAGTAGCATCAAAGAGTGAACCAAATCTCATGCCGATAACGTCAGAAGAAACGATTGGATCCTCGTTGTAGCCAAATGACTCAGAAGAAGCAGCCTTCATAGCAGCGTTGATGCCTTCAACTGTTACGTCAGCACCCTTTACAACTGCTGTAAGGATTGTTGTTGAACCTGTTGGAACTGGAACTCTCTGTGCAGAACCGATAAGCTTGCCATTAAGCTCTGGGATAACAAGACCAATAGCCTTTGCAGCACCTGTTGAGTTAGGAACGATGTTTGCAGCACCAGCTCTTGCTCTTCTCAGGTCACCCTTTCTGTGAGGACCGTCAAGGATCATCTGGTCGCCTGTGTAAGCATGGATAGTGCTCATGATACCGCTCTGGATAGGAGCATACTTGTTAAGAGCATTAGCCATAGGAGCAAGACAGTTTGTTGTGCAAGATGCAGCTGAAATGATTGTATCGTCAGCTGTAAGTGTCTTCTCGTTTACTGAGTAAACGATAGTCTTGAGGTCGTTACCAGCAGGAGCTGAGATAACTACCTTCTTAGCGCCAGCATCGAGGTGAGCCTGGCTCTTAGCCTTTGATGTATAGAAGCCTGTGCACTCGAGAACTACGTCTACACCAAGCTTGCCCCAAGGACAATCCTTAGCGTCCTTTTCTGCATAAATCTGAAGAGTCTTGCCGTCAACAGTGATAGTATTAGCCTCATCGTCAGCTGATACTGTGTGGAGATTCTCACCGATCTTGCCACAGTAACCGCCCTGAGCTGTATCATACTTAAGAAGATCAGCGAGCATTGAAGGCTTTGTCAGGTCGTTGATTGCAACTACCTCGTAGCCCTCTGCGCCAAACATCTGTCTGAATGCAAGACGTCCAATACGTCCAAAACCATTAATTGCGACTTTAACTGCCATAATTAATTTACCTCCTAAAAATTTTTCTGTATTTATTATACTACATTTTTCTATACATTGCAAGTGTTTTTACAAAAAACTTAGAACTTTTTTTCTTTAAGGCAATACCGCAAAGCCACCTGCGTCCTGATTCGTCAAAGCACTGCTAAATTCTTTAAAATGTGATCAAATATTGATGATTTTTTATTGACTACCCCGACAGTTTAGGTTATAATATTTACATGAGATCTTTATGAAAGGCAGGCTAACAAAGTGGAACTGACATCTTCTGTGAAAGAGATATATGCTCAGTCTGAGGAAAACATTATCCTCACTGACGCTGAGCTTAATGTCATTTGGAAAAATCATGGCGATCTGCCTGATGTTATAGATATTTCTGCTTTATGCGATACTCCGGAAAACGCTTTCATTCTGCCTGTTGAAAAGACAGCTACCTTTGAATATAAGGGCAGGTTTGCAGACTCGGCGGCAATGCGGTTTGAACCACTGAGAGATAATGGCATTATAACGAATTATCTCATACACTATTACTCCTGCATGGACATAGAACGTCTTTCGGACAAGTCTGGGTATTTACGTTTCAAATCGAATTTTCTTGGCAACATAAGGATGGAGCTTTCTAAAATGTTAGCGATGCTTGACAGCCAAAAGGAATCCTTTTCTTCAAAAGCCGGCACTGAATATGAGCATTTTGACCATGAGGCAAGGCTTCGTATACTGAAGACATTTTCCGCAACGGTGAACATGACAGAACTTGCAAAATATTTCAGTGGCAATTTCACAACTGAATATCAGAGCCTATCAGACATATGTGGTGAGGTGTGCGACGAAGAAGGCAATTTGCTTGAGGAGGACGGCTGTATTTTCAGATACTCCATTGACCCGTGCATTTATTTTGAAACAAACAAAAGCCTTATTAAAAATGTGCTTGTAAATCTGCTTGTGAACGCATATATGTACAATGACAAGGAACAACGGCAGGTGGAGCTTATCCTAAAAACCGAGGACGGCAGGATAATACTGTCAGTAAGTGATAACGGCAACGGCATGACAGACGATGTATGGCAGGCGGCTATCACGCCCTTTGGCACATTCCAGAAATACAGTAGCAGCGAGGCGTTGGGGCTTGCACTGGCAAAATGCTTTTGCGACCGTTTTGACGGTGAACTAAGTTATCACAGCGAGATCGGCAAAGGCACTTGTGTGACCATGAGTTTCCCATGTGACAGCCGTGGTTTACCGAAAGAGTTCCATGTGAGCAGAATGCCACCCATACCGAACCCATACGGCAGTACCTACTGCATAATGGCTAAAGGGCTTGACCCGCTGAAATAGGGTTTTGAAAATATCCTGAGCGATCAAACAAGCGGGCGAACGCTGTTCGTACCTACAAATATGATAAGAAAAGGCAGTACCGGGTTTTCGGCACTGCCTTTTTGTTATTTCTTAGGCTCGACAGGTTTTTTAACGCTGTCATAAGCGAACACATATGACCTATAGTCTGGCTGTGAATTTGCGCCGCAATCGCCTAACATCAGCAGAAATTCTTGGTCATCTCTTATTGCATTTGTTGTTTTAAGAATTTCTTTAACTATTTTCTTTATTTCTTTATCGTCATTTTCTTTTTTAGCATATGCAATGACAACCCTCAATGGGCAGTTTATATACGCAAGTTTGCAGACTTCATCAAGCCATAACTTTTTGCTGTTTTCATGTTCGATCGCTACTTCAAGATTCCATAATTCAGGTCTTAGATCAACTTTATTACAATTATCTATAATTTTATCTTTTGAGATATCAGACCAGCCAATTGCATCAATATTATAATACTCTCGGCAATATGTCAATTCATTGCCAAAAATTTGATTAATAATTCCGCCATGCCCCAATACAACATTTGTCCACGCTGAATTGTTGTGGTAACATTCCGAATGGTCTTTGGCTTTGTCACAAAAATCTTTTGCAAATTTTTCGGCTGTGATTTTTTCGTCCATAGTATACACACCTCACAAAAAATGTGCGCACAACATAGCTGTACGCACACTTGGATTTTATACGATTAGTCCTTGATGATAGACTTACCTGTCATTTCCTTTGGCTGCTCAAGACCCATGAGTTTGAGCATTGTTGGTGAAAGGTCAGCAAGAACGCCGCCCTCTCTGATAAGAACATTGCCTGCGCCTGCGATAATAAGAGGTACAAGGTTTGTTGTGTGGGCTGTGAACGGAGAGCCGTCCTCTTCCATCATCTTATCTGCGTTGCCGTGGTCTGCTGTGATAAGTGCTATACCGCCCTTAGCAAGAACTGCGTCGACTGTTTTGCCTACGCACTCGTCAACTGCTTCTACTGCTGCTACGGCTGCATCAAACACGCCTGTGTGACCTACCATATCGCAGTTTGCATAGTTGAGGATAATTGCGTCATACTTGTCAGACTCTATTCTCTTGAGAACTTCGTCGCAAACAAGATATGCACTCATTTCAGGCTGGAGGTCATATGTTGCTACCTTTGGTGAATTGATGAGGGCTCTGTCCTCGTTCTCAAAAGGTGCTTCTACGCCGCCGTTGAAGAAGAATGTAACGTGAGCATACTTCTCTGTTTCAGCGATTCTAAGCTGTGAAAGACCCTTCTTTGCGATATACTCGCCGAAAGTATTTTCAAGGCTTGCTGGCTTGAATGCAACGTCAACGTTTGGCATTGTTGCGTCATACTGTGTCATGCAGACATAGTAAAGTGGAAATCTGCCATTTCTTCTCTCAAAGCCTGTGAAGTCGTCATCAACGAGAGTTCTTGTTATCTCTCTTGCTCTGTCAGGACGGAAGTTGAAGAAGATAACGCTGTCGTTTGCGGATATCTTGCCGTTCTCATCGATAACTGTAGGAACAACGAACTCGTCTGTAACGTCAGCGGCATAGGAAGCCTTGATAGCGTCAACTGCGTTATCAGCCTTATTGCCCTCGCCGTATACCATTGCGTCATAAGCCTTGCCTACACGCTCCCAACGGTTATCTCTGTCCATTGCATAGTAACGTCCCATTACTGTTGCTATCTTGCCGACGCCAATTTCCTTGAGCTTTTCTTCAAGCTCAGCTACGAAGTCAACTCCGCTTGTAGGAGGAACATCTCTGCCGTCCATAAAGCAATGAACGTATACCTTTGTAAGACCTGCTTTCTTAGCAAGCTCCAAAAGACCATAGAGGTGTGAATTATGTGAGTGAACGCCGCCGTTTGAAAGAAGTCCGAACAGGTGGAGTGCGCTGTCATTCTTCTTGCAGTTCTCAACGGCTGCTGTGAAAGCTTCGTTTGAGAAGAATTCACCGTCCTTGATAGACTTTGTAATTCTTGTAAGCTCCTGATAAACTATTCTTCCTGCACCGATATTTGTATGGCCTACCTCTGAGTTACCCATCTGTCCCTCAGGAAGTCCAACGTCCATGCCGCTTGCACCGATAAGAGTGTGCGGATAGTTGGCAAGAAGTCTGTCGATATTAGGTGTTTTGGCAGCTCTGATAGCGTTGCCGTAATCCTTGTGATTATAGCCGAAGCCGTCCATAATGATAAGTGCTATGGGTTTCTTTGACATATTTCTTAGTCCTTTCAACATCATTTATATTCGTATTATCCCCAATAACCGCCATTTTCAAGGAAACTCAGGACATATTCCTTAAATTCCTTGGCAGTATCGTCGCCTGTGTAATAGGTCTTTGCGCCGATACGGACATAGTTACTCTCTCCTGCTTCATAGTAGATAGAAGTGCCGTCTGAACATTTCATATCGAGCCAGCTACCGCCGATGACATCTTCATGTGAATCCGGTTCTTTTTCTTCTGCGTTCTCAGTTACCTTTTTGGTGAACTCTGCGGTTTTGTCGAGAAGCTCGCTGTCTGTAAACTCAACGCCACTAAGGAGCTTACTAGAGTCCATTTTGATAGTTACATTTTCAAGCTGAGCTTCAGATGTTGTCTGAGAGCTTTCTGCCGCAGGTGCGCTGCTTTCGTCAACGCTTCCGCAGGCTGCAAATGACATACACATGGATAATACTAATGCTGCAAATATTAATTTTTTCACAGTTGCGTCCCCCTGTTCAAAAAAAGCAGAGGACAGCCGCAGCCGTCCCCTGCGGAACTTTTTATTTGTTTGTTCTTGTGACGAATGATATTTTGCCCCTAGATATCCGTCTGTTAATTAGCCCTCAACAGCTGCCTGAACGATAGTATTGAAGTCAGCAGCCTTCAGTGATGCGCCGCCGATAAGACCGCCGTCTACGTTCTCCTTAGAAAGAAGCTCTGCACAGTTCTTAGCGTTCATTGAGCCGCCGTACTGAATTGTAACTGCCTCTGCTGTAGCCTCGTCATAGATCTTAGCAAGTGTTGCTCTGATGAATGCGCAAACTTCCTCTGCCTGATCTGCTGTAGCTGTCTTGCCTGTGCCGATAGCCCAAACTGGCTCATAAGCGATAACGGACTTCTTAACGTCCTCTGCTGATACGCCGAAGAAATCAAGCTTTACCTGTCTTGCGATAACTTCCTCTGTGATGTTGCACTCACGCTCCCAGAGAAGCTCGCCAACGCAAACGATAGGCTTAAGACCAGCTGCAAGAGCTGCCTTTGTTCTCTTGTTTACTGTTTCGTCTGTTTCACCGAAATACTGTCTTCTCTCTGAATGACCGATAACAACGTACTCAACGCCAAGCTCAACGAGCATATCTGCTGAGATCTCGCCTGTGAAAGCACCGCTCTTCTCAAAGTGAACGTTCTCTGCACCGATCTTTACGTTTGAACCTGCTGTTGCGTTGATAGCAGTTTCAAGGTTTGTAAAAGGTACGCAAGCGATAACTTCTACCTTGCCCTCAGCGTTTGCAACAAGTGGCTTGATAGCTTCGAGAAGCTCCTTAGCCTCAGGTCTTGTCTTGTTCATTTTCCAGTTTCCTGCAATAATTGCTTTTCTTACAGCTTTTTTCATGATAAAAAACTCCTTTATTTTTTATAGGGAACAGAAAAACTGCTCCTGCTAGTTTTCCAAGTCTATTATACAACATTCCCTCGTATTTGTCAACTAATTAACAAAGAACCTCCGCTGTTTTTACCTTATTTTTTCTTTGATCTTGGCGGTGGGAGCTGTTCATACATTGCTTCCACAAGTCCTTTGAGATGATCCTTATCATCGGTATTATCCACAAGGTACATTGGCTTTGCACCTTCATAGGGCATCTCTAACGTTATGTCTTTAAGATGATCTTCTGCAGCTTTCACGGACTTCACAAGAAGTCTGTTATCATAAATGCCACCGAATATTCTGTCCTTATAATATAATATATACTCACCAAACATTTTTCTTGCTCGGATATCTTCAAGCTCGCTGAGCTGTTCGAGTATGTATTCAAAATAACTCTCATCAGTTGGCATATTTTCTCCTTAAAGCTTGTCGATAAGCATAACAGCGCCGAAAATCCCCAGCAGCACGCCGATAGCTATCGCCGCATAACCGAACGGTGTCTTTTCCTCTTTCTGCTCTGCTTCCTTTTCTTCCTCGGTGACTTCCACCTTTGATTTTTCGTCGTCAAGATAAAACTCCTGCGGATTCTCAGGATTA
Source organism: Ruminococcus sp. AM43-6 (assembly GCF_003461785.1). Classification (NCBI taxonomy): domain Bacteria; kingdom Bacillati; phylum Bacillota; class Clostridia; order Eubacteriales; family Oscillospiraceae; genus Ruminococcus; species Ruminococcus sp. AM43-6. The sequence goes on from NZ_QTXU01000025.1 coordinate 8,302, forward strand.
TACTTTATATCGATCATATCCCCTTTATTATAACCGTTGTCTGTAACTATCTGGGTATACTTTTCTCCGTTCACAGTATAACCTATTTTCCATTCAACAAAGACCTGATCTTCACCGCCGCTAAAAGACGGCATTGTTGTTTTTACCTTCTGCAAAGCCTTTGCCTGCATTGGCTCATAATGGTCTTCTTCGGGAATATTCTGTTCTTGATCCGGGAAAAACCGATAGCCTTTAAGCGCCTTGATACCGAAATATATCAGCCCTATTCCTGTAAGGAACAGAATTATCCCTCCGATTCCCTGCCAGCCAAGGTTAACGCCTGCCAAAACACTGACCTTGAAATTTTCAGCTAAAAGCATTAATTCGTTCATTCCGTCACCTCGTTTCTTTCAGAGGAATCGGGCGAGATAATGACAATATGTCCGCTTTCCGACCCGCTGTCCTCGAAGGTTTTCATATTAAAAGTATGTATGAAAGTCATTATAGAGATTACAGCAAACACCGCTGCAAAAGCTCCGAAAAAAATTCTCATGCTTATCCCGTAAACAAATTCGCCGCGGCATTCATTTTCAATTTCGGCGATACCGTCTGCATAATCCGAAAGGTAAAAATCGTCGGGATCATTCTCACCATAACATATATTTACATAGCCGTCGTTAAGAATGTTTTCGATAAATTTGCGGTAAACTATGCCGCTTTGATCTGTATATTCGATTTCAAGCTGGTTTACATAGGAAGTATACGCTCCCCTGCTTTCGGAAAAATCCTCATATTCGGATCTGCTTTCCCCTACTACCTTAGCAAACGTTTTAACATATTTACTGCAATCATCGGAACTTTCTGAATTTCCGTAACGCTTACAGCCGATCTTTACAAATCCAACTGCCGCCAGTGCCGACGCAACAGCCAATATACAGGCAAAAACAAATGCCGCAGTAATACTGCTTTGTGAATAGTATACTGTCAAAACCAAAGGTTCACGGTAAATCATTGATACCCCCATAATTAAAAAGGGGCAGGCAAATGACTGCCTGCCCCAGCTTTTAAGTCGAGCAAATATATAAATTACTTGTCGGCAATAACGTCGATACCCGGAAGAACCTTGCCCTCGAGGTATTCAAGTGAAGCTCCGCCGCCTGTTGAGATGTGTGACATCTTGTCAGCGAAACCGAGCTGGATAACTGCTGCTGCTGAGTCGCCGCCGCCGATGATAGTTGTAGCGTCTGTTTCAGCAAGTGCCTTTGCAACTGCGATAGTACCCTTTGCAAGTGTTGGGTTCTCGAACACGCCCATAGGACCGTTCCAAACAACTGTCTTTGCAGACTTAACAGCCTCGCCGAAGAGAGCCTGTGTCTTTGTGCCGATATCAAGGCCTTCCTTGTCAGCTGGGATCTTATCAGAATCAACAACTTCTACGTCGATAGGAGCGTCGATTGGATCAGGGAAACCTGCTGCAACTGTTGTGTCGATAGGGAGAAGAAGCTTCTTGCCGAGCTTTTCAGCCTTTGCCATCATTTCCTTGCAGTAGTCGATCTTTGTATCGTCAACGAGGGAAAGACCAACTTCCTTGCCCTGTGCCTTAAGGAATGTATATGCCATACCGCCGCCGATGATAAGTGTATCGCACTTCTCAAGGAGGTTTGAGATAACGTTGAGCTTATCTGCTACCTTTGCGCCGCCGAGAATAGCAACGAATGGTCTAACAGGTGTTTCAACTGCATTTCCGAGATAGTTGATCTCTTTCTGCATGAGGTAACCAACTGCTGTTTCCTTAACGAACTTTGTAACGCCTGCTGTAGAAGCATGAGCTCTGTGAGCTGAACCGAAAGCGTCCATTACGAATACTTCGTCGTCAACGAGGTCAGCAAGTTCCTTAGCGAAAGCTTCGCCGTTCTTTGTTTCCTCTGCGCCTCTGAATCTTGTGTTCTCAAGAACAACGATATCTCCGTCAGCCATTTCAGCAACTGCCTTCTTAGCGTTGTCGCCAACAACTGTATCGTCAGCAGCGAATGTTACCTTTGTTTCAGGAAGAAGCTCTGCAAGTCTTGCAGCAGCAGGAGCAAGTGAGAACTTAGCCTCTGGGCCGTTCTTTGGCTTGCCAAGGTGTGAACACAGAACTACCTTGCCGCCGTCAGCTACCAGCTTCTTGATAGTTGGGAGAGCAGCTGTTATTCTGTTATCGTTTGTAATAACGCCGTCCTTAAGAGGAACGTTAAAGTCAACTCTTACGAGTACCTTTTTGCCCTTTACATTAATGTCATCAACAGTAACTTTGTTTAAACCTGCCATTTTAAAGACACCTCTCAATTTAATTTTTTTTAATTCACGTTGTTAAAAAACTAACAACCTTACCTTTATTATATAACATACCGCCATAAAAATCAAGTATTTTTTTATAATTTTTACCCTGATTTTATAACTTTAGGCTTTTAAAGTGCGTCCACCTTTATCTCTCCGTTGTCAGCAGATATTGCCACGGCGGACACCGCTCCCTCGCCCTTGTCTATAAGCAGTTCGGCTATCTTATCCTCCACCTCGTTTCTTATGACACGGCGGATATCTCTTGCACCAAGCTTCTGACCGTATGCCTTATGTGCAATAGCTTTCAGAGCTTCATCTGTATATCTCAGGCTGATATGTTTCTCCTCCAGCGGCGACTTCATCTCGTCCAGCATAAGACCTGCTATGCCCGCGAAATTCTCCTCTGTGAGCGGATTGAACACAACTATCTCGTCTATTCTTCCAAGAAACTCAGGACGCAGGAACTCTCTCAGTGCTTTCATTGCCTTATCCTTGGCGATATCACTGTCGGTCTTATTGAAGCCCACACCTGTATCTCTATCAGTCGAACCTGCGTTTGATGTCATGACGATAACTGTGTTCTCAAATGAAACGCTTCTGCCCTGTGAATCGTTGATACGTCCCTCGTCAAGTATCTGGAGAAGTATGTTCATAACGTCAGGGTGAGCCTTTTCTATCTCGTCAAAAAGTACCACTGAATATGGTCTGCGGCGCACTTTTTCGGTAAGCTGACCTGCTTCATCAAAGCCTACATATCCCGGAGGTGAGCCGATAAGCTTTGATACTGAGTGCTTCTCCATATACTCGGTCATGTCAACTCTGATAAGCGGCTCGGTGGCGTCAAAAAGCTCTTCTCCAAGGACTTTCACCAGCTCTGTTTTTCCAACGCCTGTTGGGCCGACGAAAATAAACGAAGCCGGTCTGCGGCGTTTAGAAAGTTGAACTCTTGTACGCTTTATTGCCTTTGCGACCTTATCCACTGCCTCGTCCTGACCGATAACACGCTTTGAAAGGGCTTCTTTCAGATGCTTTATCTTATCATACTCGGTCTGAGCTATCTTATTTGCAGGGATACCTGTCCAAAGCTCTATTACCTTTGATATATCTTCCTCTGTGACCTGAACGTTTTTAAGAGTTTCTTCCACCTCTTTGAGTCTGTTCTGGATCCTGAGTATCTCGCCCTTTTCCTTTGCGATTATCTCATAGTCAGGGTCTGACTTCTGTTCGTAATCCTCAACGAGCTTTTCATGCTTTTTAAGCTCCTCGTTAAGTGCGTCGAACTCCTCTATTTCAGGTGTTCTGATACTTGTGCAGGCGCAGGCTTCGTCAAGAAGATCTATCGCCTTGTCAGGGAGAAATCTGTCGTTGATATATCTTTCAGAAAGCACTGCACACTCTCTGAGCATATCGTCTGATATCTTTACTCTATGGAAATTCTCATAATACTGCTTTATGCCTTTGAGGACTGTGATTGTGTCCTCAACTGTCGGCTCGGAAACTGTTACAGGCTGGAAACGTCTTTCAAGTGCAGAGTCCTTTTCGATATACTTTCTGTACTCCTTGAAAGTCGTTGCACCTATTACCTGTATCTCGCCTCTTGAAAGGGACGGTTTCAGGATATTAGCTGCGTTCATCGTTCCCTCATTGTCGCCTGTGCCAACAAGGGTATGCACCTCGTCTATAAAGAGAATAACATTACCCTGCTCTTTGACCTCTTCCACAAGACCTTTGCAGCGGCTCTCGAACTGTCCTCTGAACTGAGTGCCTGCAACAAGTGCGGTAAGGTCGAGGAGGTAAAGCTCCTTATCCTTGATATGGAACGGCACATCTCCGCCAACTATCCTCTGTGCGATACCCTCGGCAATGGCTGTTTTACCAACGCCAGGTTCGCCTATAAGGCATGGATTGTTCTTCTGACGTCTTGACAGGATATGGATAACTCTTGATATTTCCTTATCTCTGCCCACAACGTTATCAAGCTTGCCCTCTCTTGCTTTCTGAGTAAGATTTGTGCAATAGTTATTGAGAAATTTAAGTTTTTTCTTTTTATCCTTTGGCTTGTTCTCTCCGCCCTCATCGGTGGCTTTAGGCATACCTCCTGCGAGGTTGCTGAAAAGATTGGCTGCGTCACCGCCGAAAAGATTGCTCAGGAAGTTCGTTCCGCCTGGCTCAAAATCGTCCCCGTCGGAAGCCTCCATAAGCTGATTTGACATTGCTTCAAGGTCATCGTCTGAGATGCCCATTGCTTTCATATAATCGTCCACCTGCGAAATGCCAAGCTCCTTAGCACAAACAAGGCAAAGTCCCTCGTTCTTCTTGTGCTGAGGGTCCTTGGCGTTCATCTGTGAGATGAACACCACAGCAGGACGCTTTTTACATCTTGAACACATTAACATTTTTATTTGCTCCTTTCCTTACTGATACACCTTTCGGTGATCATTTATACAGAATATCAAAGAAGTAACTGAACAGATAGGTATTTTCAAAAACAGCGCTGTTGAACTTGGGAAGCTTGTTCTCGGTGGCATTTATCACAGTGCAGACCATAAAGGCTACCAACACCAGATACAGGCCGCCTTTGCAAAGACCAAGCGCCATGCCTGCGAAACGGTTTGCCGCTGTCAGACCTGCCATTCGGGTGAAAACTCCCGACAGACGCAGGATAAGCCTTATGACTATCTCCATAAGCACATACATCGTCATGAACACGCAAAGCCTTATAAAAGTCAGAGCGATCGGTCGGAAAATGTTCTTTTCCAGATATTCAGCACCAGTTCTGCCACCCTCAGAGAGAGCCTTTACGGCTTCGTCTATCTGCTCGGCAGTGAATTTCACCGCTTTCGACAAACTTTTTCCAAGCTTATTGCCCTCCAGCTTTTCGCTGAGCTTTTGGGGCATAACGCTGTGTATATACTCTGAAAGCTCCTCGCCCTTTTGCTGAGCAGTATCAAGGTCTGTTCCCTTTGAAACAAGCAGCTTTTCGGTATTCTCCGCAAGAGTGCCTGCCCCTGACAGGACGTTTTTTATCTCCTCGTCTGAAAGGTCGATATCAACGCCCTCGTTTTTCAGTTCATTGCTCACAAGCTTTGAAAGATCCGTCTGTTCAGCAGCTTTTTCAAGGCTTGTTATAAGCTGTGTTTTGAAATATTTGTTATATACATTTTCAGCCGACATATTGGCTATAAGAAAAGCCACAAGAACGGCTGCCACTGTTCCGAGCATTGTGATGACATATCTCACAAAGCCCTTACAGTATCCTGTCAGAGCGGTCACGATAAGGATCATTATAACTGCTCCGTCAAAAAAATATGCCATATTTTCCTGCCTTTCGTCAGGTCTCGAAAGCTATTTTGTTTATCTCATGCAGACCCAGGAAATAAACGCTGTCGTTGAGGTAAACAAAGTCAAGATACTCAGAGGACACTGCCGCTGTTGCAAGTAGATTTCCTGCACTGTCATAGGCTTCTATATTATCCTCGCCGAGTAGGATCACCTTCTTGTTCTCTGCGGTCATTTTCTTAGGCTTGCCGCTTTGAGTATAAACAACGCTGTCAGGCTTATCTCCGTCAGAGTCCGAACGGAACACCGCAAGAGTTCCTGTTTTACGCTGTATGCCGTCGAATGCTACTGCTGCAGTGGTATCTGTCAGGGCATAGTCTGAAAGCTCCTCAGGATATTCATACTGCATAAGTATTTTACCATTGCTGTCAAGCTTGTAGAAGCAGGTATCGCCCACTACCCAATAATCGCCGTTATCGTTTCGCTGAACGGCAACTGCGAGAGTTTCAAGCTGTTCGCTCTTCATCTTCTCCTCTGTGCTGTCAAAGGTCACATAATAGATGGCCGAGCGTAACGCTCCGCTACTGCTGGAAAATGTTGAGATACAACAGCCGCTTCCGTCCTTATCAAAGCTTATATCAAGTATTCTTCGTGAGCTTGACCACTGATATATCTCTGCTCCTGAGGAGTCATAAACTGTCAGCACTGCGGCATATTTCTCAGTCTGGGTGACCACTGCAACTGTGCTGTCAGGGGCTATCTCCGCCAAAAGTATAGACTGGTCTATATCCTTTGAGAGCAGCTCGCCCTTTTTATTCAGCACTCTGAAAGAATTTCCACCGTTATCGTAAACAAGCACACGCTTTCCGGATGTTCTTACAACAGGGTTTGCAAAGTTGTGAGAATTATCCGATATCTTATTGCCAGACTCGTCATAAAAAGCAATGTTCCTGTCGTCAACTCGAACTATACCGTCGGAAAGCTGTTTTATAACATTTACTGAGCTTTCATCAAAGGTCAGCGGGAAATTTCCGCTTTGCTTTTTGCCGTCGTTTACTATAGTGGCATGAGGTCTGTCCAAAATGCCCTCAAGCTTCGGCACCCACACTCCTCTTGAAGCGTAAACGCCAACTCCGAAAGCGACCACCACTGCTATGGCGGCTATCTTTTTATAGAGCTTTTTGTTTTTCTCTTTCTTTCTTGCCGCTCTTATATCGGTGACGTTGGATATTTCCTCGTCAGACCTCTCTGCTTTCTCGGCTTTCTCAGCCTTTTTCTCTTTTCTGCTTTTATGCTCGGATTTTTCCTCTTTGCTTTCTGAAGCCTGCTCTTTATTTTCACCGCCTGATACTGTTATCTTGCTTTCATCAGCTTTTTCAGGCTTTTCCTCCTCGGCTTTATCCTCAGTGTTCGTCAGCTCTATTCTGCTTCGTGACTCCTCGGCTTCTTCCGCTTCTTTTCGGAGCTGTTCTTCCTGCTCACGTTCCGCCGCTTTCTGAGCCGCCTTTTTCTGACGCTTTATCTCTCTGAAAGTAACGTTCGGCATAGGCTCTTCTGCACCGTGAAACTCGTCACGCTGAACAAAATCCGTCTGCTTGGTTATTCTTATTGTTTTTTCTTCTTTGGTAGGCGGATTTTTCTTTCTCCGCCTGCTCTTTGATCTTTTATCATTCACCTTGTTCAGATCCTTTATCTTTATCATAATACACTTCGTTAAGATACAATCCCTGCGGCGGAACGGTCTTTCCGCCTCTTGTTCTGTCCTTTGACGCAAGTATATCGGGTATTTGAGTTTCTCCTATCTTGCCCTCATTTATAAAAATAAGCGTGCCTACCATTATCCTTACCATATTGTACAGAAAGCCGTCTCCCGAAACTGTGAATATCACAAGCTCGCCCTCACGTCTTACATGGAAAGAGAATATAGTCCTAACTGTATTCTCCTTTGTGCAATCGGTGGAACACATGGCTTTGAAATCATGCGTTCCCACAAAATCCTGTGCCGCCTTATCAAGCTTTTTCTCGTCTATGGGGAACCAACTGCGGTAGGCTGTATCTTTATAAAAGGGATTTTTTATCTCGCTGTTATGTATAATATACTCATACTCCTTGCCGCTGCACATATATCTTGCGTGAAAATCAAGGGGGACTTTTTCGCACTCCAGCACTGAGATATCGTCCGGCAGCTTTGAATTAAGTCCGAAAACTATCCCACGGCAGGTTATTGTGGACTCTATAAGAAAGCTTGCACAAAATCTTCTTGCGTGTACTCCTGCGTCTGTTCGTGAGCAGCCGTTCACTGTGACTGTCTGTCCCGTCAGCGAGAGGATAGCCTCTTCAAGCACCTGCTGAACGGCAAGAGCGTTGTTCTGCCTTTGCCACCCATGATAGGCTGTGCCGTTATAGGCAAGTATTATCCTGAAATTTGTCATGAGTATATCCCGTTTCTTTAGTCGAGTGTTATGGATTCTATATTGTCGATCCTTATTATTTTTGTCAAGTCCTTTTTCTTCTCGTGTACGATGAGCTTTACCCATTCGTCATCGACATCAAGAATGGTGCATCTTGTACTGAAAAAACCATCGCCGTCAATGGTACATTCCATACCGATAAGGTCTTTTATAATGCCTGACATTTTACTTCCCCCATTTACATTTCTCTCAAGTTTCTTGACTTTTCTTTCCAAAGTGTTAAGTCTGTCATCTTGGTCCATATCTTTAAAAATACTGCTCATAATACCCCTCCTATACGACTATATTTATGACGATAACGCCTGCAAGGAACAGCACGCAGAACACCGAGCCGTAGAGGTCGACTATGCTCATATGGAGCTGTTTCATTCTTGTTCTGCCCTCTCCGCCGTGATAGCAACGGCACTCCATTGCGAGGGCAAGCTCCTCGGCGTGTCTGAACGATGCCACGAAAAGCGGTATGAGCACTGGAATAAGGGCTTTAGCTTTCTGAATGAGCGAGCCTGTTTCCATATCCGCTCCTCTTGCTTTCTGGGCTGACATTATCTTGTCTGTTTCCTCGATAAGGGTAGGGATAAATCTCAGGGCAATAGTCATCATCATTGCAAGCTCATGGACAGGCACTTTTATCTTTTTCAGCGGTGAAAGCAATCTTTCGATAGCGTCTGTCAGGTCGATAGGCGAGGTGGTGTAGGTAAGAAGCGAAGTGCCGACAATAAGGCAGATTATCCTTATCATCATGAACACTGCCGTGTCAACGCCTTCATCGGTTATCTTGAGAAATTTCCACTCAAAATAAGCTTTGCCCGTTCTGATAAAAAGCAGATTGAGTATCGCCGTAAATATTATTATCGGCACGATAGGCTTCAAGCTTTTTAGCATGAGTTTGCCGGGTATTTTCGATATGATAAAAGTGAGAATAGTAAAAGCTATGCCCACAAGAAGTCCCCACACGCTGTTTGCGGCGAAAAGCATTACTATGAAAACCGCCGTCATTATTATCTTTATTCGTGCGTCCATTCGGTGAATGACAGAATTTCCGGGAAAATACTGTCCTATAGTAATATCCTTTATCAAGGTATATTCCTCCAATTTTCTATCTCAACTTACACAGTCCTGCTCTCTGCTCATATGGGTCAAAGGCAGTCCGCTGCTTACTTATTCTTTTTCTGCTCCAGCATTTCAAGGATGACCTTTTTCGCATAGCCAACTGTATACACATCGTCCTTAATATCTATGCCCATGGCTTTGAGCCTGTTTATAACTCTTGTTATCTGCGGCACTGCAAGTCCCATTGACACAAGCTCCTCAGAACGGTGGAACACCTTTACTGTATCGTCATAGCAAAACAGCTTCGATTCGTTCATGACGAGTATCTTTGAAACGTTCTTTGCGATATCCTCCATAGAATGGGATACCAGCAGCACTGTATTTTTCATCTGCTCATGATACTCTCTTATAAGACCAAGTATCTGCTCCCTACCCTTTGGGTCAAGACCCGAAGCAGGTTCGTCAAGGATAAGCACCTTTGGGTTCATTGCCATAACGCCTGCTATAGCCACACGCCTTTTCTGTCCGCCTGAAAGTTCAAAAGGCGATTTGTCAAGTATCTCAGGGCTTAGTCCCACCATTCTTGCGGCTTCTTTCACATACTTGTCTATCTGATCTTCCTTGATACCCATATTCTTAGGTCCAAATGCGATATCCTTATAACAGGTCTCCTCAAAGAGCTGATACTCAGGATACTGAAACACAAGACCCACCTTAAATCTTATAGGGCGAAGTCTTGATTTATCGTCCCACAGCCTTTCTCCGTCTATATAGACGCTTCCGCTCGTGGGCTTCAAAAGGCCGTTGAAATGCTGGATAAGGGTAGATTTGCCTGAGCCTGTATGTCCTATTATACCCACCATTTCGCCGTCATTTATCTCTATATTAACATTGTCTACGGCTGTTTTGCGAAAGGGCGTACCCTCGCCGTAAACATAAGTCAAGTTTTCCGTTTTAATTACTGCCATTGTTACTCCCTATCACTTAAGCATTTCATAAAGCTTCTGAACGCACTCGTCCTCGTGGATTATCTCGGTGGAGATGTCATAGCCTGCCCTTTTAAGCTCCCAGCAAAGCTCTGTCACCTGCGGCACGTCAAGTCCCAGATTTTTCATGGTTTCCACATTCGAGAATATCTTCTTCGGAACGTTATCCATTATGACCTCGCCGCCGTCAATGACCACCACACGCTGTGCCTGTGCGGCCTCTTCCATATAGTGGGTGATCAACACGATAGTAACGCCCTGCTCGTTGAGCATTTTGACAGTTTTCATTACCTCGTCCCTGCCGTGAGGATCGAGCATGGCGGTAGGCTCGTCAAGAAGTATACAATCAGGCTTCATTGCGATTATGCCAGCGATAGCCACACGCTGTTTCTGTCCGCCTGAAAGCTTATGGGGTGCATGAAGTCTGTATTCATACATACCGACGGTTTTAAGAGCCTCGTCAACACGTCTGCGTATCTCATTCGGCTCGACGCCCATATTTTCAAGGGCGAAAGCCACGTCCTCCTCCACGATAGTTGCAACTATCTGGTTATCAGGGTTTTGGAATACCATGCCCACCTTTTCTCTTATAGGCAAGAGGTTATTTTCGTCCAAAGTGTCCATGCCGTTCACATAGACAGCCCCCGACTCAGGAAGATTTATAGCGTTTATGCACTTTGCAAGTGTAGATTTGCCTGAGCCGTTATGACCAAGCACTGCCACAAACTCGCCTTTTTCTATGTTCAGATTTATGCCTTTAAGCACCTCCGTTTTAACAGGTGGCTCTTCAAGGTCGTTCACATAGGAAAAGTGCAGATCCTTTATTTCAATAAAACTGCTCATTTTACTTTCCTTACCAAATTTAGTTTATTCCTTATCTTCAGGCTGTTCTTTCTGTTCAGCCTTTCTTTCCTTATGCTTTTCGTAAACATTTTCGGCTTTATCTATTCCTTTATCAAGGAGCTTTTCAGCCTTGTTCTTTACCTTTTTGCCCGTTTCGCTCTCTACGAACTCATGGGCTTTTTCCTTGCCCTTTTCAAACAGCTCTCCTGCCTTGCTCTTTATCTTCTGCCCCTTTTCACTTTCAGCAGCCTCGTGAGCTTTTTCTTTGCCCTTTTCAAGCATATTTCCTGCCTTGTGTTTAAGTTCATCAAAATCAAAAGACATAACCTTTCCTCCTGTCTGAAATTTCGGTTTATACCTTATTATAATATATGGGTATGCGAACGCTGTTCGCCCCTACATATTACCCATAAGCTTTTCAATATCTTTTACTGTTGGCGGATAAAGTGCGATAGGAAACTTTTCCACCGCCGCACCTGCCACAGCACAAGCTGTTTTCACCAATGTATCGTCATCAAGACCTTTATAAAGCCCATATACAGCGCCCGCCTTAAAGCTGTCCCCAGCACCAAGTGTTGACACTACGTCTACTTTAAATGCAGGGCACATCTTTGGCACAGCACCCTTCCTGCCATACATCGCACCCATTTCACCAAGGGTAAATATCACAAGCCCGTCTGTATTATCTGTATAAAGCATGAAAAGCTCATCATAGCTTTTATCCGGATAATATTCATCAAGGTGCTGATGAGATATGCAATTTACTGCACAATGCTTATGTATATAGCTGTCATAGGCACAATCTATGGTGACGTATTTCTTGCCATATTTTACGCAATACTCAGCTATCTTATCACCAAAATAAGGGTCAGCCGCAACGCAGGCTGAATTTTTCACTGACTCCTCCGAGGGCTGTTCATAAAAAGCCTTCGGACGTGAATAAAGCTTATCCCACTCGCCAAAACAGGTGCGTGTATTTTTATCTATGATAACATAGTCGGTCACGCCTTCAAAGTCCTCCGTTACAAGCTCCGAAAGGTCAGCAGTCTTGTCTGCAAAATAATCCTTTATAAGCTTTTCATTGCCGCTTCCAAGGTGAGTACCGCCAAGCTTTACAGGCACATTCAGACTGCAAAGAACAGCCGCCGCTGTTCCGGTCTCACCACCGACAAGGTGATACTTTTCCTTTATCTCTGCCGTGCCGTCAGCCTTTGGAAAATCACCGTCAAGAAGGAACGAACAGGTAGAGATCATTTGACCGTACATATAAACATAATTCTCAGTATATTTCATGTGAACACCATACCTTACTATAGCAAAACTATTTCTGCCAAATTGCCGTTGAACCGCATGGAAGCACACCGCCTGTTGCCTCCACAGGCAATCCTATCTCATCAGCCGTGACGTTTCCGCCAAACCTAGTTCCGAGGACATCTCTCAGGATATATGCCATAACTGAGGGTGAAAGTCCTGTGGTATAGCTGTTGAGCAGGAAGAAAAGCGGCTCGTCGCTCAAAACGCCTGAGCAGGTCTTTACAAGGTCATAGATACAATCTTCAAGCTTCCATATCTCTCCGCCAGGTCCTCTGCCGTAGGACGGAGGATCCATAACGATAGCGTCATATGTCTTGCCACGGCGTATCTCACGCTGAACGAACTTTTCGCAATCGTCTACAAGCCAGCGAATAGGCTTATCGGAAAGCCCTGACGCAGCGGCGTTCTCTCTTGCCCACTGCACCATGCCCTTTGATGCGTCAACGTGTGAAACGCTTGCACCTGCTTCGGCACAGGCAAGGGTAGCTCCGCCTGTGTATGCAAAGAGGTTTAACACCTTTATCTCTCTGTCTGCGTTTCTTATTTTATCAGCCATGAAGTCCCAGTTCACAGCCTGTTCAGGGAAAAGGCCTGTGTGCTTGAAGCCCGTTGGTCTGATTATAAACTTCAAATTCTTATAGCCTATGTTCCAGCTTTCAGGCAGGCGCTTTCTGTATTCCCATTCGCCGCCGCCCTTTGATGAGCGGTGATAAACGCCGTCTGCCTTTGTCCAAAGGTCAGAACGCTTCGGTGACTTCCAGATTATCTGAGGGTCAGGTCTTACAAGCACCTTTCCGCCCCAGCTTTCAAGCTTATCTCCGCTTGAGGTGTCTATTATCTTATAGTCTTTCCAGTTTTCTGCAATTCTCATATTTTTTATCCTTATATAAAATTTACTTTTTCCACGGCCTTTTATTTTCCGTCCAGCCCTTTGCCTGCCAATATGAACTATCCGCAGGGTTCCAGCCCTTTTTGTTTGCAAAGTGGAAAATGGTGAAATACATTCTGCCCTTAGCACTGACCTTTGGCTCAAAGCTGTCGTTTTTAAGCTTTGCGGCAATGCTGTCGGTCTTTTTCTCTATCTTTGCAAGCATTTTGTCGGAAACCTTGCTCCAGCTCGTTGCGTGCACGCCGAAACCTATCTTATATATCTTCGGCACGCCCCAGAAAGAAAGGCTGTCAGCCATATCCTTGTTAGTGCTTTTCATGCCTGCACCTGCGGCTGTGGATATCACCACGGCACGTTTTGAGAACATTTTCTCCTCAGGTCTGTGGACTATCCAACGCCAACCGTAATGGTCGAGCCATGCTTTCATCGAGCCTGTGCAGTGGTAGACATACACAGGGGAAGTGAGTATCAGCACGTCTGCTTCGTCCACCGCTTTGGTGATAGGGTCGAGCTTCTCATAGTGAGGACACTTTTCTTCGCCTTTCATAAAGCAATTGGTACAGCCGCAGCAGAACTCGCCGAAATCTCTCGGCAGGAAGAACTCTGTCACCTCGCCGCCAAGTTTATCGGCTAACATTTTGCCTATATGATATGTAGAGCCTTTATGGTTTTGACCATTTATCAAAGCTATTTTCAAAATATCACCTTACATTTTTTCGATAAGCTCCGCTATCTTGTGTGCATATTCTGTGATTATGCCTGTTCTCTTGCCCTCTATCATAACACGAACGAGAGGCTCTGTGCCTGACTCACGGACAAGTATCCTGCCCTCGTCACCAAGCTTTTCGGAATACATCTTTATAGCGTCTGTTATCTCAGGGACTTTATCCCACATACCCTTTTTGTCTGCTGTTATCTTAACGTTCACAAGCACCTGCGGATAGCACTCCATGCAGGCAGCAAGCTCGCTTGCCTTTTCGCCTGTGCATTTGAGGACTGTCAGAAGCTTTGTACCTGTCAGCTCACCGTCGCCTGTGTTTGCATAGTCAAGAAGAATGATATGACCTGACTGCTCACCGCCTATATTATAACCGCCCTTGAGCATTTCTTCAAGAACGTATCTGTCGCCAACCTTTGTGGTAGCGGCAACGATACCGTTTGCCTTTGCATACTTGAAGAAGCCGAGGTTTGTCATAACTGTAACAACGCAGGTGTTGTTTTTGAGTATGCCCATGCTCTTCATATATTTTGAGAAGATAGCAAGTATCTTGTCACCGTCGATAAGCTCGCCCTTTTCGTCAACTGCAAGACATCTGTCAGCGTCGCCGTCAAAGGCAAGACCTATATCGCAATGGTTATCAACAACTGCCTTTTGCAGACCCTCGATATGTGTTGAGCCGCAATCCTTATTTATATTCGTTCCGTCAGGCTTATCGTTGAGCATTATGCACTTTGCCCCAAGTCCCTCGAAAATTCTCTGTGCGCACACGGAAGCTGAGCCGTTTGCACAATCAAGCGCCACACGGATACCGTTGAAATCTGTCTGAACTGTTTTCATAACGTAGCGGATATAATCCCAAGCTGCGTCCTTTTCGTAATAAACGTGACCTATATCACAGCCGTCCTTAAGCTCTATCTTTTCAGGTGTGTCCAGGATAAGTGCTTCTATCTCGTTTTCTATCTCATCAGAAAGCTTGAAGCCTGTGCCAGAGAAAAGCTTTATGCCGTTAAACTCAACAGAATTGTGTGAAGCGGATATCATAACGCCTGCGTCTGCGTTGTATTTCTTTACAAGCATTGCAACAGCAGGGGTAGGAACAACGCCGAGTATATGAGCGTCTGCGCCGACTGAGCAGATACCTGCGACCAGTGCGGACTCCAGAATGTCGCCTGAGATACGGGTATCCTTGCCTATGATTATCTTAGCCTTGTGGTTTGTTTCCTTTGTGAGCACCATTGCGGCAGCTCTGCCTATCTGCATAGCAAGCTCACAGGTAAGCTCTGTGATAGCTACTCCTCTTGCGCCGTCAGTTCCAAATAATCTTCCCATAATAATTAGCTCCTTTTCGAGGTCATACCTCTATATTATTTTTTATTTATGTAAACTCTATATTAACACACATATTAAATTTATCCTATACAATTTTTATCAAAGACAGAAAAGTGCGGTAACAGCGACCAAAGGTCGCCCCTACAGAACAAGAAATTCATCGCCGCTAGGCGATACCTTAATTCCTCACTCCTCACTCCTCATTCCTCATTAAGCATTCCTCACTCCCCATTAAGCATTCCTCACTAAATCAAAGGTGCGTTTGTCCGTCCTTGAGAAATCCCAGATGATCGTAAGCAAGCTGTGTCGCCACACGTCCCCTTGGGGTCTTTGAGAGGAAACCTAGCTGCATAAGATACGGCTCGCAAACGTCCTCAATGGTGACTGACTCCTCGCCGATAGCCGCCGCAAGGGTTTCAAGTCCCACTGGGCCGCCGTCATAGCCTTTTATTATCATAGTCAGCAGACGTTTGTCGAGAGAGTCAAGTCCCAGCTTGTCAACGTCCATTCTATTAAGGGCTATCTTTGCAATGTCTGCGGTTATCCTGCCGTCACCCATGACTTCGGCAAAATCACGCACACGCCTTAAAAAGCGGTTTGCTATTCTTGGAGTTCCTCTTGAACGCTTCGCTATCTCCTCTGCACCGTCATCATCACAAGCCACGCCAAGCAAAACTGCAGAACGCTTGACGATATCGGAAAGCTGTTCTGTATTGTAAAGCTCCAAACGCTGGATAACGCCGAAACGATCTCTCAGCGGTGCAGAAAGCGAGCCTGCTCTTGTGGTAGCACCTATAAGAGTGAACTTGTTAAGCTCAATTCTTATAGATCTTGCCGCAGGACCTTTGCCCATGATTATATCCAAGGCATAATCTTCAAGGGCAGGATAAAGAACTTCCTCCACCTGTCTTGAAAGGCGGTGTATCTCATCTATAAAAAGCACGTCGCCTTTTTCAAGGTTTGTGAGAAGAGCCGCAAGGTCGCCCGGCTTTTCAATGGCAGGGCCTGAGGTTATCCTGATATTCACTCCCATTTCATGGGCGATTATGGCAGAAAGAGTGGTCTTGCCCAGACCAGGCGGGCCGTAAAGCAGAACGTGGTCAAGGCTGTCGCCCCTGTTTTTTGCCGCTTGTATATATATTTTCAGGTTCTCCTTGACCTTTTCCTGACCGATATACTCGTCAAGTGTTTTAGGTCTAAGGCTCACCTCGAAATCGTCAGTTGTTTCCGCCTGAGTTTCTTTCGGGGTGACTATCCTGTCTATATCAAAATCTCCTTTTTCGATCATTTATGGAGTTCTCCTCTCAAAATTTCGCAAGTCCGATAAGGGCTTTCTTTATAAGCTCTTCAACGCTCAAATTCGGGTCAAGCTTTGATATCACTGACATTGCTTCGCCCTCGGTATATCCAAGCACCACAAGGGCTGTGACAGCTTCTTCGACAGCTCCGCTTGGAACAGCCGCAAAGCCCTGAGCCGCATTTCCTCTGACGGATATGGTATTCTCTTTTGCCACCTTATCCTTAAGCTCGAGGACTATCCTTTGTGCTATCTTTGTACCGATACCCTTTATCTTTGTGAAAGCCTTTGAATCCCCTGTTGCAACCGCAAGCGCAAACTGTGATGGAGTGCAGGCTGAAAGTATGGCAAGACCTGCCTTCGGACCTACTCCGCTGACAGATATGAGCATACGGAAGCTTTTAAGCTCCTCCTTAGTTGCAAAGCCGAAAAGCTCAACGGCGTCCTCCTTTACGGCAAGATGTGTGTAAAGCTTGACCTCGCTTTTGCCTGCAATCTGCTGCAAGGTAGAAAATGTTGTTTTGCAGGCATAGCCCACGCCTGCACATTCTATTACGGCAAGGTCGCTCTCGGTATGGACGAGCTTTCCGCTAAGTGAATATATCATATTATTTCTCCTCAAAATTTTTCATAACACGCCTTGTGTTCACCGAAAGCCCGTGAGTTATAGCAATAGCCACTGCGTCCGCTGTATCGTCAGGCTTTGGGATAGCTTTAAGATGAAGCATGGTCTTTGTCATTTCCTGCACCTGCTTTTTCTCGGCACGTCCATAGCCGACTATGGAGCATTTCACCTGCAAAGGCGTATATTCATAAATGGGAATATTTCTTATTATGGCAGGAAGCAGGGTCACTCCCCTTGCCTGTGCAACGTCAATGGCGGTCTTTTCATTGGTATTGAAAAAAAGCTTTTCTATTCCCATTTCATCAGGCTTATAGGTGGTTATTATCTCGGTCATATCATCATAGATGACTTTCAGCCGTCTGTTGAAATCCATATCCGCAGAAGTGGTTATTGCACCGTAGTCAACAACAGTGAATTTTCCGCTGTTGTATTCAAGCACTCCGAATCCCACAATGGCGTAACCCGGGTCGATACCAAGTATTCTCAAATCCACTCCTCCGTTCAATTTCAACGCTATCCTATAATGACCCTATTATAACAACTAATTATACCATATTTTTCGGTCAAATGCAAGCAAAACGCTGAGTTTTCACCTATTTCTCACAAGGCAAAAATGTAGAAATGCCACTTTGTGAAAAGTCTGTTTTTGGCTAAACTGACTATAGAACAAAACAGCGGTCATCAGGTATGCCCCTGACACCGCTGTTATCTTTTTATACTGTATTTTCTAAGTGGCGACTTCCACAATCTTTGGAGGATAAGACCATTGAGCGTGCCTGTGAGAATGCCGCTTATTATGAGATAAGGCAAAAGGCTGAACACCGCCCATGTGCCTGATATCACTGCCGCCGCACAAAGCTGACCTATATTATGAAAAAAGCCACCAAAAACTGATGTCACCCAAAGCTGATTTTCACCAACTCTCGAAACCGCAATGTACATGGCGAGATACGCTAAAATTCCGCCTGTAAGTGAGAACGCAAAGCTCACCACAGTTCCGTAAAGCCCTGCCGCAAGGACTATTCGCAGGAGAAGCACCAAGCCTGCCTCTTTTCTGCCGATAAAAAGCATTGCTACCATTGTGACGATATTGGCAAGCCCAAGCTTCATTCCGCCTATGGGCATAACAGGAAACTGTGCTTCAACCATGAAAATGATAAGTGACAAGGCGGTAAAAATTCCTATAAGGGTAATTTTTTGTACTGATATCTTCATGCTTCCACCCCTATATCACAGCGTCAGCAGAGGTCTCACCGACTATTTTTATCACAAGCTTGTGCGGAGCACAAATGACGGTCTGTCCTGCGTGGGATATCTTTCCTGCATGAACACAGGTCTGATTCGAGCAATCTGCGACAGACACCCAAATGCTTCCCTCGCCAACGGTTATGGTATTAGTGCCGTTTTCTGTTTTTATCTCAAAGGAATACTCCTTATCAGGGGAAAGGTCAGATACTGTCTTTATTATCTTGCCGTTTTCATATATCTCGGCAGAAATTTCTCCGCTCTTTCCACCTGTGAGGAAAATAAATATCAGGCACGCAGCGATAACAGCCGCAAAAACTGCCGCCCATATGAGATTCTTTCTTTTTACCACTGTCGCACTCCCCTTTTTACAGTATATCTGTTGTTATGAGTATACCACAGCCGTTCTTTTTCGTCAAGACAAACGGCAAGTGTCTGATTTTTTGTACTTAAATATTACACTAAGGTTACAATAAGGTACAAGATTTCGTACAGTTGTAACATTGCTGTAATTTTCGCCGAAAAAGCCGAAAAAATTGTCGAAAATTTATCAAAATATCCTTATTCACTATTGATTTTTTGAATGGGGTGTGTTAAAATATAAGAGTTGAATATTCTATTGTTAAGAGTATGTGAACATTTGTTCTTTTTATAGACCGCCATAGCCTGCATTATATGGGCAGATTTAACGATTGCTTGGGTGTATGTTAAATGATTTTAACCAAATCGTTGAAATTCTTGCTTTTTGCTTTTATTTTGCCTGTGGCTGTGGTATAATAATCTGAGCGTCGGCAGAGAGAGAAGCCGACAATCTCGTTAAGGAGTGTGTAAACTTGGAGAAGTTTGTTATACATGGAGGTAAGCCGCTGCATGGTACTGTGCAGATAAGCGGTGCAAAAAACGCTGCTGTTGCATTGGTTGCGGCAACTATCCTGTGCGACGAGCCGTGCGTTCTTGAGAACGTGCCTGAGATAAGCGATATAACTAAGTGCATGAAGATCCTGCGTGAAATGGGCGCAGAGGTCAGACTTTTAGATAAAAATACTATATATTTTGACACAAAGGGCATTGAAAAGCCTGAAGTGCCATATGAGCTTGCAAGAACCATGAGAGCGTCATGCTATTTTCTTGGCACACTGCTTGGAAGATTTCACGAGGCTTTTGTTCCGATGCCGGGCGGCTGTGACCTTGGCGACAGACCTATAGATCAGCATTTGAAAGCTTTCAAAGCACTTGGTGCGTCTGACGAGATAGTGAACGGAGCTAATCATGTCACAGCAGACGAGCTTGTGGGCAATCAGATCTACTTTGACTTTGTTACAGTTGGCGCAACTATGAATGCAATATTTGCCTCTGTAAAGGCAAAGGGGCTTACTATAATCGAAAATGCGGCGAAAGAGCCTCATATCGTTGACCTTGCGAACTTCCTTAACTCAATGGGTGCTGATATCAGAGGCGCAGGTACAGACGTTATCAAGATAAGAGGCGTTGATTACCTCAAAGGCGTTACCTATGCGACTATCCCTGACCAGATAGAGGCAGGCACTTATATGGTAGCGGCGGCTGCCACAAAGGGCGACGTTATTATCGCAAATGTTATTCCTAAACACCTTGAGTCTATCACGGCAAAGCTACGCAAGGTAGGCGTAAACGTTGAGGAAAGCGACGAGAGCGTTCATGTATGGGTGGACGGTCCTCTTATGAAAACTTCTATAAAAACTATGCCGCACCCTGGCTTCCCTACTGATATGCAACCGCAGTTCTCAACACTGCTGACGCTTGCAGAGGGTACGAGCATCGTTACAGACGATATTTTTGACAACAGATTCAGATATGTGGCTGAGCTTAGAAGAATGGGCGCTGACATTTCTGTTGACGGCAAGGTGGCTGTTATTCAGGGCGTTGGCAAGCTCAAAGGCGCTCCTGTTGTAGCAACTGACCTTAGAGCAGGCGCTGCCATGGTGATAGCAGGACTTGCCGCAGAGGGCACTACTGAGATAGACAATATTTTCTACATCGAAAGAGGATATGAAAAGATAGATGAGAAGCTCAGAGGGCTTGGAGCTGACATTCAGCGTGTTTACAAGCCTGACGCTAACGAAATGGAGCTTAGCGGCTGATAAATATTGATAACACTGCGGCGGCATATTATTTGCCGCCGTTTTTTACAGCATTTGAGAGGACATGATATGGAGCTTTTTATTTCCGACCTTGACGGAACGTTGCTTAACGGCTATGCAGAGGTGACGGAGTTCACAAGAGACACTTTGAACAGGCTCATGGCAAAAGGGCTTAACTTCACTGCCGCCACTGCAAGGACGCTTGCTTCCGCAGGAAAAATACTTTCGGGGATTGACCTGAAGCTTCCCGTTATACTTATGAACGGCGTGCTTATTTATGATATGGCGGAGAAAAAATACGTCAAGATAAACAGCCTTTCCAGGGAGCTTTGCGGTCTTATCATAGGTCTTTCAAAAGGACTTGGTTTAGAGCCTTTTATGTACTCGGTTTCAGATAACCAGCTTTCCACAAGATATGAGAGGCTTATTTCACCTGCAATGAAGAGCTTTTACAACGAACGCAGAGAGAAATATTACAAGTCCTTCACGCAGGTCAGTGACCTTTCTCAGTACATCGACAATGTGATATACTTCACATTTATTGCAGAAAAAGAAAAGCTTGTACCGCTGTATGACGCTCTTAAAGAAAATGAAAAGCTGAACATCACATACTATTATGATGTTTATGACCCCAAGCTTTGGTATCTTGAAGTGTTTTCTTCGGTGGCTTCTAAGGAGCAGGGCGTGAGGTATCTTCGTGAGAATTACGGCTTTGACTTTGTCACGGCTTTTGGCGACAACACCAACGATCTGCCTATGTTCAAGGCGGCTGATAAAAGAGTGGCAGTAAAAAACGCCTGCAAAGAGGTGCTTGAATGCTGCGACCAGGTGACAGGCACAAATGAAGAAGACGGTGTTGCAGAGTATCTTCTGAAAACTTTTGAAAGGAATTAGTTATGGCAAGGATATATCCACTTTTTTCATCAAGCAAGGGCAACAGCTCTTTTATCGGCAACAGTGACGGCGGGATACTTGTTGACGCAGGAGTATCCTGCAAACGTCTTTGTGAGGCTTTGAAAGCTAACGAGATCGACCCTGCTGTAATACAGGGAATTTTTATCACACACACACATTCAGACCATGTTTCGGGGCTTAAAGTTCTCACGAAGAAATATCATATCCCTGTATTTGCCCAAAAGACAAATCTTGAGATACTTGTATCTGACGGCAAAATAGACCCTGCCTGTGATGTCAACGAGGTGGACGGCAATGAAGTCTGCATAGGAGATTATGCCGTAAAAGGTTTTGCCACATTTCATGATACCCCTGCAAGCTGTGGATATCAGATAAAGACCCCTGACGGCAAGCAGGTATGCGTATGCACCGACCTTGGCACTGTTACAAATGAGGTCGATATGCACCTGAGCGGTTCTGACCTTGTTTTGCTGGAGTCAAATTATGATGAGTCAATGTTGAAAAATGGACCTTATCCATATGAGCTGAAAAGGCGCATCGCTTCAGACCATGGCCACCTTTCAAACTCTGCCTGCGGAGAACAGCTAAAAAAGCTTATGACAGCAGGTACATATAAATTTATTTTAGGGCATTTAAGTCAGGAAAACAACACGCCTTTGCAGGCTGAAAACTCGGCTGTGGGAGCACTTGGGGATTACGAGCGCAACAGCGACTATATTTTACATATAGCAAAGCCTGAGGGCAGCGGAATGGCGGTGGCATTTTGATAAGGATAAATCTTATTACAGTTGGAAAGCTGAAAGAAAAATACTGGCGTGACGCTGCGGCGGAATACTCAAAGCGGCTTGGTGCGTTCTGCAAGCTTGAAATAGTTGAGCTGAACGAGTCGAGGTTATCTGACAACCCATCCGAAAAGGAGATAGCGGCGGCGCTTGAAAACGAAGCAAAAGCCATGAAAGGCTACACTGACATCAAGGGTGCATACAACATTGCAATGTGCATTGAGGGCAAGCAGCTTTCAAGTGAAAAGCTGTCCAAAAAGCTCAGCGAATGCGGTCTGAACGGATTCAGCACAGTGAATTTCATAATAGGCTCGTCATTCGGCATTTCCCCTGAGATAAAGGCGAAAGCTGACCTTCGCTTGTCAATGTCGGAAATGACATTTCCGCACCAGCTTGCAAGGATAATGCTTTTGGAGCAGATTTACAGGGCGTTTCAGATAAGTGCTAATACTAGGTATCATAAGTGAATTTCGGATATGACAAAACCGCCGCAACCAAACTCGGTTGCGGCGGTAATTTTATCTGCTATGAATTATTGTTTTTGCTGTAATACTCTGTCTGCTTATCATAGACCACTTTCGGCGTGTAACGCTTTATTGCCTTGTTGTTCACCTTGATGTCAAGCTTTTCTACCCAGCTTGTTAATTTCTTCTGAAATTCATCGCTCTTCATTTCTTTTAGAAGATCTTCATGATTGTCCTTGGCATATTCTGCATCTCTGCCCTTTATATCGCCCTTGATAAGAATGTAATATGCATTATCGTCCTCATAAGCAGTTGCAACGTCTGTGCTCATACCGCTTACCTCTTTGAGTATCTTGCCGTTTGTAGTGTCTTTCTGTGAATCGTCCATAGCACCGTAGTTCATCATTTTCTCATTTGCATATGGGTCAGGCTCTGATGATGAGCTGTCCGTTGACGAGTCGCTGTCTGAAGCGGAGCTTGAATCTGCTGTGCTGTCAGATACAGAAGATGTATCGTCGGAAGCTGTGGAGCTTGTGTCGCTCTCTGCTACAGAAGACGTGTCGTCAGAAGTCGTGCTGCTGTCTGAGGCTGATGAATCGCTGTCAGTGGCGGAGCTTGAATCTGAGGTTTTCTTTGATGCAACATAGTCGTTGTACTCATCTATGATGCTATCAAAATCATCAAATGAAACTCCCTGAGCCTTTTCAAGGAACTCATCTCTTTTTGCCTTGGCTTCCTCATTTGCAGCGTCTGCTGAGTCTGTAGAAGAATCGGTGGCTGATGATGAAGAATCAGTTGATGCTTTAGTTTTTGCAAAGGAAATGGATTTATATCTCAGGTAGTTATCATCAAGATACTTCACCATTTCATCGTCTGAAACAGCTTCCTCGCCGCCCTCTGCATAGTAGTGATCAAAAAGCTCTTCCCTCATTTTCGAGCCTTTGAGTGCAAGCTTTACAGATTCCTTTGAGATACCCTCTGACTCGTAAAACTCGCCCTGAGAATCCCATGTGCTGCTTATGCTGTCATTAATGGACTTTATATCCTCATCTGAAAGAGTAAGTCCAAGCTCGTTGAACTTGTCAACTACAGCCGCATACTCCTTAGTTGCAGTGAGAGCATAGTCTGAAAGATACTCGTCAAATGCCTTTCCGTCTACCTTCTGATCGAAATAGTCCTTTTTGATGCCTTTCTGATAATACATCATCGTCATTTGATATGACATTTCTGTAAGCTCATTATAAATGTAGATTCCTGCGTTTATCTTGCTGTCACCTACTGTCATTACATAGCTTGTGTCCGAGCAAGCGGTAAGGCTCGCAGTACAAAGCAATGCGGCAGTAAGAGCAGCCGTTATTTTTTTAGCTTTAGCCATTTTATTATCCATTTCCTTTCCGAAAAAATCGTCTTACTAACAGGCAGAAAACCGCCTTAACTTTTACATTATACTACATTTGAGCCTATAAGTCAAGTGGATACGGCTCTCTTACACGCAAAAAACGGACGATCACTGACCGTCCGTTGTAATTCACTGATATTTTATCTATTGCTATTTCCTATTTTTATGTCTTTCCAATTTACTTGCGTACATTATCTTATCCGCCTGTGTAAACATATCTTCAAGCTCGTGGATATCTGTTATATGTTTACAAATACCGCCTATACTAACGCTGACCTCAAACTCGTTACCTGCAAACCTGTTATATACCCTAAGCCGGTCGTTGACCCTTGCAGAAAATCGTTCAGGATAGTTGTCGTTATAGTCGTTACAGCCTATCACCACAAACTCATCGCCGCCTACCCTTGCACATATTTCATGATTTTTTGTTGATGCCAAAACTGCGTCTGCGATCGCTTTTATTGCAATATCACCGCAGTTATGGCCAAAATTATCATTTATCTTTTTAAGGCAGTCCAGATCACAGACAGCGATAAAAGCCTTATTTTTCGGATCTGACATTCTGTCAATAACAAACTGGATATTTTTTTCAATGCCTATTCTCGAATAAACACCTGTCATAGCGTCACGGACTGCAAGATTGGCTATGGAGTTTTGTATCCGCATTGATTCCAGAGCATTGCTTACATGATTTGTCCAATTACGATAAGTGATATCTATCGTTTTTATTTCGTCACCGTAAGACAATATAGCATAACCATAGCACCGATCTATAAAATGTACCGGAGTAATAAAGAATGCACAAGGGCTTTCACGCTCTTCATCCAGATCAGGAAATATCTCTTTGAGTTCAAAAGGATTATGGAGAGTTCTGCTTTTGCCGTCAACGTTTCTTATATAAAGCACCATATTTTCTGTATATTCCTTTGGAACAGCGGATATCTCACCGACTATCTCATGCTCTCCAAGGCAATCCTCATTAAGGCAGAGATAATACCTCTTCTGACCAATGATAAGATAGAGAAAATATTGTATCCTGGCCATCAGATCATCGGGATCTTTAGAGCAAGCCATTATATCGGTCATACTGCTGTCCAAAAAGTCATGATAATTCATCTTGTTCTGAGATGATAAAAGATCACGCTTTGTATAGCTATAATCCTCATGACAGCCGCAGGAAGCACCTATCTCCACCTTGCCGCCGTCCTCTATAAGACCCTGCGGTTCAACACCTTTGATCCTTGCCTCAATGGTCATTACTGCGTTCACACCAGTTTCAAAGATCGGCGGTGAGCAAGAGGTTATAGCCGGCACGCAATGGATAGCCTCGTCTATTGCGTCATAACCTGCAACTATCATATCCTCAGGCACGCTCAAACCGTTTTTCTGATATTCATGAACAACGCCTATGGCCATATAATCACCGCAGCAAACGATAGCGTCAGGTTTTTTACGTCTGCCATAAATGATATTATTTGCCACCTCTGCCGCTTTATCATACCAGAAACCTCCGTCAAAGCAGACAAAATCCTGATCATACTCTATGCCATGCTTTTCAAGGGCACGCTTATAGCCTTCAAGCCGTTCACGAGTGGTGGCAGTCTCCAGTGGACCGCTCAAAAAAAGTATCTTCCTGCATCCATGGACCTCGATAAGATGTTCTGTCAATTGCATAAAAGGTATTTCGTCACGGGTATAAATACTTTCATAGTCCTTATAGCTTCCATCTATAAAGACCACAGGAACATGACATTTCTCATCTATATCCCTGCATATTTTGTCAAAAAGCCCAGGCATTTTCAACGTATCTGCCAGAACGGTGACGCCATCGAGCTTATCATAATTTATAGCGTCATATATCTGCATTTCTCCAACAGACACTGCTTTTAAGAATGACTCTTTAACAAAGCTCGTGAAGATAAGCACATCATAGTCAAGCTGAAAAGCCTTTGTCATTACGCCTTTCAGCAATCTTTCCTGATAATAGCTTTCTGCCTCAGACAATATCACTCCAATGCGTTTTCTTCCCAAAATGTCTCACCTTCTCCATAATGTCGCATTTAGACGCACTGCACCCTACCTTTGTTCAGATATTATACCACATTTGGTTTGATTTGTCAAAGTTGTTTTGTGAATTTTCGTAAATATTTTAACGACTTTTTTATTTTTGTGATAAAATTATTAAGCTATTTTCAATATTACCAATACCATTTGTTTAATTAAATTTGTTGCAAATAAACTAAACAATTCACTTAATCGTTTTCCAAATTGCGAAAATTTTCGGTAGCATGTTCATATAGACAACAAAATAAAAACTTTCAAGAATATTGTTAATAAATAAAACATCACAGAGAGATCTTTTTTACACGGTAATATTGAGCAAGAAAAGAACAAAAAAATTTCAAAAATGTAGGTTTGTCAATCATATTGGACACTATTATTAAGAAATTCGATAGGCGAAA
>NZ_QTXU01000026.1:0-31283 GCF_003461785.1 Ruminococcus sp. AM43-6
CCATATTTCTTTGCGTAATTCATTAAGGATTGACGAAACTTCATATCTTGTGTTATACTTGTCATGAGAGGTAGGCTCCTTTTCTTTTGAATTTTGTTGTGGTGACTTTATTCTATCAGATTTTTGCCTATCTCTCTTTTCTTTTTTCTGAACTTTTGTCCAATATCTATTGTAGCACTACACTAAAATTTCACACTTTTTCTTGATGCTACTTGAAAAAAGGCAGTTTATGTGGTATAATAAAAAATGAATGTAAATTTGCGTAAAGGACTATTTCTATATGAAAAAATGGAGAATAAACAGACCTGACCCTGTGAAAACTGCAGAGTTTATGAACAAGTGTGACTTGAAAAGCCTTACCCTAGACGTCATGACTTCAAGAGGTTTCACTGACTTTGACAGCCTTGCTGATTTTTTTAAAGGCGAAGAACTTAGTGATCCTTTTCTTATAAAGGATATGGCTATAGCCGCCGAGGTGATAAACAAGGCGGTTGATCAGTATGACCTTATTTGTATTTACGGTGACTATGACTGCGATGGAGTTACGTCCACCACTATACTTTACAACTATCTTGAAAGCATGGGCGCAAACATTATGTACTATATTCCTGAGCGTGAGGCTGGATATGGCATGAACATGGAAGCTATTGAAATGCTTGCAGAAAAGGGTGTTAAGCTTATCGTCACTGTGGATAACGGCATTTCCGCGGTCGAGGAAGCTGAGCGTATTGCTGAACTTGATATGGAACTTGTTATCACAGATCACCACCAGCCGCCTGAGAAGCTTCCGAGGGCAAGGGCTATCGTTAATCCGCATCGTGCAGATTGTCCTTCGTCATACAAAGACCTTGCAGGCGTTGGTGTAGCTTTCAAGCTTTGTGCTGCACTTGACGGCGGCAGTTACGACACTGTTATGGAACAGTATGCCGACATTTGTGCTATCGGTACAGTTGCGGACGTTGTGCCACTCACAGGGGAAAACAGAACTATTGTCAAGCGTGGTCTTGAATATCTTGCAAACACCGAAATATTGGGATTAAACTATCTTATAGATAAAGCAAAGCTTGATAGAAATGCTCTTGACTCAACAGGCATTGCTTTTAGGATTGCCCCTGTTATAAACGCTTCGGGCAGATTTGGCTCACCACTTACAGCGGTAAAAACACTTCTCAGCGAAGACCCAGAGGACGCTGAAAATTATGTTGACACTCTTTTAAATCTTAACGCCCAGCGCAAGCAGACGGAAACAGAGATAATGACAGAAATAGTAAACCATATAAACGCTCACCCTGAAACTCTTGACCATAGAGTGCTTGTGCTTTCAGGCAAGGGCTGGCACCACGGAGTTATTGGCATTGTTTCTTCACGCATTTTGGAATTTTACGGAAAGCCGAATGTTATAATCTCAATTGATGATGATGGAAACGCACGAGGTTCTGCGAGAAGCGTAAAGGGCTTCAATATATTCAAGTGTTTTCAGCATTGCGGAGAGCTGCTTGATAAATTTGGTGGACATGAGTGTGCAGGAGGTCTGTCGCTGAAGGCTGAGAACATTGAAAAGTTCACTCAAATGGTGTATGAATACAGCGATCCTATGGAGAAATTCCCTAGCGTTGAGCTTATAGCGGATAAGCTTCTTATGCCGCAGGATATCAACCTTGATAATGTAAAGGGTCTTGCCGCAATGGAGCCTTTTGGTGCAGAGAATCCAGCTCCCGTTTTTGCAATGCTTGGAGTAAGAGTAGATAAGATAATACCGCTGTCACAGGGCAAGCATACAAAGATCGAGTTTTCATACGGAAGCTATAGAGGACAGGCTCTTATTTTCTCCCTTGCACCTGAAAAAGCTTGTTTCGCAGTTGGCGATAAGCTTGATATGCTCGTGGAGCTTGGAATAAATGTGTTCAATAACCGTGAGTCCATATCCATAAGAGTTATCGACCATAGATTGAGTGGAGTAAAGCAGGAAAGATATTTTGCGGCAAAGGATTGTTATGAAAAGCTTATGCGCGGGGAACAGCTTCCTGCAAGTTTTATAAGAAAAATAATCCCGACAAGGCAGGAGCTTATCGGCGTATATAAATACATAAGTGCAGTTAAGAATATTACGTTGGATAATCTTTTCATGAAAATATCAGGCGACAGCATGAATTATTGCAAACTGCATATTTGCGTTGATATTTTCCGTGATAAAGGTCTTATTGAGTTCAGACCCGCAACTATGAAAATAAGCTATGTTGTGCCGAAACAAAAGGTAAATCTTGAGGACTCTGAAACTCTTGTTAAGCTGAATGAAATGCTTGGAAAGGCAGGTAACTAAAATGTCAGATAAAGAGAATATTTTGCTTGATCCTGCTGAAATGGATAAGATAGAAAATATGCCTGAGATAAAAACTGTCAGTGAAGAAGATCTTCCTGCCGAAGCCGAGGTTAAAGAGCAGTTTGAAGAAAAGCCTGCTCCTACGGCTTCTCCTGACTATACCGACGCTGTGCCTGAAGCTTCAAAGCCTGAGCATATAGGTGAGAGGTCGGTGTGTTCCATTGATGCACTTATTCAGAAAATACTTGATGGCGAGAGGCAGTACGATCTGTCAAAAATCGTTTCCGCCTATGAACTTGCTGAAAAGTATCATCACAATCAGAAAAGAGAGTCTGGCGAGCCGTATATAACCCACCCGCTGTCTGTTGCATATATTCTTTTGGAGCTTGGCATGGATACTGATACTATTTGTGCAGCACTTCTTCATGACGTTGTGGAGGACACTCCATGCACTCTTGAAGAATTACAGAAGAATTTTGGCTCAGACGTTGCAATGCTTGTAAATGGCGTTACAAAGCTGAAAAAGGTAGAAACTTTCACCAAAGACGAGCAGAAAGCCGAGAATATCAGAAAAATACTCCTCGCAATGAGCGAGGATATTCGTGTTATTATCATAAAACTTGCAGATAGACTTCACAATATGCGTACTCTTAATTATTGCAAAGATTCAAAACGCAGAACTATTGCCCATGAAACAATGAACATCTATGCACCGATAGCTCACCGTCTTGGAATACGCTCAATTAAAGATGAGTTTGAGGATCTTGCTTTTTACTATCTTGATCCTTATGCTTATGCCGAGATAGACGAGCAAATGCAGCTCAGAAAGGGCAGCCGTGAACAGCTTGTTGAAAACATCAAGCACAAGATACATGACAGGCTTGAAAAGGATTTTGACCCTGTTCCCCTTATCGAGGGTCGAGTTAAAAGCAATTATGGTATCTATAAAAAGGTATATCGTGACGGCAAGGAGATAGACCAGATATATGATCGTTATGCCGTAAGAATTATCGTCAATACAGTTACCGAGTGCTATAACGTACTTGGCATAATCCACGATATGTTCAGACCTATCCCAAACAGATTTAAGGATTATATTTCCACGCCTAAGGCTAATATGTATCAATCTCTTCACACAACTGTTATCGGCAGAGAGGGAATACCTTTCGAGGTTCAGATAAGAACATGGGAAATGCACAGAACGGCTGAATATGGTATCGCCGCCCACTGGAAATATAAAGAAGGCGTAAGGGGTAGCTCTAAGGACGATCAGCGCCTTGCATGGATAAGACAGATAATCGAGTCACAGCAGGAGTCAAACGACGTTGAGGAGATAGTAAGAGCTATCAAAAATGACCTTGCCCCTGAGGATGTTTTTGCTTTCACTCCAAAGGGAGATATGATAACACTGCCTGTCGGATCAACTGTTATCGACTTTGCTTACGCTATTCACACACAGGTGGGTCATAAGATGTGCGGCGCAAAGGTAGACAAGAAAATGGTGTCTTATGATTATCAGATAAAAACAGGCGAGATAATCGAGATACTTACTACCAACGTTGAAGGTCATGGTCCAAGCCGTTCATGGCTTAATATCTGCAAGACCAATGAAGCCAAATCCAAGATACGTTCATGGTTCAAAAAGGAAAGACGAGAGGAAAATATCTTTGAGGGCAGAAATGCTCTTGAAAGAGAGTTTCGCAGAAATAATATAAGAGTGCCTGAGGAAGAACTTGAGGACTTTCTCAAAATGGATATGCATAGACACAGTTGTGATACTCTTGATGATTTCTTTGCAGCCATAGGTTACGGTGGTGTTCAGCTTTCAAAGGTGATGCAGAGGCTGAAATCTGAGTATAATAAGAAATACGGTGAAAAGGCTCAGCCTGATACTTCTGACCTTGAAAATAAGATAAAGACTTCCAAAAATTCCACCGGTGTTATCGTTGACGGCATCGACAACTGCGCTATCAAGTTTGCACAGTGCTGTAATCCGCTTCCAGGCGACGAAATAGTCGGCTTTATCACGAGAGGTCACGGCATATCCGTGCATAAAAAGGATTGCGTGAACTATCTTTCGCAGAAAGATGATCCTGAAAATGCCGCACGTTGGATAAATGTTAAGTGGGAAAGTTCTGAAAAGCATACTGGCTATTTCAAGTGTACTTTGGATATCGTTGCGGTTGACAGAATAGGTCTGCTGGCAGACGTTTCGTCAGCGCTTGCAATGATCAATATTTTTATCTATGAGTCAACCTCAAGGGAATTGAAAAACGGCAATGCAATGCTTTCCGTAACTGTCAGCATTGCAGGAATGGAACAGCTCAACAATGTTATAAACAAGCTTCAGAAAATAAAGAACGTTATTTCTGTTGAAAGAAGCGGTAAATAAGAAAGGACAGATAATGAAAATATATAGGCTCAAACCATTGAGTGTTTGTGAAACGAACAGCTATATTGTTGCAAGCGAAGAAAATAACTGCGTTCTTATCGATGCACCTGCCGACCCTGATTATATTCTCGGTGAGATAGAGAGTCACGGTCTTACGCTTAAAAAGATCTTTCTTACCCACGGCCATTTTGACCATATCGGTGCTGTGGCTGACCTTGTAGACAGGACAGGCTGCGAGGTGTATATCCACATTATGGATAAGCCTAAGCTTACAGATGACGCAGGAATGCTTGCTAATCTTTTCAGAATAAGAGGACACAGAAATTACACAGGCAAGGTCAATGTGTTTACAGAGGACGATATACTAAAGCTTGACGAGCTTGAATTTGACGTGTTGGAAACGCCGGGACATACAAGAGGTTCTGTTTGTTTCATATGCGGCATGAATATGTTTTCGGGAGATACCCTATTTTCAAGAAGTGTTGGCAGAACTGATATGCCTGATGGAAGCAGCACAGCCCTTATGAAGTCGCTTATGAAAATAGCTGACCTTGGTGGAAATCTAACTGTTTATCCTGGTCACATGAATGTCACGACACTTGACGCTGAGAGAAAGTATAACCCATATCTCAGGCAGGCTGCGGAGGCTTTGAAATGACTCTGATATTCAGCGGCAACGATTATAAATATGAGCTTGAGGGAGTAATGAAGCTTTTTATCCCTGCAACGCTCTTTATCCACGTTTTTTCTGACAGTATAGATACAGAGGACGATTATGTGTTCGCTCAGAAAAAGGATAACGCTGACAATGTTTGTTTGAGCGTTAAGGTGAGATATGACGGCAAGACTTGCGAAAAAGAGGAGTTTGTGCATTTTGAAAGCGACATGGAACTTTCGCTGTCAAGACTTCTTTTTAAGGCAATGAGCGAGATAACAGGCATTGTGCCGAAATGGGGCGTTATAACGGGAATAAGACCTGTGAAGCGTGTGAATGATATGCTCAGTGAGGGCATGAACAAGGCGGAGATATTTAAAGCCATGGAGAGCAGATATCTTTGCAGCGAAGAAAAGTGCGATATTGCATACAAAACTGCTATAACCCAGAAGCCTGTCCTCGATGAGCTTGAAAAGGGCAGCTTTAGTCTTTATGTGTCAGTGCCGTTTTGTCCCACAAGATGCTCCTACTGTTCTTTCGTTTCACAATCTATCGAGGGCTGTATGAAGCTTATCCCTGAGTATGTGAACAAGCTGTGTGAAGAGATAATTTATACTGCGAAGATAACGAAAAAGCTTGGTTTGAAGCTTGACACTGTATATTTTGGCGGCGGCACTCCTACCACGCTCACTGCTGCTCAGCTTGACAGAGTTATGAAGGTCATTGCAAACAGCTTTGATATGTCAACTGTCCGTGAATACACTGTTGAAGCGGGAAGACCTGACACTATAACTGAAGAAAAGCTGAAGGTGCTTAAAGCAAACGGCTGTGGCAGAGTATCTATAAATCCACAGACCTTGAATGACAGCGTTCTTGAGGCTATTGGCAGAAAGCACACAACTGCTCAGTTTTTTGACAGCTTTGACCTTGCAAGAAAAGTTGGTTTTGACTCTATAAATACCGATATAATCGCAGGTCTGCCAACAGACACAGTGAAGAGCTTTGAGAATACCATTGATAAGCTTATCGAGCTTGCTCCTGAGAATATCACTGTACACACACTTTCCATAAAGCGTGCGGCTAGGCTAAATCACAGCGGTGACAGGGAAGTGCTGAAAAATCCAGCCGATAAAATGGTAGAGTATGCCACAAAAAGACTTCTTGAAAGCGGCTATCTGCCTTATTATCTCTACAGACAGAAGAATATGCTTGAAAATCTTGAAAATATAGGCTGGACAAAGCAGGGTCACGAGAGTTTGTATAATATCTATATAATGGAAGAAGTTCAGACCATACTTGCAATGGGTGCTGGCGGCTCGACTAAGCTTGTTGACAAAGAGGGCGGACGTTTGGAGCGTGTGTTCAATTACAAATTTCCGCTGGAATACAATAAGCATTTTGAACTTATGTTGAAGCGAAAAAACGAGATAGAGGAATTTTATGCTAAAGAAGAATGAGATAATCAGGCTTGAAATAAGCGGTATGACAAATGAGGGCAACGGAGTAGGAAAGCACGAGGGCATTGCTGTTTTCGTGCCTTTTACTGTTATTGGCGACGTTATCGAATGCAGGATAGTCAAGGTCTGCAAAACGTATTGCTATGGCATTATCGAAAATATTGTAAGTGGTTCGGTTGATAGAACGAAGAACGATTGCCCTGTTTATTCAAGGTGTGGTGGTTGTTGTTTTCGTCACATGAGCTATGAGGAAGAATGCCATGTAAAAGAGCAGTTCATAAAGGATTCATTTGAGCGTATTGGTAAGCTTTATCCTGAATATGACAGCTTTGAGGGTTGTAAACAGCTTGTTGGCTATCGCAACAAGGCGCAGTACCCTGTAGCAGAGCAGGACGGCAGGGCAGTTTGCGGATTCTATTCAAGGCGTTCTCATCATGTATGCGATCACACTGATTGTGCATTACAGCCTGCTGTATTCAAGGCAATAGCCGATGAAATAATGGCTTATGTGAACAAGCGTGAGATAAAGGCATACAACGAGGAAACGGGAAGCGGTCTGCTCAGGCATATTTATCTCAGGCGTGGCGAACACTCAGGCGAGATAATGGTTTGTCTTGTTATAACTGACCTTAAAAAGCGTGGCGTATTTGATGCGCTTGTAGGTGAGCTTTGCAAAAAATATGCTGATATAAAGAGTATAGTTTTCAACGAGAATAGCCGAAAGACCAACTGTATACTCGGACAGAAGCTTGTTACTGCGTATGGAAGCGACACGATACACGATACCATGTGTGGAAATGATATAGAGATATCACCGCTGTCATTTTATCAGGTAAATACAATTCAGGCGGAGCGGCTTTATGAAATTGCCGCAGATTATGCTCAGCTGACAGGAAAGGAAACTCTTCTTGATCTTTACTGCGGTGCAGGAACGATTGGTTTGTCAATGAGCAAAAATGTGAAAAAGCTCATAGGTGTTGAGATAATAGAGTCTGCAATAGACAATGCAAATCGAAATGCCGCAGCAAACAATGTCACAAATGCGGAATTTATATGTGGCGACGCAGGAAAGATAGCAGAGATACTTTACAGCCGTGGCGAACGACCAGATGTGATAATAGCTGACCCTGCAAGAAAGGGTTGCACTAGGGACGCACTGGAGTACATGGCAAAAATGTCCCCTGACAGGGTAGTTATGATATCCTGCAATCACGCTACTGCTGCTAGGGACTGTGCTGTGCTGGAAGAGTTGGGGTATAAGACGGTCAAGGTCAAGGGCGTGGATCTGTTTGGGAGGACGGGGCATGTTGAGTGCGCAGTAATGTTGACTAAGATTTAATACAAGGTACTAGTAAATGCCGTAAAATGAGGAGTTTAGAGCGTTTTATGTATTGGAAATCAAACCACCTAAAACGGCTGAAAAATCACATAAAAACTTGATTTTTTTATAGTTGGGCAGACAGAACTATTGAGGTTGTGTCGATTATACAGAAGTGTTTATTCGTGATTTGTGGAAAACGAGGGTGAAAATAGGCTAATAATCATTTGAAAATATGCCGAATAATAATTAGGCTATTTTAGAAAGTGAAGGTGTTTATGCCTGGTAAAGTGAGATTGATTCCGGCTAATACAAATGAGCCGATGAAACACGTTGTCATCTATGCTCGTGTTAGTTCAAATACTATGGATCAGCTTGAGAGCCTTAAAGCACAGATTTTTGGACTGACCAAGTTTGTATCCGGGCATAACAACTGGAAAATGAAAGACTCTATAACTATTGAAAAATATGGCTATAACCGATTATGTATGAAATAGCCAAATAATTTCATGTGGAGACTGTTGTTTTGATGTCAAAGGAGAACCATAACAGGTAAATAAAGCATATTAAATAAAGGACTTCTCAATGATTATTGTTAAATGGAGGCATGAAGTCATTTTGAAGGCTATTTTTGGGGCGCTTGAAAATAGCCGTGCGGAAACAGGTCTACTCGTTCGGGTTGGCCTAGGAAATGTATAGCAAGGATTTAAACTCCAGGGGATTCAATAGGTATTTACTCTCATATTGGCTTACAGAATATATGTATCCACAAAATTGTAAAACGATAGATTATCTTGGAAAAGCAAAATTTTGACGTAATATAATAAAACGATAAGATTAAGTTTAACTAGAATTAAACCGTTGAAATAGTAGATTAAGGGGATGCCTATGAGTTTTCCTGAAGGAATAAAAATCTCAGAGAAAGTGCGTTGTTAACACAAAGTGAGTTCGCTGAAATTGTTAGTGTAGCATTTTCGAACGTTAATCGAAGGAAATCGGGAAAAGCTAGACCCCAAGTTAAAGTCATGAGGAATATTAAAACATACTGTGAAAAGAATACTCTTCCTTATGAAGACGTGGAAGAAGCATGGCTAAACTATAAAACTGGAGGAAATAAGTAATGATAACAAAGTCTAATTTAAAGAATATGTTAAGCTCAGCGGGTTTTAGCGATACTTATAACGATAAATATGAAAAAAACTATCCACTTTCCGATTGCTCTATTGTTGTGGATTTTAGAAATGAAAAGATAATTTATCCTGAAGATAAAGGGTTTAAAGTTAATATAGCGACTACAACTAATTTTTCTGAACCGGAAAATTTTGTTGTATTAGAATGTATTAATAGGCTTCTTGATAAAGGGTATAGACCAGAGAATATTGAACTTGAACGTACTTGGACACTTGGCCATGAACAAAAAAGTGGTCGAGCCGATATTTGCGTATCTGATCAAAATGGGAAAATGCTATTTATAGTTGAATGTAAGACATATGGTTCTGAATATACAAAAGAAATGAAAAATATACGTTCTGATGGTGGACAATTAATTTCCTACTGGCAGCAAGAGCGTGGCTGTAGATGGCTAGTCTTATATGCATCAAATATTAATGACAATAATGAAATTGAATACACAACCGACAGTATCGACTGCTCAGATGATGAGAATATTCTAAATCTTGCCAGAAAAGATACCACTATTCTCCTTTATGAAAATGCTCACACGGTTTCAGAACTTTATGAGGCGTGGAAAGAAACATATGAACAAAGATTTAGTGGTGACGTTATTTTCAGAGATGATTCGGTCGCTTATGATATCGGCGTAAAACCACTTAGAAAAAAAGATTTAAAAGACTTCTCTGAAAATGACAAGATAGTAAATCGTTTTGAAGAGATTTTGCGGCATAATAATGTTTCAGATAAGGAGAATGCATTCAATCGATTGATAGCATTATTTATCTGTAAATTAGTAGATGAAATACAAAAATCAGATAATGATATTGTTGAATTTCAATATAAAGTTGGCACTGATACATACGAATCTCTTCAAGACAGGCTGCAAAGGCTTCATAAGGAAGGCATGGAAAAATTCATGCGTGAAGAGATTTTCTATGTGTCTGATGACTATGCAGAAAACCTTGTAAAACAGTACACAAAGCAAAAAAGAGTAAAAATGATTGAAGAATTGAGAAATACACTTCGTATACTCAAATTCTATACAAATAATGACTTTGCTTTTAAAGATGTTCATAATGAAGAGTTATTCTATCAAAATGGTAAAATATTAGTTGAGATGGTACAGCTCTTTCAGGACTATAGAATAATTGGTTCAGCAGATGTACAGATGCTTGGTGATTTGTTTGAACAATTACTGAATAAAGGATTTAAGCAGAATGAAGGTCAATTTTTCACTCCCACTCCTATTACGCGCTTTATATGGGATAGCCTTCCTTTAAAACAAATAATGACAAAGACAGATGGTATTGAATATCCCAAGATTATAGATTATGCCTGTGGAGCAGGGCATTTCTTAACGGAAGGATTTGAGGCTGTAGAAATTTGTGCTAATGCAATAGACAGTAATACGGAACCATCTAACCAATGGGTAGAGAAAAAAATATTCGGCATCGAAAAAGATTATAGATTAGCAAGAGTTTCTAAAATTTCGCTATTCATGCACGGTGCAGGAAATGGAAATATAATTTTCGGTGATGGACTTGAAAACTATCCGGATAAAGAAATAATACCTAGATCATTTGATATTCTTGTAGCCAATCCTCCATATTCGGTAAAGGCCTTCAAACCTCATTTGAAGTTAACGAACAATCAGTTAAATATTTTAGATAAGATCTCAAATGACGGTTCAGAAATTGAAACGCTGTTCGTGGAAAGAATATCACAATTGTTAAAACCGAATGGTGTTGCTGCAGTAATTCTACCAAGCAGCATTTTAAACAAAGAAAACGAAAGCTTTGTTACTGCACGAGAATCTCTTCTGAAAAATTTTAATATTATAGCCATTGCAACCTTGGGAAGCAAAACCTTCGGTGCCACGGGGACAAATACGGTCATTCTTTTCTTGCAAAAATTCAATGAACCGCCAAAACGCACTGATATGGTTATTGATAGTGTTGATGCTATACTTTCTAAAGCGGATATAGATGGTTGGGAAGACGAATCCATTTTGAGAGGATATCTAAAGAAAATAGGTGTTAAAAAGGACATTTACAACAAATTTTTATCGAAAAGTGAAGACTTTGACTTTTGGATAAATGATAATTATTTCGGTCAGCACTATAATGAATTTGTAAACTCAACAGAATACAACAAGAAAAGTAAGCAGAAAACTTTCCAAAAACTATCTGATTCAGAAAAGAAAAAATGGTTCACTCAGAGATTTTACGAATATGCTTTTTCGGTCGAGCAAGAAAAATTATTCTACTATTCACTAGTTTACAACCAAGATACATTGATAATTTCTGCTCCGGATGAAAATAAAGAACAGGAGAAGTTTCTTGGATATAAATGGAGTAATAGAAAAGGACAAGAAGGAATTCAGATAATAAAGGCTGGAGGATGTTTATATAATGTATCCAATCGTAGAGACAACAATTCCATTGCAGGACTAATTAGGAATGCTTTTTCTGATGAGGATGAGTTTGATGTCAAAGAGTTGGATTCCTACTATTATCGTTTGAGGTTACAGGATATGCTTGATTTTTCCGGAACTGCGTTTAATAAGTCTATCAAAACCACTCCGACGAGAGTACTAAAAGATATTCCGGGGCTTACAAATTACAGATTATCCGATAAAAACATCTTTGAATTAAGTATAGGAAATCGTGTTCTTTCAGATGAAGTAGTTGAGAATGGCAGTATTCCTATATATAGCGCAAATGTATTTGAGGAGTTTGGAAGAATTGATAAGCAGAATATCACTGATTTTTCTGTACCTTCTATTCTGTGGGGAATTGATGGCGATTGGATGGTAAATATTATACCTGCTAACAAACCATTTTATCCGACTGACCATTGCGGCGTTTTACGTATAAAAACAGATGATATTATACCTAAGTATATGGCTTTAGCACTTCAGGCAGAGGGTGAATTTGAAAGATTTTCACGTAGCAACAGAGCATCTACACAGAGAATTTCTAATTTAGTTATTCAAATTCCTTCTGTGGCAGATCAACAGAAAGTAGTAGATGCAATTGAAGCTATTGATAAGAAAATTGCCGATGAGCAAGCAATAATCAGCGAGCAATCTGAGAAGGTTAAATCCAAATTTGCCGAAATGTTTGGTAATATCGAAGATAGAACAAAATTAGCACTCGTTGCTCCACTTTATACAGGTAGAGCTGATAAAGATATGTTATCTATCGATTCCTACATCACAACAGACAATATGTTACAAAATAAAAGAGGTATTATACCTTATATGGGGACTCTTGAAAACATTGCTGGGGCAGTAGAATACCATTGTAATGATATTCTAGTTTCAAACATTCGGCCATATCTAAAAAAAATATGGTTATCAGATCGAGATGGTGGATGTTCCACAGATATCTTAGTATTCAGAATAAAAGATACAAGCAAGTTTTTACCAGTGTATGTGTATTACACATTATATCAAGATACTTTTTTTGATTTTATGATGGAAGAAAAGAAAGGCTTAAAAATGCCTCGTGGAGATAAGAATTTAATTCAAAATTACTTGATTCCAAATGCTAACATAGATTTACAAAAAGACTTTGTTTTGTATGTTAATTCTTGCGACAAATTGAAATTTGAAGCACAAAAAAAATTAGGAGAATTAAATACTGCACGTGAAGAACTTATAGATAAATACTTTAGATAAAAATGAATGCCTGACATTACCTGTATTCCTCTTCAAAATAAATTAACTACAAGGAGATTTTACTATGAAAAAGGAATTGATAAATACTATTGAACAGAGAATGTTAGGCATTTTAAATAATGAACAGCTTGCAAAATTGCATGAAGTATTGGAATGCAGCTTTACTATGTTTGCCGAAAACTATGAAGAAACACAACATTCTAACGATGAACTCTTAAAACTATTTCTATCTGCAAAGCAGGTAGAAGGTTGTTCTGAAAGATCATTAAAATATTACAAAACCACTCTTTCTAAGATGAATGAGAAAATAAATAAATCTGTACGACAAGTCGAAACTAATGATATCAGAACATACATTTCAAATTATGAAAATGAAAGCAATGCCGGAAAAATAACACTTGATAACATCAGAAGAATTATTTCGAGCTTTTTTGCATGGCTTGAGGATGAAAATTATATTATAAAAAGTCCTGCAAGGAGGATTCATAAAATAAGAGTTGGCAAAACTGTTAAAGACGTATATTCTGATGAAGAATTGGAGCGAATGAGAGACAGTTGTAATAATTCACGTGACCTTGCTATTATTGATATCCTTTCATCTACAGGGATTCGTGTAGGAGAATTAGTTAATCTAAATATATCTGATATTGATTTGGAAAAACGAGAATGTATAGTATTGGGTAAGGGCAACAAACAACGAAAAGTATATTTCGATGCGAGGACTAAAATACATTTACATGATTATATTACCGATAGACATGATGAATGTGAGGCTCTGTTTGTGTCATTGAATAAACCTCACGATAGGTTATCTATACGTGGCATAGAGATTATACTGCATAAGATTGGTTCTAACTTAAAATCAACCAAAGTACATCCACATAAATTCAGACGAACACTAGCTACGAAAGCTATTGATAAAGGGATGCCTATAGAGCAGGTACAAGTATTGTTAGGACATTCTCAAATTGATACTACACTTAGGTACGCCATGGTTAATCAAAATAATGTCAAAGCATCTCATCATAAGTATATAGGCTGATTCAAATCCAAATTTGCCGAAATGTTTGATTTAGAAAATTTTATTTTAGATGAAACTACTTCTAAGTATAAACTTATGGCAATTGAATCAATTTGCGAGGATGGACGAGGTAGAGTTATTAGTAATGACTATATTGTAGCAAATCACGGGGAGTTTCCTGTGTATTCATCCCAAACAACAAACGAAGGAATTTTTGGATATATTAACACCTATGATTTTGAAGGAGAGTATATTACTTGGACCACTGACGGTGTAAATGCAGGAACTGTGTTTTATAGAAATGGGAAATTTAGCTGCACAAATGTATGCGGAACTCTAAAAGCAAAAGATCATTCTATAGTGAATATGAAATACCTTGCATACATACTTGGAAAAATTGCGTACAAACACGTAAATCATGTTGGAAATGATAAGCTGATGAATACACCAATGAAAAAAATTAAAGTTCCACTTCCACCAAAACATCTTCAAGATGAATTTGCTCTTTATGCATCAGACTGCGACAAATTGAAATTTGAAGTAAAAGAATTTATAAAAAACCATTCGAAAAACAAACAAGCAAAATAAAAAAATCACATGTGAGTGAATCGATACTCTAGTGGGGCACGCATATTGGGAACATTCTATAAAATAACCCCACATATCATTTCGGTACTCGAGATAACAAAATGACCACACTGGATTAGGTCGATACTCTAATGTGGTTATTTAATTGTACACGCCCAATAACCTCCCACCTTTCCAACGAACACCCAATAGACTAAACTAGAAGTAAGCAAAAAAGTCTAATTGTAGTTGATCATAATGAACGAGATAGCAAAGGTGAAAAAAAGTCAAGCTAAAACAGTGGACAGAAATGAAAGTGGACTAAGCGTTTCAGATTGGTGCAATCAAAACGGAGTGAACATCAAATGTATTACTACGTATCCGTCCATTTTGTTAATGTGTATAGGATCAATGAAACTACTGAAAAATTCAAAAAATCTAACTAACCCCCTTGACAAGACAGAAAAAGCGTGATATAATATCACTGTTAGCTTAAATGCTAACACGCAGACGTGCGTTAACTATCCACCTAGACAAAATAAAATTTGCCCATTAACGCTGTAATATTTAAAGTGAATTGAATTAAAAAGTGGATAAAGCGTTTGAATAGGGTTTGAATAATTAAAAAAAGGTGAAAAGAATGAAAGCACAATATGAGAGTTTTGGGGAATTCCTTCAAAAGAAACGGCTTGAGAACGAGATAACACTGCGGAAGATGGCAGAGCTTATCGGGATTACTGCACCGTATCTTACTGACATTGAAAAAGATAGGCGAAATCCCCCGGAGATTCAAAAGCTTGATAAGATCGCTGAGATCCTGTCACTTACAGAGGAAGAAAAGGCCGTCATGTTTGACCTCGCCGGCAAGCAAAGAAATTCTGTTGCTCCTGACTTGCCGGACTATATCATGAAGAGAGATTATGTTGCAGCCGCACTGCGCACTGCTCGTGACCTTGACGCTGATGAGGATGATTGGCTGAAATTTGTAGAGGAGCTTAAACAGAGGAAAGGGTAAGGAATGGAAAGTCCCAGCTATATAACAAAAGCAAACGGTGTACCTATTCTAAGCAGATAACAAATAGATGATATCGGCGAGACATATGTCAGAGCATTTCAGTCCGATATACTTGTAGATCCAGCACCCCTAGACATTGATGCTTTCGCAGAAATGTTTCTCGGACTTAATGTAGACTATAAGTATTTATCGCACAATGGTGTGTATCTAGGAATGATGGTATTCAAAGACACTAACAAAATATCGATTTTCGACCCTGAAACAAATCGTGCGGAATATATCGAGGAATGTGCAAATACGATTATGATCGATTCTCGTCTGTTAGAGGCTAATCAGGAACACCGATACAGATACACCATGGGACACGAGTGCGGGCACGCAGTATTTCATTCAGCTGTTTATGCTAATAGCGGCGGAATACCTTGCCGTTTAGAAAAAAGAAGCACTGGAAGAACAAATACTCACGAATGGCTTGATGATGATTGGATGGAGTGGCACGCAAACAGCTTTTCAGCTGCAACTCTAATGCCAAAGAGTTCAGTTGAAATATGTGTTGAAAGACAGGGTGGAATACCTACCAATGTACTCAAGCTGTTTAATTTGATTTATTGTATTTCAGAAACTTTTAATGTATCCGAGGAAGCAGCAAAACATAGGCTGAAAACACTAGGGTATTTGGAGTACTTACTGCAGCAGAAACCTTCTGCATAAATGCACACACAAGCTTAATTACAGCGGGTCTTACCGCCCGCTGTTTTATTTTAGCAATAGTGTTAGCTAGTATGCTAACGTGACATGAATTATAAAGGAGAGAGAAAACGTGAAAAATTATTATGATTATCAAGGACATATTGTTTGCAAAGCGGACGAAAGAACGGGTAATGTTTACGTAAAATATAAAGACAGCATGACAACTGTACATATGCCTGTAAATACGAGCATCAAAATACAGCGTAAAGACACCATCACGATACTTACAAGAACAACTGAAAATTCGTTTGCAACTGTAAGCAATCATTACAATTCATATCTGAGATATGTAAAAGCATAAAGAGCTAATTTTAGATTACAGGATATATAAGAAATAACACAGAGCTGCTAGACGGCCGAGATGTAAGAGTACTTTTATTGGAGTACTCTTTCTCGGCTGTCTATTTTTTTACAAAAATTCAGTGAGATTGATTATTTCGTTATAAAATAGGGAGAAAAATGTCCGTAATATAGTGAGGGTATTTCTCCCATAGGTCAAAGTTTCACAACGAGCCTGAGTATGTATAGATAATACTGGATACATATGTTCGCTAAAACTGTTTTATCAGCAAAAACGCTAATGTGTATTCTTTGTTTGCTATACCGCTTTTTAGGCATCAAAGCTACTGAAGACGAGTTCGCCCCATAAGCCTACTACATTTTTACGGAAATTGTAATTTTCTCTGATGCTTAGTTGAGTTCATTACGTGAATTCAACTAAGTGCTAGAGGCACTCAAAAAAATAACATCACAAGGCCTGATTAGCTATAAGGGCATTGGGATACAGATATCGGCATCGATCACAGGACAACCTGTGAAAGGTGCGATAGAAGTACCCTTATTTCCTTATGCCCTTTTTCAGGCTTGATGGGTCGGTACTTCTATAAGCACCGACCCTATTTGTTTCCTATGCCCTTCTGCGAGAACCAGGCAGAAAGGCAGGAAACTATGAAATTAAAGATTCGTTATGAGAACGAATTCCAGACTATTGAGCTGGATGCAAAGGCAACTGATGAAATGTGGGTAAGCTTATCACTTGATTGTGATGACAACATGACCCAGGAAGAAAAGGAGCAGGCGATTCAAAATGCGTGGGACAAGCAGTACAACAGACCCGACTACAACAACTGGCACAAATTCAATCGCCACAGAGGGTTTACTAGGAAAAAGCTTGATGAAAAAATCAATGCGGTTGACGAATTTGAACCACTCATCGAAGAAGTGCGGGATCCGTCCGTGTATTACGAGCAGGAAATCGATCGCAGCAATCAGTGGGAGTATGAGGCTCTCTGTCAAAAATTCGTGAAACTTTAAAACCATCAGCGGCAGATATGGTCATTGCCGTTGCACTTGATGGCTTAACAGTCGGTGAATATGCAGCATCGATCGGTGACGAACCAAACAATGTAAGTCACCGCTATAGAAGATCAATCAGCAAATTAAAAAAAGTTTTTAAAAAATAACGTCCTTTTCACTCTCCTACAAAGGCTAATAGGTAGGAGGGTGATTTCTCCAATAATATTCATAAGGAGGCATTTTAGATGACTGATTTAATCAAAGTTAATTATGACAGTGACCGACCTACTGTGAGTGGTCGAGATCCTCACGCTGCATTGGAAATTAAGACTGCGTATAAAGATTGGTTTCCAAGGATGTGCGATTATGGGTTCGCAGAGGGGACGGACTTTAGCTCATTTATGAGCGAAAGTACAGGTGGAAGACCTGCAGTGGATCATCAACTCACAATAGCAATGGCTAAGGAACTTTGTATGATCCAGCGTTCGGAGAAAGGCAGAAAGTTCCGTCAGTATTTTATCAAGATCGAAGAAGCTTGGAATTCTCCTGAGTCTGTTATGGCAAGGGCACTGCAGTTTGCAAACGAGCAGTTGGTACTTGTTCAAAAACAGAATAGAAAATTACTTGAAACGGTCGCAGTTCAGAACCAGCAGATCACTGAGATGAAACCGAAAGCAAGTTATTGTGATGTTGTGCTGAACTGTAAGGACTTAGTTGCGATTTCCGTCATTGCAAAAG
This sequence comes from Ruminococcus sp. AM43-6, assembly GCF_003461785.1. Lineage (NCBI taxonomy): Bacteria > Bacillati > Bacillota > Clostridia > Eubacteriales > Oscillospiraceae > Ruminococcus > Ruminococcus sp. AM43-6. Next base: position 18,385 of record NZ_QTXU01000026.1, read on the forward strand.
ATTATGGCTGGACGGCTAATCGCATGAACCAGTATCTCCATGAAAAGGGTATCCAGTTTAAGTAGGGGAATAAAATATGGCTGCTATATAAGGAATACGCCGAGATGGGACTTACATCTACTAAGACCCATACATACAACGGATCAGATGGTTTGCCGCACTCTAAACCATATACTTACTGGACGCAGAAAGGTCGCTTATTTATCTATGACCTGCTGAAGAAAGATGAAATTTTCCCGATAATGGAACAGGAGGGCTAAAGATATTGGTATTGATAAGTACAACGCCGAAGGCTATTGTGACCCTACTACATATGAGGCTATTACCAATATCCAGCGTGAAGAAAAGGCAGCTAATAAAATGGCTGCCTATCTTCCTTTGGTATATGTTTGCAGTCCGTATGCAGGCGACATCAAGAATAATGTCAAGAACGCAAAAGTATACAGCAGATTTCTCGTTGATAAGAATGCTATCCCGATAACACCTCATCTTCTCTATCTACAGTTCATGGATGACGGCAATGAAAGAGAAAGAGCAATGGCTATGCACTTTAACTATGTGCTTCTTGGCAAATGCACGGAACTTTGGGTATTCGACGGAGTGGTTAGCCGCGGTATGACTCGTGAAATCGGTGTTGCCAAGAAAAGAAGAATGAAAATCAAATGGTTTGACCATGCGATGAAGAAGGTAAACGAATATGCTTAATTTCACTATATACACAGCAGATTGTGTCGGCAACAGCGGGAACTGTATGTATCCCAATAAGATGATTGTTACCAACAAGGACTCCTTTATCAAAGCAACGAAGATGGACCATGTAACTGCAAAGTATAAAGGAAATTATCGAAGTAAGGATAATTTCGAGTTCTCCGACTGTATTCCACTTGACTGTGATAATGACCATTCAGATAACCCGTATGAATGGGTAACTCCTCTTGATATAGCACTTGAAATACCGGGTGTTGCTTTTGCTGTATCATATAGCAGACACAACAATCTTCCAAAGGGAGATAAGTATGCACGACCAAGATTTCATATCTTTTTCCCTATTGAAATTGTATCGGATGAGCAGAAGTATGCAGAACTAAAAAAGAGAATTGCATCTGCATTTCCTTATTACGATACCAGTACTTTAGACTCTGCAAGATTCCTTTATGGCAATGACTCTGATGAAGTGGAGTTCTATGAGGGTGATAAAATCGTTGTGGATTTCTTAGGAGAAGACAAATTTGCGGATTTTGATGCGAGTCTTGAGCAAGTACCGGAGGGACAACGCAACAGTACCATGAGTCATATCGCGGGGAAAATCATCAAGAGGTACGGAAATACAGAAGAGGCTTATCAGATTTTTCTTAAGAAAGCTGAACTCTGTAACCCGCCACTTCTCGAAAGTGAATTGAATACAATATGGCATAGTGCAGGGAAGTTTGGCAGTAAGGTGTCAAAGCAAGAAGGGTATATCCCACCGGAACAATACAATTCGGACTGCAGATTAAAGCCCGATGATTTTTCTGATGTTGGACAGGCTATGGTTATTGCCAGGAATATAAGAACATTCTTCGATATTCCCCATCTACCGATTACATGGTTTACAACGGAAGTTTTTGGGAAGAGTCCAAGCCAAAGTCGCAGGGCGTTTCCAAAGACTTGACAGAAAGGCAGCTTGCCGAGGCTGAAACCGAAATGAAGAAGGCTATGGATGAACTTGTAAAGAATGGCGGTATGGAGATATTGGTTTCTGTGGGTCCAAAGAAAGCAGTGCAGATGTTCAATAAAAAGCAGGCACATACCTATGAATTGTATGAAGACGCCGCAGCTTACAAGAAGTATGCCATTAAAAGAAGAGATACCAAAAATATCTCCGCCACATTAAAAGAAGCCCGTCCGATGCTTGAAGTGGAACAGCGAAATCTTGATGCTGATGAGTTTATGCTGAACACACCATCTCTAACCTACGATTTAAGACAAGGGTTGAAATTTCCAATGGAACACAGGCCAGAGCATCTTATCACTAAGCAGACGACCGTTGACCCATCAAGTGATGGAGCAGATATTTGGGCAGCTGCACTTGCTCCCTTCTTCTTAAATGATCCCGACCTTATCGATTATGTTCAGAGAATGGTAGGAATTGCTGCTATAGGCAAGGTGTATGTGGAGGCACTTATTATTGCATATGGAGAGGGTCGTAATGGTAAGAGTACCTTTTGGAATGTTATCGCAAGAGTACTTGGTACTTACTCTGGCAACATTTCTGCGGATATGCTGACCGTTGGATGCAGAAGAAATGTGAAACCCGAACTCGCAGAGGCAAAAGGAAAAAGAATGCTTATTGCCGCAGAACTTGAAGAAGGCATGAGATTAAATACAGCCAATGTAAAGCAGCTCTGTTCTACAGATGAGATCTATGCTGAGAAAAAGTACAAAGATCCGTTTTCATATATTCCGACACACACACTTGTTCTTTATACCAATCACCTGCCAAAAGTAGGTGCTATTGATAAGGGTACGTGGAGAAGGCTTATCGTTATTCCGTTTGATGCAAAGATCGAGGGGAGTGCTGACATTAAGAATTATGCTGACTACCTGTATGAAAATGCAGGAGGGGCGATACTTTAGTGGGTAATTGAGGGTGCACGAAAGGTTATTTCAGACAATTACAAGATTGATCCGCCCAAGAAGGTGCGTGATGCCATTGAACATTATAAGGGAAGCAACGACTGGCTTTCCTACTTCTTAAGTGAACGCTGCGAACTTGACCATGCTTATGTGGCAAAGTCGAGCGAGGTATATAACGAGTATCGAATTTTCTGTGCACAAGTGGGGGAGTTTACTCGCAGCACAACAGATTTCTACACTGCTTTGGAATCAATAGGATTTGAACGTTTCCGTGACCGTAAAGGCAGGTATATCAAGGGGTTAAAACTGAAATCTGACTTTATTGAAGAGGACTGATGACAGTAGGTGTGACAGTTAATGACGGCTATTTACCTATATTGGCATGACCGTGAAAAAGCTGTATCTTAGCGCAATTCTCGACCTTTATGACAGGCGTATCGTAGCTTACAAAATTGGCAACAGTAACAACAACGATCTTGTGTTTCCCACATTTGATGAAGCAGTTCATCTGAATCCTGACGCACATCCAATCTTCCACAGTGACCGAGGATTTCAATACACCAACAGGGTTTTTCATCAAAAAATTGTTGACGCTGGAATGATACAGAGTATGTCACGTGTCGGAAGATGCATTGATAATGATCCAATGGAAGGCTGGTGGGGAATCCTTAAATCCGAGATGTACTATCTCCGCAAGTTTACAGATAAGGATGAACTGATTTTGGCGATAGAAGAATACATCAGGTACTACAATACAAGGCGTTACCAGCTCAAGCTGAATTGTATGACCCGATGGAATACCATGAAACGTATGCTGCTTGACCGGATGGCGGTCGCTGTGGCAAGCACAAATTGCACAGACTGCTTTTGGTCAATACATGGAATGTTTTTTTTTGCGCTGTCTACTTGACAGGGGGCGTGTCAGTCGAAATGATCTGGCTGTCTTTTTTTGTTGTACCATGATGAAATGTTCACATTCGTGTGGTATAATAAATTGAACTGATAGTGAAATCTAGTTGTACAGAAAGTGCTACGGTGAGTTAGATGCTTAGAAATAATATTGAAATAGATGTAAAAGTTAAGTGCGTAGAAGAACAGACCACTCAAGCAGAACTCGCTGAGAAGGTAGGCACATCTCCGTCATATGTGAACCGTCTTATCAAGAGTCCAGAAAAGATTGTGAATAAGACATTTGTCCAGATGATGGAACAGCTCGGCTATGACATTGAGCTTACTTATGTGAAAAAGACCAAGTAAAGGAATTGTAGCTATATGAATAATGAGATTAAACTCGACACAAAGCTTGTCGGGGATATAACAGGAGACTTTTATGTTCCTTCTTACCAGCGTGGTTATCGTTGGGGAGAAACAGAAGTAGTTCGTCTGCTCGATGATATTTATTCTACTGAGGGCAAACGCAACTACTGTTTACAGCCGGTTGTAGTAAGAAAAAATGGTGATAGATATGAATTGATTGATGGGCAGCAGCGTCTAACAACTATCTATCTTATATACCGTTTTATGAATGAAGAGAGTTTTGGCTTTATAGATGAGCCGAGATTTACCCTTTCATACGAAACCAGAGAGAAGTCTGAGGAGTTCTTAAAATCAATCGACGAATCCCGCAAGGAAGAAAACATTGATTTCTGGTTCCTTTGTGCTGCTTATGAAAGTATCAAGAAATGGTTTTCTGCAAGGGACAGAAAATCTACTCTGACAAATGTAAATAAGTACTTTGATGAAATCGTAAAAATTATCTGGTATGAGGTTGGAGAAGCTGAGGACGCGATTGGTCTCTTTACACGTTTGAATATTGGTAAGATACCACTTACAAATGCAGAACTGGTAAAAGCTATGTTTCTTAGCAAAGATACTGACGAAGATGTCGATAAGGAAAAACAAGAAGAGATATCTCTTCAGTGGGATAACATGGAGAAGGAACTCCACAACAATTCTCTGTGGTACTTCTTGACGAATAAAGCAAATGCTGACTATCAGACAAGAATAGATCTCGTGTTGGATCTTATATCAGGAAAGCCAGCTGATAATAGGGAGAAGTATTATACATTCTTTAAATTTGATGAAATGCGTCAGACCAAGTCATTAGACAGCATCTGGCGGAGCATCCAGCAGACGTTCTTAGTGTTGAAGGATTGGCATGGAAACCATGAACTATATCATAAGATTGGTTATCTTATTGCGTCCGGAATACTGACACTTCAGAAGATTTTCGACCTTTCGAAGGATAAGACTAAGGATGATTTTAGGGACTCCCTTGATGGCTATATTCGAGACAGCATAAAAATTAAGGGTAACTACTCAGATTTAAGTTACGAGAAACCATTAGATCAGAAAAAGATTGCCACATTGCTTCTATTATTTAATGTTGAATCAGTCCGAAGAAATGGTGAGCATTCTCAGTGGTTCCCATTTGATAAATACAAATTTGGCAGAGGTGGCAAAGTGACCTGGAGCCTGGAGCATATTCATGCGCAACAGTCAGAAGGTTTACGAACACAGGAAATGTGGAAAGAGTGGCTCACACTTCATATTCCGTCTGTAAAGTCTGTAAGTGATGATTCTGAAGAATTGATTGAACTCATGAATAGCGCTATTGCTAAGGATAAACTGGAACGTCAGGAGTTTGATGCAATTCAGCAGAGAGTTGTAGACTTACTTTCGGTTAAGGGTAATACAGAGTATTTGCATTCAATTGCTAATATGGCACTGCTGAGTTCGACGGACAATGCTGCGTTGAATAACTCGACGTTTGACGTAAAAAGAAATGAAATTATTAAAATGGACAAGGCTGGTCAGTATATTCCATTCTGTACAAGAATGGTGTTCCTGAAATATTACACGCCGTCCGCAGATAATCAGCTCCATTTCTGGGGACACGCAGATAGGGTTGCTTACGTTGATGCAATGAATACAGTGCTGGTAAATTATCTCGAAGAGCCAATCGTTCTAGAAAAGGAGGAAGAATAATATGGCGACTACACTTCACTCCTTTATAGACATTTTTGATACAACATTTGGAGAAGGCCCGGAGGCTGTGCAGCTTAAAAAGATCATCATTCCAATTATCCAAAGAGATTATGCACAGGGCAGAAAAGGATCTGATGTAACTCGCGTAAGAGGTAGATTTCTTGAGTCTTTATATAAGGCAGTAACAGAGAAACCAATTACGCTCGATTTCGTTTATGGCGATATAGATGATGAAGGAAATATGACACCGCTGGATGGCCAGCAGCGCCTGACTACATTATTTTTGCTTCACTGGTATGCAGCAAAAAAAGGTAACATATCGGAAGAGAATTACGAGTTTTTGAAGAAGTTTAGCTATGAGACCAGATACAGTGCGAGATATTTCTGTATTGATCTGGTAGATTATAAACCTGAATTCAAAACAGCAATCTCAAAGGAAATTGTAAACCAGGCATGGTTCCCGCTCGATTGGGAGAATGATCCTACAATTAGCTCAATGCTTGTAATGCTTGATGCAATTGATGACAAATTCAAGAATGTTACTGATCTCTGGGATAAGCTCAAAGAAAACTGCGTTACATTCTACTTCCTTCCTATTAAGGATATGGGACTGACTGATGAACTCTACATAAAAATGAATTCACGTGGTAAGCCACTTACTTTATTTGAGCATTTCAAAGCAGAGCTTGAGCGTGAAATTCGCAGTATAGATGAACAAAGAGCAAATCGTATCATGGGTAAGATTGACCGTGATTGGACAGACCTATTATGGGAATATCGTAATAGCGGCAGTGGTTCTTCTGACGATAATATTATCGATGATGAATTTCTGCGTTACTTCAAGTTTATTTGTGATGTAATTTGCTATCGCCAGAATGAGTCACCACTGGGTAGAAGCAATGATGCGTTTGATCTTTTGCAACAATACTTCTCAGCTAAGTGTCCTGATGCAATTAAGAACATTGAAACAATGGAGAGCTTCTTCGATTGCTGGTGCAATATTCCTGGATATGATTCTCCGACAGACTTCTTGAAGTCCTTCATGGCTAACAAACATGAGAGTGGTAAAATTCTTGTTGAGAACCGATTTAACTTGAATATATTTGAGGATTGCTTACATGCATATTCCGATAAAACCGGCCGTATCAGACAGTTCCCGTTAAATAGAATTGTGCTATTATATGCAATTACTACATATCTGCAGAACGTTGATAAGGTTACAGAGGCGGATTTCAGAAGAAGAATTCGTATTGTAAATAACCTGATCCGGAATTCTGAGGATGAGGTTTCAGACAGAACAGATAGAAATAGAATGCCAGCTATTTTGGCGGAAGCAGATGCTATCATCATCAATGGTGCTATTGATGATTCAATCGAGAATAACTTTAATGTAAGTCAGCTCTCAGAAGAAAAAGAGAAGATTACATTTATCGATGCCAATCCAGCTATGCAAGAAACCATGTTTGAACTGGAAGATCATTTCTTGCTTAACGGACAGATCAGTATCGTCGGTCTTGAGAACCTTGCATACACGAAGCGATTTGAATCTCTGTTTAAGTGCAGCCTTGATAGAATTGACTGTGCAATGATGGCATTAGGAGATTATGGACAGGTTGAGAGAAATAAGTGGCGTTACCAGTATGGATCGACATATCAATTTGCATGGGACGGTTTATTCCATAAGAGTGCGAATTCTGGATTTGATAACACAAAGAGTATTCTGATTTCGTTGTTGGATACCAATGAAGAATTCACAAATGAGGTACTTAAGAAGATAGCAGATGATTACTTACAGGAGTGCGAGAGTAACAACCTGTATCCATTCAGATACTACTACATCAAGTATCGTGAATACCGCCCAGGCGCATATGGAAAGATGCATAACAATTCAGCTTCAGCAAATCCATATATGTTCTTGGTTATGCAGACAAGGACTCAGCTGTCACAGAACTCATATTATCCTTATTTGAAGGTTGCTTCAGAAGTGCACTTGTCTAAGGACAATATGGGACAGAGGTTGATCTTTGGAGATGAGCATATTATTTGTACAAACAATTCATATTTGAGAAGAAAGAACGTTGGAGATGAGATTGTAGACACCATAGTCATTCCGCAGAATGAGGATGGAATTGATACTGAAGATCGAATCACACTTCTCAAAAACTATATCAAGGCTAATTTAAGCTGAGTAGCTTTACAAGAAGGGACAGTAAATGATATGTTTCCATTAACGTCAAAAAATGAACGACAAGTTCCCGTTAACGCAGGACATCAATAGTGGTGTCTCGGGGCACGTGGAGACGGTTTGCTTGCTGTCAAGAAAAGATAAATAAAGGCTAAAAAGTGGCGTATTTCCGGCTTTTCGGTAGTTAGGAGGTAATGCCTGACCTCTGAAAAGGCACGGTTATTTTATATGGAAACATATCTACTGCGAAAATGTGTGTCAGCTTGTAACCTCGGATTAGATGTCATGATTTGAGGCAGTGGATTAGATGTCAGGCATTTTGGGATGTTTTTGGGAAAATGAAAAAGGGTGACAACCAATCCTGCAGGACTGACTCCTATTGAAATCGGTCAGGGATTAACCTATAAAGAGGCAAAATTAACATCTCTTTACAAAAAGTTGTATCAACATCAATTTTCCAAAGAGGATATTACAACTGAAGTTCAGGAGTATTATGCTTCCATGCCAAAAGTATATCCCGATTTCAATGGAGGTTGGCAACCACATATTGTTTTTGTAGGTGAAATTATAGAGGTTAGGGATGAGCGATAAATTGGGATTTAGAGGATGTGAATGAGCAGCATGAAGAAAATAAAAGAAGGAATTAATTTGAAAAAACTCCTTAGGCTGAAGAATACAGGCAGTATCTTTGTGATTGCGGGGCTTTTGACGATTTTTGTAATAGCGTTGTACACATTTATTCTGCAAAGTTCTTACACTAAGACCGCCCTTGAAACAGAAATCACACGTGACACAGCAAGTGCAGATGCAGTACACAAACTAGTGGATGGAAGAATCGGCAAAGAAGATTTTGATCAAATCAAAGATCAATCTGATGAAAAGAAGCAATTATATAAGGATATTTCTTCATATTTCAATGAAATCAGAACACTGAATTCTACTCGATATATTTACACCGCTACAAAAAATGAAGAAGGAAAACTCGTTTATGTGGTAGACGGTTTGGATTCGGATGCGGATGATGTAAGACACCCTGGAGATTATATTGAGGAAGAAATGGTTCCGTATATTGATAGGGCTATTTCTGGGGAGAATGTGTACTCTCAGGATATCATTGATACAACATGGGGTCCGATTTTTACGGCTTGCTATCCTGTAAGAGCAAATCATGATGGGACTGGAGAAATCATTGGCGCATTTTGCATTGAAATGGATATGCAATCAGCTTATGGAATGGTTGAAGAGACGAATCATATTTCCATCATCTGCGGTTTAGTCGCAGGAGCTGTATTGCTTTTAATTTGTCTATATACCTATTATGTTTATCAGAAAAGCAAGGCAGAAGAGCAAAAACAAAAACAATTATTAATGACCGCCGCTGAGGAAGCAGATGCTGCCAACAAAGCAAAATCTGCGTTTTTGCTTAGTATTAGCCATGACATCAGAACGCCGATGAATGCTATTATTGGATTTACAAACATTGCGCTTCACCAGAACACGGTTTCAGATATTCATGATAGCTTGGAGAAAGTTCAAAAAAGTTCGAATCATCTTCTCTCTTTGTTGAATGACGTTCTGGATTTTACTCGCATTGAAAGTGGAAAAGTTACTATTTCGCCCGAGCCGGTGGACATTACTCAATTGACAGATAACGTCCAGGCGATTATGAATGGACTTATTTATAATCGAGATCTTAAGTTTGAAGTACATCGAGAAATCCCAAAGAACCCATATGTCCTTGCGGATGTTGCGCGTATCCGGGAAGTTTTGGTGAATCTTCTTGGCAATGCTGTGAAATTCACAAAGGACGGCGGAAAGATTACTTTGGATATCAGCAGTTACCCAGGAGCTGATGAGAAACATATCATAACTCGTTATGTTGTTCGAGATAACGGTATTGGCATGAGCGAAGAGTTCCAGAAAAAATTATTCGATCCGTTTTCACAAGAAGATGATGCTAATGCCAGAACTCAATATAAAGGAACCGGTCTTGGTATGGCCATCACAAAAAAATATGTGGATATGATGGGCGGTTCGATCGCTGTTGAAAGCAAAAAAGGTGTAGGTTCTACATTCACAGTGGAGATCCCACTGGAGTTGTCAGAACAGGTTATTCAATCAGAACAAAAACAACATCTACATAGAGATTTGACGGGTATTCATGTTCTTATGGCTGAGGATAATGATCTAAATGCTGAACTTGCTACGATGATACTGGAAGATGCTGGTACGACCGTAACACGCGCATCAGACGGAAAAGAAGTTGTGGATTTGTTTAAAAATCATCCACGAGGCACATACGATCTTATTTTGATGGATATTATGATGCCAAACATGGATGGACACCAAGCAGCAAAAGCCATTCGAGCCTTGGGTATAGAGCGGTCCGATGCAGTTACGATTCCAATTATAGCTTTGTCTGCAAATGCTTTTATAGATGATATTCAGGAATCCCTGGATTCAGGCATGAATGACCATATTTCCAAGCCGATTAACATGGAGGAATTGATCGATACTATCACTAAATACATTAAACACGATTAGGAAAACAAAGAAGTTAATTCTGATTTTCCTGTACCTTTTCAAAATATTCTCTGCTGATTATGGAAGATCTGGAACAAAATGCGTGCTACTGATTCTGAATATGCACTTGCGATGAAAAATGCTGATACCGCTAAGGTTTGGCTGCTTGAAAATCTCTTCGAGCTGCAGGCTGAGGAGATTGCAATTCAGACGTGTTTGGTAATGTAGCCATTCCTTATTTTTTATCAAAAAACAACAAAACTCGTTTGGCTAAAACTAAACCAAACGAGTTTTGTTGTTTACTCCCTGAGATTTTCTTTGAGTTTTACTTTTCGATATTCTTTTGGTGACATACCAATGTATTTATGAAACAGTCTGCTGAAATAAAGCGAATTGGTGTATCCAACCATATTTGCAATTTCAGTAAAGGTGTAGTCGGTATTTTCTAACAAACTTTGTGCGTTGGAGATTCGCAGCTTTAAGATATATTGCAGCGGACTGGATCCTGTGATTTCTTTAAAGCACTGAATAAACCAACAGTTGCTAAGTCCTCTGGATTCGGAGTACTCCTCAATGCTGATTTCTGTGTTGTAATTTTTACGAAAATAGTGCATCGCAAAAGCAACTTCTTTTTCACTGGTGCTGCTGAATTTCTTTGCACTCATGATTGCACGGCTTATCAAAACAAAAATATTTCGCAGCTGCAAAGAAATCAATTCATCATACCGTGGTCTGCAAAGCTGCAATTTCTGAATCATCTGACCAAATAACCACTGATAATCGGGAGATGTTCCAATATAGAGAATGTTATTTTGCAGGTTGATATTGTAATACTTTAAAATTTCTTCTACTTCATTTCCAGTAAAATGCACCCAATAAACATCGGTTTGATCTGCACGATAATAAACATATTCCTGTGGTTGATCCGGCAAATATATAATAATATTTCCGGCTGAAACCGTTTTTTCTTCTCCATGAATGAAAAAATGTCCTTTTCCGGAGGCAATATATAAAAGCTGATAATCTTTTCTTCCCTTCGGACTATGTGTTACTACTTCAGAACGATTTTTCACACGATAATTTCCACAGCTTGTTACAATCAAAGGTTTCGTATTATCCACTACAGTAGATGTAGAGTTGTTTAAATAGGCAACTCTGACCGCGCTTGTTACAAAGAACAGCAAGAAAAGAGTTCAGATGGGTTCTTATCGCTTTATCTTCGCATTTGGAACAAGCCTCCTGATTCAAGCTGTTACATTCCAATTTGTTGAAGCAATGGGCGGTGGTGCAAATGGCTGGAGAACAGTCGCAATTATTTATGCGGTTATCGGTCTTATTGTAAATACAATTTCCGCTCTTTCTGTAAAGGAACTTTCTGATGAGGAACTTGCAGACAGTGAAACAAAAACAGAAGAAACCAAAGAAAAACTTGGAATATCCGAAAATGAAGTTGTGATGGAATCACAAAACTAAAATGGAGGGAATAATATGAAATATTCACTCGACTGGCTGACCGATCCGGAAGTGTTTGCAGTCAACAGAATTGCAGCACATTCCGACCACAAAATCTATGCAAACCATTTGGAAGCCGATGCAGACAATTCCTCTTTGATTCAGAATCTGAACGGCACCTGGAAATTTGCGTGGGCAAAGAATCCGTCTGAATGGGAGCAAAAGTTCTATGAAGAAAGCGACAGCACTGACAATTTTGACAACATTCAGGTTCCGGGACACATGGAATTACAGGGATACGGCAAACCGCAGTATGTCAACACCATTTATCCTTGGGAGGGACAGGAACATCTCCGTCCGCCGTTTATCTCTGAAAAGGACAACCCTGTCGGCAGCTACGTCAGATATTTTGACTTGAACGATGCTCTGAAAAACAAGCGTGTATTCATTTCTTTTCAGGGTGTGGAAACTGCTATGTAAGTCTGGCTGAACGGCGAATTTATCGGCTACAGCGAGGATTCTTTTACACCGTCTGAATTTGAACTGACACCATATATCCGTGAAAAGGACAATAAACTTGCTGTCGCAGTGTTCAAAAGAAGTTCTGCAAGCTGGCTGGAAGATCGGGATTTCTGGAGATTCTCCGGCATTTTCCGTGACGTATTCCTTTATGCGGCACCGTCTGCCCATGTTCGTGATATGAAAGTGATTTCAGATTATGATGGTGCAAATGGTATCTTCTCTGCAACGCAGGATATTGTGGGCAAGTGTTCTGTGAAATCGATCCTGACAGATGAAAATGGAACGATCATCGCAGAATCCAATGAAAAGGAATCTGTAAACTGGACAATTGAAAATAGCAAGCCTTGGAGTGCCGAAATACCGAATCTCTACACGTTTACAGTGATTCTGACAGACGAAATCGGAAATGAAATCGAGGTCAGCAAAACCAAAGTCGGATTCCGCCGATTTGAACTGAAAAAAGGAATCATGTGCCTGAATGGAAAACGTATTATTTTCAAGGGTATCAATCGACACGAATTTGATGCGAAAACAGGCAGAGCAATCACAAAGGCTTGGTTTTGTCAATATCACTTGACACATTTTATTCGAACAAGAATTATGCAGCGAGAAA
>NZ_QTXU01000027.1:0-29275 GCF_003461785.1 Ruminococcus sp. AM43-6
TATATCAGATTCATTAAGAAATGTCTCTTGAAGTGTCTTAAATTACGATACCATTATAACAAAATTTTAAGATAATGCACTATCAACACACTCTTAAGTTTGCTTCTAAGTCTTATTTCCATAACTTTAGGGTTAACCATACGCAAGACCAATCACTCTCGGACAATACTCATGATTTTCGGTAAAAAACGTAAAAGAAATAAGAACAATTAACAAAATGTATAATAACAATCAATAGCGACTAATGATTTTCATGTAAAAGGACACCAAACTATACGGTGTCCTTTTCAAATTCTTACGTCATATCAAGGCTCATTCAATCGTGGTAAATTCGTGGTAAAATGAGTGCTTTCCTATATTTCAAAATGCTTGAAAGTATAGTGTTTATGCGGATAATCAAAAATCAGATATAAAATTTATTTGAACTTTTAATACTTTTTTCTCAATATCTTTAATCTGTCTATCACTGGTATCTAATTGAGTTAGCGGTTTATTGTCCTTAATAGCACCTAATTCTAATTCTTTATATTGCCCACATCCCAGAACACTTTTCTTATCGTCAATCGTTTCTACGACACTAAACTTCAGAATAAAATCATCATTTTCTATATCATCTTTTTCCAATCCAAAGTAACTTGGATTCTCACAGAGAGAGTATAAATGCACGCCGCATCTTGATGCGATCCATACGGATTCACCTATATATAGGCAAACTTTATTTTTGGTTATTCTATTTTCAAGCTCAATCATATATACGCCTGCACCGACAGCGCGTGTATCCATTCCATTATTTGTTTCAAAAAAATCTATTCTCATTTTGTATTTATCCAGCACCTTTCATAATATAACTTTTCAAATCCTGAATTTACTACTTAAATATTTTCACGCCTTATGCCCTCCGACCTGACCGTTGCGCTCGATCGTCGTAGCGCCCTCCTCAAAGTTCATACCTTTCAGAATAGCGTTCTTGCCGTACTTCTTTTTGATTTTCAGCATGGCTTTCTGCATATTCTCCTCACGTTCAAGCCGCTTACTTTCTTCTTCCCTCTGTTTTTCAAGAGCCGCATAATCCGTAAACAGGTCAAGCTGTTCATAGCTTTCTTCGTCAGCTATGGATTGTTCGGGGACAACATGATTTGCAACCACATACATTCTCCGCACCATAAGACTTTTGTCAACTATTTTGTCATACAACTCCGAAACCTTATCAAGAATTAATTTAGTAGACGAAGTGAACCTTCCGATATTTATTGAGCCGTGAGCCGATTTCGGAATTTTCCGTCCGTAACGGTCTTTACTTACCGTACCCTTGTAGTTGTCGGGAACGCCCTCGTGATCGTAACCAACCGTCAGAACCATCTGATCTGTCACCAGCCCCTTGTCCACCAGATCAAGCACAAGCAGATCGGTCATTTCACGGACGATAAGCCTGCCTTTTTCAAAGCTGTATGGGCATTGAAGTACCTGTCCTGAACTGATACTGTTGTTTTCGGGCTTGTACGCTTTGATGTCTGCAATGGTACAAGGCTCCCAGCCCCATGCGTGATCTATAAGCAGCTCGGCGTTTACTCCGAACAGCTTGTACAGCAGATCCTCGTTGTATATTGAACACTCAGCAATATCGCCCATTGTGAACATATATCGTTCCTCAAGCTTTTTGGCATATCCTTGTCCAACCCGCCAGAAATCAGTCAGAGGACGGTGCGACCATAGCTGTCTGCGGTAGGACATTTCGTCAAGCTCTGCGATTCTTACTCCGTTTTCGTCGGCAGGGATATGCTTTGCCACAATGTCCATTGCGATTTTTGCAAGATACATATTTGTTCCTATTCCTGCGGTGGCGGTTATTCCCGTTTCCTGAAGCACCTCCCGTATCAGCTTCATTGTCAGCTCTCTTGCCGTCATATCGTAAGTGCTCAGATAACCTGTTGTGTCAATGAAAACTTCGTCTATTGAATAAACGTGGATATCTTCTGGAGCAATATATCGCAGATAGATGTTGTATATCTGCGTACTGACTTCCATATAGTGTGCCATCTGCGGAGGTGCGACGATATATGAAACCGCAAGTGACTTATCCCGTTTCAGTTCGTTATCGTCATAGGATTCACCTAACAGAAATCCTCTGCATTCCCTTTGGCGCTGATTATTTACTTGCTTGACTCTCTGCACTACCTCGAAAAGTCTTGCACGTCCGGGTATGCCGTATGCTTTCAGCGACGGCGAAACGGCAAGGCATATTGTTTTTTCGGTACGGCTTTCATCGGCTACCACGAGGTTTGTGGTCATGGGGTCAAGTCCACGTTCTGTACATTCTACCGAAGCGTAGAACGATTTTAGATCTATGGCGATGTAGGTTTTTTCAGACATTTTTGTTCTCCGTAAGTTCGTTTAGCAATGCGGAACAGCCCTCGTAAATATCCGCAAACGCAACATCAAACCGTCTGCTGTACCAAGGGTCTGAAACATCATCGTTTCTGCCTGCATATTCAAGCAGCTTGTGTATTTTGTTTTCGGGATCGTCTTTAAAAATACGTCTGATATTTCTCACATTATTAGAGTCCATAACCACAAACAGATCGTATCTATCGTAGTCGCTCTTTTTTAGCTGAATGGCATATTTTCCGTCGTCGCAATACACATTATGACATTTGAGTTCTGCTCTTGCAGGAGGATAAACAGGATTGCCGATCTCCTCCGTACTTGTTGCACTTGATGCGATCACAAACTGCGATGTAAGATTTTCTTTTCTCACAAGGTCTTTCATGATAAACTCTGCCATTGGCGAACGACAGATGTTGCCATGACAGACAAACATTATTCTAATCATATTATTCTCCGCTGTTACTTTTTAATGCCGATAACATTCATTGAATTTAATTGTATCCATTATATCATGTTTTCAACGATTTGTAAAGAAATACTGGCTTCAAGCCGCTATGTCATATCTAACTGTCAGTTGTTATAAATTCCTTTTAGTTTGTGTAAATTACCGAACAAATAATATATACTATTAGTCAGAGAATACAACTGTTAGTGAGGTAATATTATGGATTTGAAAACTGTCGGACAAAATATAAAGAAATACAGAATCGAAAAGGGAATAAAACAGGAAGCACTTGCTGAAATGGCTGATCTGACTCCGAATTATATCGGAATGCTTGAGAGAGGCGATAAAACTCCGTCGCTTAATACTTTGGTCAATATTGCAAATGCGCTTGGAATCACATCAGATATGCTTTTATGCGACGTTCTTAATGCAAGCTATGAAATAAAAAGCTCTCTTGTCCTGGATAAAATAAACAATCTTCCGCCAAAAGAACAAAAGCGTATTTACGCTGTGATAGAAACTCTGCTTGAATTTGCAGAATAATAAGCGTTTTTTTACAAAGTCTGTGCAAAACCACAGACTTTGTCTTATTTTTATTGACTTATTACTGTTTTCATGATATAATAACTAACAGTCATATAGATTACCATTAGTTATATAAAAGGAGCAGCATATTATGAATGTAATAAAACAGGTAGCCAAAATACATAACGTATCAGAGGAAGAGGTCAGACGTGAAATACAAGCTGTAATTCACGCTGCAATGCAGTCAAAAGATCCCCAGGTACAAAAACGCTGGGCAGAAATTTGTAAAAACGGAAAAGAACCTACTCCTGAGAAATTGATACGTTATTTAAGCCGCAAAGTATGCAGTAATTTAAATCAATAACAGAAAAATCCGCCTGAAAACAGACGGATTTTTTATTTATCCGAATACCATATCCTGTATTCGATCATTTTCTGTTCCAGCTCCAGCTGACTTGCCGTACATTTTTGGTATATAGACATAGAGAGGCGCCGTCTGCCGAAGAAAAGCAGACGGCATTTATTTATATGAAAAATGCAACCGTATATGCGGTATGCACTTATTGATTTCTGAGTTTATCTCTTATACTTATTTTCTATTTCTTTATTTTGCTCTATATCGTCATTTTGCTTGGCTGCCAAACATAATGCTGACGTAAAAAGCGTTATTGTTCCGCCAAATATACTGCCCAAGATAAACCAAAGCATTTACATTCCTCCCGGCCTATATTCAAATAAAATCCAGATATACACTGAGCAGTTCCGCATATTTTTCTGATTCATGCAATTTAATCAATGCTCTCTTTTCCGTAGCATATATACTTTGCTTCGATAAATTGAATTTCTGTGCAATTTGCTTTATTGCGCATTTACGGCGGTTAATTCCGTATCTCATATTCAGAATGATCTCATGTTTATAAGGCAGACTTTACATAGCTTCGTTCAGCAGATCGTTAAACTCAGGCGTACATATCTTTTTGAGCATAAGTTTTTCTCCGTCATAGCCGACTTTAAGTTCTGATATTTCATATCGTGAGAAATCATTGTATTCAAATATATATTTTTGAAGTCTGTTTTTTATATCGGAAGACATTGAAGACATTAAAGTAACCTTCTTTATATTATGTTCCGCTAAATCTACGGCTCGCTGTGCTGCCACAGACACGGCTTCTGAAAACAGCTCGTCCAAAGGCAGTCCGCTCTGCTTTGCCGCTGCCAATGAATACATCAGCGCTTTTTTCATGTACAGCTCAATATATCTTTTTACTGCGGACATATCTCCGCCTTTAAGTCTGTCGACGGTATTTTTTATTTCTTTATTTGAAGAAGAAATATTACGTACATATTCAATTACGCTTTGCATTTCCGGGCAGATAGCTTTGCAATGATCATAAATTTCTTCATAATTTATTTTATCCAAGCTGCGTCACCCTTACTTGCAGATTTCTACAGTAAAATTACCGTCGTTATCAACTCTGAGCCTTAACGTCTTTATATATCTGTCGTAGAAATTTTCCATTTCCTTTTCGCTTGCGCTGATCCTTGCTTCTTCATAAATTTTCCTTACCAGTTCCTTTCCGTTTAGGCTGATGATTTCGGGCAGATATTTTTCAAGACAGCTGAACAATACCGCTTTTTTCAGTTCTTCAATATTACCCGAACAGAAGTCGTCTATGGAGCAGTAGTAAATATTATGCTCCGACAACGCTCGTTTGATAGCCTGTCCGCATTTGGAATGTTCATACATTACCAAGAACTCCGCTTTTGTAAGGGTTGATATGAATCCCCAGTAATCGGAATCGCTCGATACTAAAATAAAGGACGTTATATTATTTTCATAGTAATCGGTACACACTCCCGCCGTCATCTTTATATCTACCAATGATTTCTGATCGGTGACCCGGTTGACTTCTATGTGTTCTATCGGTATTTTAGTGAATTTTTCAAGCCAGTCCCATCCGCTTGTCGTATGATAATCGTCATATAAAACTATTTTTTCTATTTTCGATAATTCATCCTGATTGAGATTTTTCAGAACGCTGTACAGCTTATATACGTCCGAATTTTCGCAGTCGACTGCAATTGCCGTTTTGTAGCTGCGGTCAATAAAATCATATATATTATTTTTTGTTTCGCTGTGAGCGTCCTTGTATTTTGTAAAATCGGTAAAAATATCGTTATGCTGCCTATATATTATACCTAAAAATTTACCGTCCGTATAAAGTATGCTGCCGTGATCTTCGGATTTCCAATGAATATACATCTGAAACGGATAGTATTCTATATTTTTCATATATATGTTGAATTCACTTTTAAGAACGCCTTTTTTCGTATACTGAGGTATTACAAATAAATCCTTAATGTAGTTCCAGTTTACCCAATCGGGGAACAACTCGAAGCAGTTATCAATATTTGCGCTAATAAGCCCTGCAAGGTCAAGCATATATTTTTCAGAGCGGTAATTTGGTTTTATTATCTCAAATCCCCATTTTTCAAGCTGCTTTATATTATCCTGATCGTAAAAGTCCATACTGTTGAGATTTTTCAGATTAAACCTCATTTCATCGTCGGTCTTTTTGAATTTCTGCATAAGCGTTGTACGAAGCTTACACAAATACCTGATTATCGAAGTTTCCTTATTGACGTACAAAGTCTGCAAAAGTTCGTGATACTCTTCGCCGAAGCATTGCTCCAATATATTCTTTTTCACACCGATCATATATCCGATAGTTGTTACTATTTCTTTGGTGTCTACTGTCATATGCACCGCTCCTTTCTGTTAATTATTATATCAAAAAAATTATATGATTACAACTCCCATAGTTTTCTTATTTCCTCGTTACGTTTTAATTTTCTGAGGGCTTTTTCTTCGATGCTTATTATTCGTTCTTTATCTACATAAAACATATCAGCAATTTCCTTAACCGAATGCTTTCCGCAAAGGCTTAATCCATATTTCAGCCGAATCACTTTCTGTTCTCTTTCGGTCAAGGCGCTTATAACGTTTTTAAATGTTTCCTTGACATTCTTCCAATAAATACGATCAATAATATATTTTTCTCCGTTATAAGCAATGTTATGCCTGTGTTTACAGTAGTCCTCGTAGGAAATGGGCGGTTCGGTATAGTAAAGAGCCAATTCCACCTCTTTCAGCTTGAGCCCTGTTACCTCGCTTATTTTTTTAGACATATAGTAATATGAGTCCGAACTGTATTTTTCCTTTTCGGCTTTTACTATCTCTACGGTTTGGGCAAACTGCGCAGGCAAGGGGATATAACTGCTGTTCTGACGGATATATGCGTTAATACCTTGATGGATTCCCGAAATAATATAGCTTGAAAACAATCTATTCTTTTGAAGATCGTATCGTTGGACATATTCAGCAAGTCCTATCACTGCCTCGGAAAATATTTCGTCCAACGGCAAAGAGGTTTTCTCGGCTGCATCGAGTGAAAATCTCAACGCTGTACGCAAATACATTTCAATCATTCTGTTTGTGGCTTTGGAATCACCGTTTTGTTTTCGCAGATACAATTCCTTATATTCGTTTGCTCTTGGCGGATTTATATGACTTATTTGTTCTACCAAATTCCTCATATCGGGACACAATTCTATACATCGTTTATATACTTCATTGTAACGCTCATCAATTCTTTTAAACGCTTTCACTTCCTTTTTAGCTGAGTCAATATTCATCAAATTACTTCCTTGATATGCATTTTCATTTATTTTCGGGTATAATATTTATGGTTGAAGTACTTTTTCGCATATTCAGTTACTATCAGCAAAAGGCAAGAAAACCCACGCAAATACGCAGGTTTTCTATTATTTTGACTGTAAATTTGACGGTTTAAATCATGCCGAAAAATTCAGACGGCTCACGTATTTCCTCTTAATTTCGGCAGAAGAATGCACATAGCGGTTCATGGTAATTGAAACGTCAGCGTGACCGAGCAGCTCGCTTAATGCTTTTGGATCAAACCCCTTTTCAACGCACATAGTTGCATAGGTATGTCTGAGCGAATGGAAATTCATATCACGAATTTCGCATTTTTTAAGAACTGACTTGAACCTGTTCTGCATAGTTCTCGGTTCAACAGGTGTTCCGTATCCGGATAAAATATATGAATGCGCCGAACCTTTGAATTTAATCAGCTCCTTACATACAAATTCAGGTATTGGCACATCACGAACGGATGTGACGCTTTTTGGTGAACCTACAACGATCTCCGTCGTACCGTCATCATAAGAGATACGCTGAATCGTCTTGGTTACGCTGATCTGTTCATTTTGGGAATCGATATCCTGCCATTTTAAGGCGCAGAGTTCTCCAATACGAAGTCCGGTATACAGGCAAAGCAAGATACCTATATTGGTTCTATCCGGATTATACATAAGATACTGTTTAAGTCTTATTCTTTCGTATTTGTCCAAAACAGCCTGCTCGTCGCTGTTTTTCTCTATTCTTGGCAGCTTAATGTTCTCGGCAGGATTTGAAAAGTTATACTCATTATGAGCATAGCTGCATACCGATTTCAGAACAACGATCACATCTCTTACAGTCTTAACCGAAAGTCCTCCGCTGCCGTCCTCTCTGCCCGATACGAGCAGTTCGGACATATATCTGTTTAACATTTGCTTGGTAAGCGCGGTATACCGAATTCCCCCAAACTCCGGATAAATATGATTATTGAGCAGATTACGGTAACTTGTATAGCTTGCCGCTTTGACCGTCAGCTTTTTCTCAGCAAGCCATTGCTCTGCGATATCCCTGACAATCATTTTATTTTTAGACTGTTCCTGTGTATTCTTTCCCGAATAGACCTGTGCCATTTTCTCCTTGACCTCGGCAAGGCTGTGACCGTAAACGTAGCGGTATTTCGTCTTTCCGTTTTCTTTATATCCAACAGATACCCTGCCTTCAAAGCGGCCGTCCTTGCGTTTATAGATATTACTTCCTCTTTTAGCCATTAACATTCCTCCAATCTGACTGATTTTCTGACGGTTTATTTTTTAGTTTTCAGTATTTTTTTGCGCATTTTATGATTTTTTCTTCGAAAAAAGGTTTACATTAATTTGAATTTGTGATATAATAGTATTTAAATCAGCATAAAAACAAGCTAAAATATGTTTCGCATAGTAACTGAATATGCGAAATAAAGGCGCGTACCTCCGAAAGTACGCGCCTTTTAAGCTATATATACTTGGTATTTTTTTAGTCTGACGGTTTAATTTCTTATTTGTATAAAAAAAGCGACTTCACCGATGAAGCCGCTTTTTTATATTTAAGCTTATTTAATTCGCTGGATTAATCTTCTAAGATGGTCTGCGTAAACTCAGCTGTATCAGCATTTACAGTTCCGATAATTCCGTCAGCAAATTCAAATGCAAATAACTCAGAATTAAAGTTCTTGATTGTAAGAACGTCCTCGCTGTCATTGATAGAAATTATCAGATAACCGTTTTCATTAATACTGAATGTTATCATATCCAACGTAATCTCGTTGAGAACGATCTTGTTTTCACCGTCATTATCTTCAACAATATCTGATCCGTATCCTATTCCGAATATGTATGTGTCGTTTCCGTTGCCACCATATAGATAGTCGCTGCCAACACCTCCGTCCAGAACATCGTTTCCTTCTCCGCCGTTAAGCGTATCATTTCCTCCGTCACCGTGAATGACAACACCGTTATCACTCCATGCGGACATCCAGTCGTCATATTCTGTTGCGTGTACCTGTTTCAGCGGATTTTCTTCACTGTCATATGCATATCTTGTTCCGTCTGCAAAGTTCACATTGAAATTTCTGTTATCCTCAAATGTAAAGTAACCCTGAATGATCAGCTTGTCCTCAATACCTTCGAATGTAATGGTAAGATCATTCCAGTTTGTTCTGTAAACTGTTATCATATCCGCCGAAATACCGCTGCCGAATGAGATCGTGTTGACGCCCTCGCTGTCGCTGATGGTATCTGTGCCGTAACCGATATTAAAGATGTATGTATCATTTCCTGATCCGCCATATAGATAATCGCTGCCTTCGCCTCCGTCAAGAATATCGTTTCCGCCGCTTCCGTAAAGCTGATCGTCTCCGATACCTCCGTACAGCTTATCTGCGCCGTTTCCTCCGTTAAGGCTGTCGCTGCCGTTTTCTCCGATAAGAGTTACACCCCTGTCGTCCATAGCTGCGATGTAATCGCTGTTTTCAGTTCCGTAAATAGTCCTCAGAGGACTGTTGGACGCGGTTGCGTGAAGCTTAGAACCGCCGTTAAACGTAAGATAGAAATTTCTGTTTGCCTCGGAAGTGAAGAATCCCTCGATCACAAGCTTATCATCAGAACCCTCAAAGGTAACGGTAATATCGTTCCAGTTTGTACGGTAAGCCTTTATCTGATTTGCTGAATATCCGTAAATCTCAATAGTATTCGTCCCTTCGCCGTCGTCGATAGTATCTGTACCGTAGCCTTTTTTGAAAATATATGTGTCGTTGCCTGCGCCTCCGTAAAGGAAGTCATTGCCTTCACCGCCGTCAAGAACATCGTTTCCTGCGTTGCCTGTAAGTCTGTCGCTGCCCTTATCTCCGTAGAGAAAGTCGTTTCCGTTGCTGCCTACAAGCTGATCGTCGCCGTCCTGACCGAGTTTTGTAATGCCATCCTCATAAATGGAGATCATATACTCGCTGCCGTCAGTGCCGTAAATAGTTCTGAGAGGACTGTTCTGATCTGCTGCTTCTACGACAGTTCCGTCGGCAAATACAAGTGTGAAGTTTCTTGCCTCCTTGCTGATGCAGTAATTCTTAATGGTAAGAGTATCCTCAAAGCCGTCAAAGGTAATGAGAATATCGTTCCAATTGGAACGGTATGCCTTGATGCCTCCGGCGATGAAACCGTCTCCGAACATAACAGTGTTAACACCCTCACTGTCCATAATGGAGTCGGCGCCGTATCCCGGCTTGAAGATATATATGTCGTTTCCGCTGCCGCCGTCAATGAAGTCATTGCCTGTTCCTGCGTCAATTATATCGTCTCCGTCTCCGCCGTTAATGTAGTCGTCTCCCGAACCTCCGAAAATCACGTCGTTTCCGCCGCCTGCAAGAAGTTGATCGCTGTCTGAATCTCCGAGTATATACTCGTCCATGCCGGAACCGATTATTCTGTCTCCGCTTTCTCCGCCTGCGATAACCGTTTTATTCTCATTAACGATATAGTCGTAGTTTTCCGAACCCGAAAGGAACTCTTTTTCTTCTGCTGTAATGTTATCCTTAACGGAGATTTCCTCATCTCCTATACGAAGAACATAGTTATCGGGATTTTGCTTAAAGTCTGTGATTATGAGTTTATCGTCGGTATCCCTTATACTGATAACAACATCTTCGCCCACCGAATCGATACGAAGGTCTGCAAGAGAAACTTCGTTCGTGAGCTTGATAACAGAAGTACCCTCGGTATCGTTTATTACATCTGTACCGCAATTTTTGCCGAAAATATATGTATCGTCTCCGAAACCTCCATAGAGTAAGTCGTTTCCCTCGCCCCCGTCAATAATATCGTTTCCTGCACCGCCGTAAACAAAGTCGTTTCCGTTTCCTGCATAAATGGTATCGCTGCCCTCGTTACCATAGATAATGTCGTCACCCTTGCTGCCGTAAACGGTATCGTCACCGCCGAAAGCGTGCATAACTGAATCATCTACAACTGCCTTGAGGACATCGTCGCCGTTACCGCCGTAGATATGTCTGAACGGACTGCCCTTATCGGTAACGTGCATTTTAACTCCGTTAAATTCAAGATCGTAATTACGGTATTCCTCACCTTTGCGGAAATCCTTGATAACAAGAGTATCGTTTGTACCCTTTATTGTTATAGCTGCATCGTATTCATCTGTGCCGTTTACAAGAATATCGCTTGGTTTAAGTCCCTTGAATCTGAGAGTATTCAATCCTTCGGAGTCGATTATTGTATCGTTTCCATAGCCCTTTGCGAAAATGTATGTATCGTCACCAGAGCCGCCTTTCAGTGTGTCATTACCTGTTCCGCCGTCGAGAGTGTCGCTGCCTTCGCCGCCAATAAGTATGTCGCTGCCTGAATCTCCGTACAAGATATCGTTGCCTGCTCCACCACTAATAGCGTCGTTTCCGTTGCCGCCACGGAGATTATCGTTACCGTTCTCACCGAAAATGAAATCAATTTTGCTTGTACCGCTATACGAATCATTAGCTTCTGTGCCAAGATATGTGTTACCTGATATTGTTGATTCAACAATATCCGCATAATTCTCTGAATAGTGATTACTGTAATCAGTAAAGCATGATGTTCCGTTGATCTTATCGTACGACTTGAGATAAACGCCAAGGTCATATACTAAGTAATCAATATTTTCTCCCTCAGCAGCTTTTTCATCAAATATATAATTTAAGAACTCTAAGTTTAGATTCTTGTTGCCATTCTCGTCCTCGTATTCGTAAACTGCATTCAGATAGCCGCCAAGACCACAGTACATATTAAGAATATTGTAATACTGATTTTCTATGTTTGTATATATATCCTTTAATATTGAAGCTGCATTAGAGTTCGGATTTGAACCTCCTACACCCTCAAAATCACGTCCCATGAACTGCTCGATCACGTGCAGATCTCTTGCGTCGATATTGCCGCCTCGGCTGTTGATTGAAATACTTTCGGAATCTGTTAATTTATAAAGAATCTTTTTCAGGCAGTAGCGTTTCATAGTTATATCCGTAGATTCGCTGAATCGATAGCAAAGTTCAAGTAATTCTCCGCTTTCATCATCATTGATAGCCTGAATTATATTTGGGACATTACCCGCTGTAACCACGCCGTCCTGAGTTGTATCAGATGAATTTACAGGGAACCAGAACTCGCTGATATCCACCATCGATACAGTTCCGTTTTTGTTAATTGTAACGCTTGCTGATTCTGCAATGCGCGTACCTGTTTCTTCATCTACAAAGCTGACTTCCGAATGTTCAAGGCTAATAGAAACAATGCCTGTTTCATTTAAAGTTTTAAGTTCATTTGATTCGGATTTTCCGTTATGGTTAGCGTCTATCCACACTCTTAGATCAGCAAAAGCAATGTCATTATTATCAATTATTCCATCGCTGTTATCATCAAGTTCTGCAAGTGCTTCAAAGCCAGATTCGGATTTTGAACCGTCTTTAAGAATTACCTGATCTCCGAAAAGCTCTCCGCCGTTATCAATATTTCCGTTTCCGTTTCTGTCTAACGCTAAAAACCCGTCCTCTGTACCTATCCATGCTGTTTTCTCTGCAAATCCGTTATTGTCAAGGTCAAAATTTACACCGTGTTCAAGTGAACGCAGTTCTATGCCTGATTCGCCTAAGTCTATTATGAGAGGATCACGGGGTGGCTGGGCTTTGCCTGCTCTGTCATAATTACCGGATTCCTCTTGAATTTCTTTCATTAATTCATCTATTTTTTTTGCGTCATTTGCAAGCAATGCTTGTCTTAATTCTTCTGCAAATTCTTCTCCCATAAAAACTTCCACAGCTAAAAGAAAATCATCAACAGCTTTATTTACTTCTTCTGGGTTTTCAACACTTTCAGCACTTGCTACAATTGGATTTAGTGTAATCATAAGTGTTGTACATGCCGCAGAAATTGATTTTGAAACACTATCAAGCTTGCCGGATGTTGCCAATTTAATTATACCAGCAGCTGCACATAATCCACCTAAAGCTGGTATACTATACTTTAGTACCGTTGCTGTATCTATACTTGTACTGCTGCTTTTCTCTTGTTCCCATAATTCTAATTCACGCTGTAAGATTTCTTGATTTGCGCTTTCATTTGCATAAGAATAACTTGGTGAATAGTTTGGTGAATAACTTGGTGCAAAGTCCGGCGCAAAACTTGGCGCAAAGTCCGGTGCAAAACTTGGTACAAAACTTGGCGATGGAGCGAGACCAGAACCATTACCAAGATTTTGATTAATTTGATACCAATGACTTAAAAATGTCGATCCAAATAACCACCAAAATGGTGACAGATCGGGAACATCAGACAGATTGTCAAGTTTATAATCTGGAATTCGTATAAACCAGTAAAGTATTAATCCACTTGGAAGATATGCAATTAAAATCACATACTTATGAGATGTGTCATAAATACCATCAAAACTAATATCAAGACCCTCAAGTTGACTTATATCAATATTACCAAGTTTCCAACTAAATTTTTTATAAATATCCGTTAAGCTAAGATCACCCTTAATATATGAAATATTTTCATCACTATAAGGTGTATTACCATATCTGTGTTCGGTTATCCCATCTTCCAGTAAAGTATTATTTACATACCTGTCGAGTTGAGTTAGACCTTCAATCATTTTGGAAGGTTCCAAATAAGAGCCTGGTTTCACTTCCCAAAAATAAGCAATATCGTTTTCAACATCCTCAAAATATAAATCAGCTCTTCCAGTTCCTGTTTTGTTTCCAACTGGAGCTTGTCCAGATTTAAAGGTAACTGTATGTTCATCTGTAATATTATCTTTTTTATATTTATCAATAATATGATCTTGAACATCATGATGGAACTGACCATAAGGAGGCACTATACCATCTCTTTTAGCCCTATTCCAATCTCCAGTTATTGATGTTAGTAATACTGCATCCTCTTTCGATTCTTCTTCAGTTCTATTGTCTTCTGATATACTTTCTTCTGCTGAAACAATCAAAGAAGGAAAATTTGATGTTGTTACCACTGATAGTAATAGTGATACTACCAACATAAATGAAATTAATTTTAAAAATTTTTGATGCATAATAACCAGCCTTTCATTTTATATTTCTAACCCAAACGATTTAAGAGTTCGAATATTGTCTGTTCTGCGCTTCTTTAATTCTGCCGTTACCTTTGTGTTTAGTTTTGCATCATTCAACATTTGGTCACGAATGATAATTTGCTGTTGTACCTTCTGACGAAATCTATTTTTGTAGTCATTAATATCTGTTGCTCCGGAAAGGCCGGAAAGGCCTTTCTCAACTTCTTTTACTTTCATTGCAAGAATATTTTCCATATATGGCGTAATATCACCTTTGTAACCTGTCTTTATCAGTAAAAGACCTTCGGAATAGTAATAATGAGGTTTTGTGTTAAATTCCTCTAAATCGCAGCAAATATCCATTGGGGTTCCAAGTTTGTAAAAATGCTCTATGCAGTTGTTGAGATTGATTGCTTCATCAAAAATCGGCAGCATAACGTTTTGGGTTACATTAAATGCATTTTTCATACCATAAATGTCGTCTGATTTATATAAAAAGTGTACTATACTTTTGCTAAAAGCTCCTTCAAGTGACTCAGTACGAACAAACCAATCCATACTTTTTCCCCATACATCACATACATATTGGACTGCACTTTCCATTACATCATCATCAATCTCAGGATTTAATGAACAGTAATAATGATGATTGTTTTTCAGCCAACACTCCGGACTCTTTGTAAAATCTATCGTTCGCCTATAAAGTGAAACAACTCCACCTAAAATTTCAAAAGACTTATAACCTGTTTTTCGTGTCCGAAGCTCTCGATATGTCAAAATATGCAGTATTTCATCATTTACCACCCGTACAAAGTAAGTAAGTTTAGCAACTTTTATTTTTACAAAACCCAACGGTTCAAGAGCTTCTCCGAAAACCTGTTTAAATGCGGCATTCAAAGACAGGGTTCTTTCATTCTTCTTTTTGAAAAACATCGGAATAATATTTGTATCTTTGTCTGCTTTGCTTTCAAAATCCTCATAATCAGAAACCATATATTTCGGCTCAATTCCCAGCACGGAAGCTGCTTCGTACAAAGCGTCCTCAACAAAGACTTCGTTCTTGTTCCATATTTCAGAGATCTGTTCCCACGTTTTTCCCGGAGCTAAAATCGGCTCCCAACATTCACGTCTGCCTTTCGGCGAATGTTCTTCGTCAAACTCGGAACGTCCCACCATCACCGTATCGTGGACATCAGCCCCGGTATGCAGTTCAATATACGTCCAGTCGCTGTCTACAACATCCATGCTGAAACTGCTTGTTTTCATTTCCGCAGCTGTCTGTTTGGCGTCGTCCTTGACCTGTTTGGGATTGTCCCTGTACTCCTTAGAAGCAAGTGTTACCCATTTCCCGCTTTCTGAAAAAGCAAGAATATAACTTACGCTTGATTCTTTCTCAGAGCATGGCACAAGACTTCGTTTTTTCATTACATCACAAAATGCTTTTAAAAACTGTTCTCTGCTGCCGTTATTCTTTATTTGAACCAATGAAAAAAATCTGCCCATAAATTCCTCCTTAAATCCTCGAATATTATATGAATTTTGTTGATCAAACTCCGTTAAAAAATACCATAAACAATGTCATTTGTCTATGGATATCTGAAATACGGTCATAAATTCGGCGTAAGCGGTCATATTGACTCAGAATTTGTCGTAAAAAAGGAAACGGCGGACAAAAATTTGTCCGCCTAATATCAAACAATATTACCGTTGATCCCTACGTAAATATCCACTAAATTGCTGTTATTAATGTAATAGTAAAAATCTGTTATCGGTTGATAACACTTCCGGGATAAATATGTTTGCATTTTCTTACGTGAATTTTTTAACGTGTCATAAGTTCCGGAGTGTCTTGCTCTCACTGCGTTGAAAAGCATAAGCTGCGGCTTATAAACATAAAACTCGTTGCTTTTAAACTCCTTGCTGACAGGAACAAAAAATTCAAGGTCAAGTATTGTTTCATCCGTTCCATAGGTATTTTCTTTCAGAGAAAAAATGATATTTCCTGTCCGTTCCATTTCAAGAAATTTCAGACTTTCCAATATATGCTCGATCAACTTATCAAGTTTACTGTATGTTGATCTTGTCCTATATGACAGCAGCGATTCAACAGATAAATATTGCTTTTCAATTATTTCCATAACTATCTCATCCTATTACTTAAAAATGATCTGCCAGATGTATCTCCACATTTGATATCCCTCCCCGTTTTTTCATTTCGGGGGTAGTATAAATCTT
This sequence comes from Ruminococcus sp. AM43-6, assembly GCF_003461785.1. Classification (NCBI taxonomy): domain Bacteria; kingdom Bacillati; phylum Bacillota; class Clostridia; order Eubacteriales; family Oscillospiraceae; genus Ruminococcus; species Ruminococcus sp. AM43-6. The sequence continues at coordinate 16,398 of NZ_QTXU01000027.1, forward strand.
TTTATTCAATTCGTCTACAGATATCTGAAATACGGTCGTAAATTCGGCGCGAGCGGTAGTTTAAGCGTGATTTTATTGTAAAATTTTACTTGATATTTTAATAGTTCTATGTTATAATTAAAAGCAAAGGGAGGCGAAATTATGAAGATTGCCGTATGTGATGACGAAATAATTTTATATGAAGAATTATATACGCTTTTAAACGAATATTCCACATTAAAAAAAGAGCCGATTTTAACTACATATTTTAAAACCGGATATGACCTTTTATCAAGTACTGAGAAGTTTGACATTATATTTATGGACTATCAGATGGACGATATTGACGGATTGGAAACATCCAAACGTCTGCGATTAAAAAATTCAGACGTTACTATTATTTTCCTCACCGCATTTCCTAAAATCGTTTTTCAGTCCTTTGAGGTAAATACGTTTCGTTTCCTTTTAAAGCCGATAAAAAAAGAAGATCTGTTTAAATCTATCGACGATTATCTTGATTCTGTCAGAACAGATGATTTTCTCATATTGAACACTAACGACGGTTCGTGGAAAGTCAGGTTATCTGAAATTATTTATGTCGAATCAAAAGACAAGCACACTATAATACGAACTGTTGACAATCAACTTGAATGCTGCCGATATATGCAGGAGATTGAAAAGATGCTTCCCAAAGACCGATTTACACGTTCTCACAGGTCATGTATAGTAAGCTTTCTCCACATAAGAAATCACGATAATAAAACTATCTATTTTGATAACAACGAACGTGTTTCCATAAGCAGAAGGTATCTGACCGATTTCAAAAAAGCTTTTCAGGAATACATAGTAAGATATAACACAAAGGACTGATATAATGAACACTGTAATCTCAAATGCCGTCTTTATTATCTCGGACTTGCTTCTGCTTGTTAACCTGATTCTCATAAGCAAATCTGCTGATTTGGAAGAATTTAAACCCGGTTGGATTAAATCGCTCTCCGTATCGGTTGTTCATGGAAGTTATACTCTGATTTTCAGTTCATATTTTGCAGAATCATCAAAATTCATGATGACAGTACTGCTTGCCGTATATTATCTGCGTTTTTTGGTTTTTCCGTTTATCTTCACTAAAAAAATAAGGTTTATTTCATTCTATATGCCTTTGCTGCTGATATCCTTGGATTCACTCATGCAAAGCTGTGCCTTATGGATATTTAAGCTTACAGCCTCGAATTTAAACGAATTTACAATAAACAAGGTCACTTCAATGATATTTCAGCTGTTTGTTCTTGGCTTGATTTGCTTTTTATATAAAAAAGAGCAGTTTAAAAATTTAAGATTTGCATTTAAGTCAACGTCTAAAGCGGTGGGAATATTGATGCTTTTATGTGTCTTTATTATGGAAGGAGTCGTTACGCTTATTTCCTTTGAAACAGACAATATTTCTGTTCAAAAGGGATTTTCAGAATTCTTCCTACTCATTTTAATGATAGTAATGTTTGCAATCATGTTTCTGCTGTTTATAAACAGTATGTCAAAAAAGTATTTTCAAGACACATCTGATCTGCTTTTAAAACAGATAGATACTCAGCTCCGACATTATAAAGCCTTAGACGATATGAAGAAAGAATTTCATTCTTTCAGACACGATTACATTAATCATATGCAATGTGTATCAGCTTTGATCTCATCAAATAAGAACGAGGAAGCTGTTCAGTACATAAATAAATTATCTAATTCCAAAACCATGACAGAAAAACCGTATGAAAGCGGAAATAATATTTTAGACTCAATCCTTACAGAAAAAGCTGAGTTTGCAAAGGAATGCGATACAGAAATATGCTTGGACGGTTTGTTTACGCACGATTTTGATCCCATCGATCTATGCGTTATTTTTTCTAACGCTCTTGACAATGCCATAGAATCCTGCGGTAAGATCGGCGGACATAAAGTAATTGACATAAAACTGAACATACAACAGGGATATCAATTTATTTCAATCAGTAATCCCACAAATGAGGAAAATGACGATCTTAAAACAACCAAAGACGATAAAATACATCATGGGTTTGGTATTAACAATATACGAAATTCTGTTAACAAGCATAACGGAACTTTTGATATAAATAACGGCAATGGTTTGTTTTGTCTTAATATTACTCTTAAATTATGAGATATTTATATATAAAAACAAGGAGTGTTTCACACAATATACTCCTTGTTCTTTTACTACTTATCGTTACCGCATTTATGACGGTTGCCGGATTGCTTTTTATTGTTTCTGCTCTCGCCGTCCAAAGCGCTTTCAGCCATTGTATGACCGCCTTTGGCTTTCATCTTTCTGACTTCTTTGGGATCAAGCTGTGAATCCTTTGACATTTTATCAACTCCAATCTGTAATTAGTATATGCGTCTTTTCAAGTAATATTATCAATACATTCCTCCGGTGACTTATCTTCTCTCAGCCCCTTAAAAACAGGCTGCCGCATACCGCCGCTTTCGGTTTTCATCATATATTTTACTGTACATACAAGTTCGGGAGTTACCCATACAGCATTTTCATTGCCTTTCGGAATTTCAGAAAAAGGACAATCTGTTTTATTTAAAGTCTTTATTCTTCTGAATGGTTCTCCGCCAACTCCCAGAGTAACATGACCCTTGTAAACAAGCTGACCATTACTGTACTGTCCGAGGATAATGCTGTTCATACTGTTTTCTTTCGGAACATAGCCCAAAACTACGAAATCATCGTCCTGCAAATACTTAATTTTGATCCAGTCCTTAGTCCGCTTATCAAAGTAATACTTGCTGTCCTTACGTTTCGCAACGATACCCTCCAATTCCTGCTGTTCGGCAAGGGCATAGAATTGGATACCGTTTTTCTCAATAAACCTCGATACTGCAAATCTGCCGTTTTCCGATATTACCGCTTTCTGTAGAAGTTCTTTTCTTTCAGTCAGCGGCAAGTCCGTTACCTGTCTGTTCTCATAATACAGAATATCAAACGCAGTAAAACATGCAGGATATTTCTTCGCCGCCATATCTATCTTTACGGGATTGCTCATCATACTGCGTTTCTGTATTTCAAAAAAATCCGGTCTGCCGTCCTTAATGACCGCAAGCTCTCCGTCCAGAATACAGCGGACATTCACATTCTTATGAATTTCTGCAAGCTCCGGTACTTTCGGCAGCATTAAGATATTTCGTTTGTTCTTCAGAATCGTTTTGTCTCTGTCAAGGTATGCGATACAGCGTTCGCCGTCAAGCTTTAATTCGTAGATATACTCATCGCTGTCAAAGGGTTGTCCCTCTGTGCCGATCAGCATCGGTCTGATATTTTTTGTTTCCCAGATATCAGTCATTCTTTACGCCTGCCTGGGCAAGACTTTGCTTGAGAGCCTCCATAATGTCAATGACATTGACCTGAACATCGGGAGTGGAGGCAACAATATCCTTGCCTGCGATCTTCTGTTCAATGATTTCACGCAGCTTGAACTGATATTCGTCCTTGTATAAACTCGGCTCAAAATCCTTGACCATTGTGTTGATCAGCGTTTTCGCCATAGTCAGTTCCGCTTCGTTTAATTCGGGATGTGCAGGCTCTTTCGGAACTTGCTTTACCTCGTCGGCGAAAAACATGGTTTCAATCAGTATACCGTCGTCTGTAGGAATAAGCGTAAGCAATTTTTCCTTTGTACCCATAACGGTTTTGGCGACAGCGACCTTATTCTCATCTTTCATTGCTTTACGAAGTAATTCAAACGCCTTATCTCCTCCGGCTTCGGGAACTGCGTGGTACGTCTTATCATAATAAATAGGGCGAATAGAATTCAAATCAGTAAAATGCAGGATATGAATAGTCTTATCCTTTTCGGACTTCGCCTTTTCAAAATCCTCATCTGTCATAATCACGAACTTATCCTTGTCGTACTCAAAGCCTTTTACGATATCCTTTGATGAGATCTCCTTTCCGCAGGATGTGCAAACCTTTTTGTACTTTACTCTGCTGCCGTCCTCTCTGCAAAGCTGATTGAAGTGTATATCGTTATCCTGCGTTGCCGTATACAAACCGACAGGAATATAGACTAAACCGAATGAAATTGCGCCTCTGTGTGATACTGCCATTGTAAACGCCTCCTTTTTCGTTAGTATATCCGTTCCATAACAAGAAATACTAAAGGACTATCAGTTAATATGATTGCTCATAACTCTGCGACTGATCATCCTTAATTCCGAGCGACTGTTTCTTCCGATGTATCATTCTCCGCAGCCTACTGTCTACCGTCCGTCTGACTGCCTTATACTTCTGAATATAGTCCTCTTCAATGCACCTACTAAAATTTGCGAATAAACCAAAGATTGTATTTGCCAACATGGTATTCTCAAGATTGTCAAGGTGGTTAAGCATATTCTGAGCAACTTCGTTGCCGTTGTCTGCGGATTTAGTGAGCCACTCTACTGCTTTTGTCTTATCTTTCTCAAGTCCCTCTGCTCCGAAAAGATAAAGCCTGCCGAGCTGATAGCTTGACCACATATTCTTATCTGCGGATTTTTCAAAGCAGTCTACGGCTTTTAGAATATCATACTTTTCTTTTTGCAAATAAAGTATACCGAAAGCATACTGTGTGAATTCGTTATCTTCGGCTGACAGCAAATATTTCTCTGATTTATCCAAGTCCTGCAACACGATATCGCCCTTGAAATATATCTTGCCAAGCTTGTAACAGGCATAAGCGTCTCTGCTGTCGGCACACTCTGTAAGCATAGCAAGTCCTTTGTCAATGTCCTGATCTAAATGCTCACCCGAAATAAGTTCAAGGGCAAGAAAACGTTTTGCATTGATATTCTCAAGCTTTATTGCTTTTTCAAGTAGCTTTACAGCCTTTTCAATATCCTGTGGAATATTTTCTCCGAGCAGAAGCACCTTTCCGTACTCGTACAACCCATTCTTGTTATTCATTTCTTCAGATCGTTTGAAGTAATCTATAGCCTTATCCATATTGATGTCTGTTCCGAGTCCCTTTTTAAACATAGAACCAAGTTTGTAATATAGGTTATCATCAGCCTGATCCTTGCTTTCGAGTTCAAGAAAACCGGATAATGCGGCATTGTAATACCTTTGTGCCGTATCTTCATTTTGAGTAACATATTCACCCTTATTGTACATCTGAGCAATCGCATACGACGCATAAGGTTGTCCCTGTGCAGATGATTTCTGATACCACAAAAACGCCTGCGACAAATCTTTTTCCACGCCGTTTTCGTAGTAATACAAATTGGCGAGACTGTACTGAGCAAATTTGTTCCCCGCTGTTGCCGATTTCAAAAACCAATCAAATGCCTGTTTGTAGTCCTGTTCTGTACCTAACCCATAACAATGCATTTTGCCTATGCGATACCAAACGTAAGAACGCATATCTACAGGTTTCATGATTTGACCCTCATATTTCGGTTCGTAGGGAAACATAAAATCCGAATCGGGTTCTGTTTCCATAAATCCCTGTAATGCCTCTTTGTAATATGCAAATGATTTTTCTTCATCCTTTTCACCAAGCTTGTCGGTGGAATACAGCTTTCCTAAATCGTGAATAGCAAGAACATTGCCTGTCTGAGATTCTGAAAGCAGAAGTTGTTCTGCTTTTTTGAAATCTTCAAGCTTTGATTGCTTATTGTAAATCAGTTTGCAGGCTTCTTTGTACGAACTACTCCACTTTAAATAATATTTGCTTTGAGGAACATCATCAATATCAACCGTTACTGTATTTTCATCACTCCAAATGAAATCTTCGACTGTAAGATCATCGTTATCTGAAAATATTATATTATCATTTTCGGATTGCTCAGATTCATCAAACTGCGGAGATATTTCTACAGGCGGACTATCAGAGGTATCTTCGGATTGTTCGGTAGGTTCGGGTTCTTCGACTATAGGGTTATCCATATCAAGCACAGTCCTGATTATCATATTCCGCACAGGCTGAAAAACCTTATTGTCGGTAAGCGCAGGCAGTTCTTTTTCCTTTTGCGTATAGGTCTTGCACTTCAACCGCTCCAAGTCACACCACTTTTCATAGAGCTGTTGTATATTTTCATCTTTTGCAAGCTCCGAAAATATATTGTTTACCGTTTCCTTGACCTCCGGTGGAAGATATCCATACACTTTTTTGCCTTTAACTTTTTGTAGCTGCGAATTCAGTTTAAGAACAAGATTTTCAAGCTGCGGATCATCAAAACCGCCTTGTTGAATTTTTCTGACGATACTTTCAAACTCTGTTCTGGATACAGCTTTCAATTCGTCACGGCTTAACGTCTGCTCCTGATATATTGACTGCAAATTGTCATGGAATACGTCGTTTGCAAAAGCTGAACGTATCTGATCTATACCCTTAGTAGTTAAAAATCCCTGCTTTGGATTTGTTGAATACACAAGCAGATGTATATGCGGATGATGAGTTGTGTCATGGAATGCGGCATACCATTTCAGATTGCAAAGCGGTATACGCTGAGCTTTTGCAATATCGGAAATATGCCTTTTCACAAGATCGCGCCACACTTCCGAATTATCATATCCAAGACGAATAGCGTCCTCACGTCGGAGCGAAACAACGTGCGACCAGACATTGCCTTTGTGATTTGCTATTTCGTTAGCTACTCTATCAAGAATGATCGGTTCATCTTTTTCATTAAACAAACCGTGCGAACCTCTTTTCTGAACTCCCGGTCGCATAGCCATATAGCCCACAAAATTCTGCCGATTTCCGATGATGTCGGCGTTACGCTCAATGATCGTACTGATAAGCTCAGATGCGTTTTCTACGGTAGAATCAGCGATATAGTCCCCATACTCAAGGTACCTTTTGGCTTCGGGAAAATCGATCAGCAAATCATCTATAAGCTCTTTCTGATTTTTTGTAGCATTATCATTTCTGTCAATAGTGTTTTGATCACGGACTTCAACTGTTTCACGGGTTGCAATGTACTTTGTGTAGTTTCTGCGCTTGTTTTTAATTTTCTGATTTCCGCTTTTCAGATAGCGGCTTGTGACAATCAACTGTGATAGCGCCAACACATATCACCTCCGTTTTAATTTGATTTAATCTGACCGCTGATACCTAACCGCCTTCTCAAAATTAATGATACCATTGATCCTTCTGACTTCGTCCGTACACATAGCCCGAAGTTTTATCATCGTATCATCGTCAATGTCATGCACAGCCGCAAGCATATGTGTAATCGCGCCAAGCTCCACTGCAATTTTAAACATGGCACGGGACAACCTTTGTTCCGTGTCTTTTACAATTCCCTCTGTTATCGTTGCAATCTGCGGAGCAAGATAATCCACAAGCTCAGGCTTGTTCTGCAAAAGATAACCGCAGTAAAATCTGATTGCCTTTTCCATAAACTCCGTGCGTGAAGAGCAGTTATCCGACTTGTATAAGATATCAACCGTTTTCATAGTCTCGGGAAATACATACAACGGAAACTTGATTTTTTCTGCTGTGACACCATCGTTTTCTTCTGCAACATCGGTGCTTTTTTTCATTTTTTGTACTTTTGACTCCATGACTTTCGTAAACCTCCTTTTTTGACTCCATTTTATCAAGGCTTGTAAAACCTCGCAAAATCGGCGAGCTTTGCTCGTCCGATGTGATTGTTTTGGCGGCTTTGACGCCAAAACTTTAACCAGCAATATATTAAATGCCCCTCAAACCCACCCGAAATCATCTGATCCCTGCCATTCTCAAGCTTTGCAACAAAACGCCCCAAATTCGCCCCAGCTGCCTTTAGGGTAAAGTTATCCCACCCATGCCGTGAAAACGCCACACGAGGGCACACGGTGCGAACCGTGGCGAATTACTGCTCGGATCGTTTCCCCGATTCGGCAGGAGCAGTGATCTTCTGCTTTCTCGCAGGCTTTCTGTCCGACATCATATCAATAAAATCTCTCACATTCTGCGGAACGACCTTGCCGTAAAGCTGATCCGCATACTTTTCAAGTTCCGCCGCAAGAGTTGTGTTTTTCTGCTCCAGATACATTTCTATCGCAGACAGCTTTTCCTCATTGACCGATATTGAAATTGACTTCTTCAAAGCAACATTCCTCCCATCTCAAAATCCCCCGACTCATCTTCTTCAAGTTCTTCATCAGAAAATTCTTCGCTGATATCTTCTGTAAGCTGCTGTTCCGACTTAACAGTAATAGCATAATACAGTTCCTGACCCCTGCCTGAGATCGCTCCGTAGGAAGTGATCTCGCCCTCCTTGCGTCCCAGAACACTTTGACCAAAGTCGTGCAAGTCTATATCTTCCAGAACAGAATTATCAAAGTTTGTAGGAAGATTTTTCGCCAGATAAGCCTTGCCGAACTCGCTTTCATCGGAAATAAACATATCAAATTCGTACTCCGACAGATGTTCAATGCAGTCCATAGTATCGGAAATATCACATATTTCCTCGCTCTCTGTGACCGCTTTCAGTTTTACAAAATCGTGATTTGAAAGTTCTGACAGCCTTTGAGCAAGAACATTCAGTTCGTCAATTCTGCGCATATCGCCAAACGATTCCTCTGTGATCGAAGGAATAGCCGACTGAAAATCATAATAGACCATGTCCTGAACTCTGCCTATGCAAAGGTCTTTTGCAATGTCGTTCAGATTTTCTTTATCGCAAGGCAGGGACAGCCATTGGGCAAACTGCTCGGTGGATTCATCATTTGCCGGCGCAGGCGCGATCAGCAGACGGAAAAAGCACTTATCCGGCTCGCCGATCTCAATATTCATATCCGGTCTCTCATAGCAGGACGGTACACAGTAATAGCTGTCCGCAAACATACCGCCGTCACGCTCGCACATAATTTGTCCGATATGCTCACGGTCGAGCAGTTCCAACATCTCATCGGAACAGTCCTCCAATTCACACAGCATATCGTTCTCAATTGCCATTTCGCCGAGTTCGTGATAATCTTCGCAAGGGAAAGCAGGAACAGAATCCAGACCGTATGTCATCAAAAGCATATCGTCAAAGCTGCTTTCGGGATTGGCTTTCAGCAGACTTTTAAACGCCTCTGCCTCCGGATATTCCAGCTTTTCATACCTTTCGGCGAACAGGTTAAGCTTGTAAATATCCGCTGAAAATTCTTTACCACACAGGCTTTGCGGCAGCTCTGTGTTTCCAAATTCGGACAGTCTGAACAAAACCTCGCGGCTCTGAAACTTTCTCAGCCTGTCAAGCGTATCACGTATTTCAAATACACTCATTGGGAAGTCCTTTGCTAAAGTGTAATTGCCGTCTTTTAAATATATTTTCATTTAACATCACTCCGTTTCTTCATTTGATTCTTCTGTATTTTCTTCCGTCACATTATTGATTTCATTAATGGCGTTTAGAACCTCCTGCGGATAATCCACTCCCTCATAGGTGCACCAGCTTGTCCAGCTGCCATTTGAAACAGGCTCTTTAGTGACATATCCAAGAGTTTCTGAACTGTAGACGACTTCGCCGTCACCGACATATATCCCATGCTGACTGCCGTCAAACAGTCCTATACCTGCGACCTCAGGCATGGTATCAAGACTGCCTTGCTCCGTGTAAACAAGAATTTCATGCACATTTCCAAACGTTTTATCCGCAGGATTGTAGTTGAGATACCCAAGCATAAGTCCTGCGTTATCGCAGTATCTGATGCGGTTATTTTCGTTTCTCTCGCCGATAAATCCGTTCATATATCCCCAGCCTGAGATGTACGCATTCTCCGCCCAAGCTGCCATGTCCGTACAGTTTTTGGTTGTGCTGTCCGTAAACATATACTCATTGATTGTTGCGTTCATCGTCCAAGTGTACGAACGCATGAAATCATCGTAAGGGATTTCAATACCATAGGTTGCATTTATACTTTCAAGCAGTGCGATATCATCGTTTGCGTTAGCGAACAGACTTGCGTATTCTGTGAAGTCCGACAGCGGATTTTCATCAAAATATGAGTAATAAATCAGCTGTGCCTTTATGGTTTCCGAGGGCAAACCGACCGCAGACATAACAGCTGCGATGGCTTCACCTTGACTTTGAAATTCAGCAATTTGCGACTGCTGATCCTCATCAAGCGTTGCCATAAAAGCGGAATCGGTGAACATACTACGGTCGACTTCGGGAGTTTCAATCTCCAAACTGCCCATTGATGACAGCACAGCTACAGGCAGGCACATCAGTCCAAGAAAGCCTGCGGCGATGCTTCCGATCAGAACAAACAGCTTACCTCGTTTCTTTTCGTCGCCCAGAATATATATCGCTACCTTTTTCAGAGCAACCGCAACTGTTGCAGACATTACCGACCACCACCGTTTCCAAACAACACAGCCTTGTACTGCGGAGCGATGACCTGTAACAAATATCTCTCGTTTCCGCACCTGTAAAGACAAGTACCTCTTTCAGGGTACTTTATCAAGCCGTACTCCGATTCTTCAAGCTGCAAGGTGTCAATGAATGCAGTCGGAGAAATATTACCCGGATTGAACAGAAAATGATGGCTCGGAATTGAAAACAACGGCTTAGTAAACTCCTTGATTTCAGGCAAAAGAAAGTCCTCAATATTCTGACTTGCCAGAATAAACGAGGACTCCTTTTTACGAACACGTTTCATGCCGTTGCGGATATATTCGATCGCCGTCATATTTGTGAGGAACAAATACAGCTCGTCTACTGCGGCAACTGTATTTCCTCTGCCCAAAAGCTGATTGCTCATGTAGCTGAGAATGTTAAACAGCAGAGTATCCTTAAGCCTTTTGTTTGTGTCCATAAGACCTTTCACTCCGAAACAGATAAGCTCGCTGTCATTGATGTTGGTGTGACCGTTGAAATATTTTGACTCCGCACCCTTGCACATGGAGTGCAGTCCCAGACAGATATTCTGTAACATTTCTTCGGTGTATAGGTGCTTTTTCTCGTTATCAAACGCCATGAATTCCTTTTCAATAAGTTCGTAGAGGTCGCTCATAATTGGATAATCTTCGCTGTCCAGCGTATTGAAATCGGTAAAATCATCAATTCCAAATCTTGCGTACAGCTTCATAAGCATGATCTCTATGGTGTCAATTTCGCTGTCAGAAAAGTCCTTGTACGCTCTGAAAAAATCCTTTAAATACGATATGTGCTGTGATAATCTTGTGACTTTTCTGAACGTTTCGGGATCTTCAATATCCGCTTTTTCGCCGTCGCTCCAAGCTTTAGGTTCAAGCGGATTTATCATAAATTCGCCCGACATCATATCAATGTATGTTCCGCCGAGATTTGAACAAATGTCACGGTACTCGGCTTCGGGATCTAAAACCAACACACTTTTCCCAGCCTCACGCTGATTGCACAGCAAAAGTTTCATAAGATACGACTTGCCCTGACCGCTGTTGCCAAGAATTAAAATATTGGAATTTGTCTTGTCCTCGGTACGCTTGTCAAAGTCAACAAGCACGTTGCTGCCGTACTTATCTCTGCCGATATAGAAGCCGTTTTCGTCCGTTTTTCCGCTGTAATTCAAAGGATAAAGATTAGCAACACTTGAAGCAGGAAGAACACGCTCAAACTGGCTTGCGAATACATTATTGCCCGTCGGCAAAACCGATAAAAAGCCCTCTTTCTGACGGAGCAAAAGCCTGTCTACAGATATTTTTGAACGTGTTAATTCCATCGAAATGTCGGCTTGCAGTTCCTTTAATTTATCTTCCGAGCTTGCTTTTAATTCAATAAACACAGCCGTATGCAGCAGCGGTTCTTTGTTTCGGCGAAGTTCTGACAGCAGTTCTACCACATCGTTGATATTATCCTGAGCCTTGATGCTCTCGTTTACATCGTTTGTGGTGGTCATCATATGATTTTTCCGCATTGCCTGCTGAACGATTTTTCGTTGTTCCATACTTGTCACAAGGCGGTTGTAAATTCTGAGAGTTACCCCGTTTCTGTCGGCAAGGTGAGCAAGGATAGCCGTTTCTTCCGTTGAAGTCGGATATTCCGTAACCGCCCAGCAGGACTTGTAGAAGTTTCCGCAGATATAGTGGTCGGTGTAAAACTTGATTATTCCCGGAACAGTTCGGTCAAAAAAGTCCTTTGTGCTGATAATTTCAAGCTGTTCGTCCGTCAGATTTTTCTTTTTTCGTAAATTAATTCTCATGCAATCCCTCCAGATTAAATTCGTTTTCTCCCTCAATATCGGGGATTTCCTCGCCCGATATGCTCGTTCCGAAGTAAAGTGCAAGCATACGCTTTATGTCAGACTTACTCATTCTACGAGCCGTAAAGCCGTGTTCTGAGATTGCTTTGTCAACACGATTAAGCGTGCTGAATATCTGCTCGTCCTTTTCACGCCTGAACCGTACCGCAAACATAAACTGTCTTGCCGAGGACATCTCTACCTGAATCTCGTCAAGAAAATCATAGTCCGCCTGCAGCAGTTTTCTGACCGCCTCGTTCTGCTCGGTCTGCAAACGCTTTTTGACGTACATCTTGTTTGTATCAAAACACTCGCAAGAGTCCAAAGCAAGAATTTCAAAGTCCGGTATCGTGCTTAACAGCATCATCAAATGATGTATCTTCACGTCAATATTAGCCGCTGAAAGCACTGAAATATTGGTGGGTTCTACGCTGAAAAATGCTATTTCGGCTTTGTCGGTTTTTACTCCGAAACGAGTAAAGCGTTCAAAGCCGATAAGACCTTGAACGCCGTTATTTTTCCTTTTTGTCATAAAATTTTATGCTCCTTTCGTCCAATAAAAAATTTGCTGCGAGGTCAGAAAAAACTTCGCAGCATTAAAAATATAGTCCATAATCGCCGTTTCGTCAACCCGAAGCGAGAGAAAAGCAAAGCAGGCAGTCGCCGCAAAAGGCAGGACATTCCACAGGTTTACCAGAACCAC
>NZ_QTXU01000028.1:0-27656 GCF_003461785.1 Ruminococcus sp. AM43-6
TCTTGCTTTTTGGCAAGATCGCAGCCTTTTTTCTTGGGAACTTTTTTTACAGCCCCTTTGTATGTTTGAATCGTCAACCTTCAATTCGATTCTGTTTTCATCTCCAAACACATTTTTTCATCCAATGCAATGTTATATTAAATGAAAAAATCATTTGATATCATAACAAAAGTTATATTATTCTCTTCTTATATGCGCATATAATCCCAACTATAATGATAGTTATGTAATAAAGAATAGTACGAGCATTTTTAATTTTATCAGCTATCATAATTCTGTATGCCTCCTTCTTCCATGAGATTACAGCAAACGTAGTAGTAATGTCTATCAAAAGGCTTTTACATATTAGATAAAAGCATGTAAAATTTCTTTTACATAGCTTAATTGCGGTCTATTTAGCTTGTTTCTTGACTACTCAGGAAAAATATTTCTACCCTCGCCCCACCTGTATTTTCAGAATTTGAAAGTTTAATACCTCCACCATATTTTTCAGCCACAGTTTTTGCAAAAAATAGTCCCATCCCATAATGGGCTTCGCCATTTCTACTTGTGTCATCCATAAAAAACTGCTCTGTGCCATGCAATAATGCTTCTTTTGTAAATCCTGATCCGCTATCCTCCACAATGAATGTCAGCCGGCCATCCTGCTCCTTTGCGTCAATATAAATGATTCCATTTTCTTTTGTATGCTCCACTGCATTCTGAATCATATTCATTACGGCCCGGAACATTGGATCATAAGCAATCGTTACCTTTTTATCACTTTGTCCCGCCTTCCAATCTATTTTCTGGTGATAGATTTCTACCAGTCCGAGTGCCTGTTCCTTTATATCTGCGAAAAAATCTTCTAACCTCACCGTTGTATAGGTAACATCACTGCAATTCCATGATTTTGTGACATCTATCAACTGTTTTACATAACTTTGTATCTGTGTTGTGCCGTTCAAAACATAAGTGATATTATTCTTCTGTTCTGTGGTCAGTTCAGTCTCTGAAAGTAGTTCTGCATTTCCCCGTACAATCGTAAGAGGTGTTTTAATATCATGCGCCAAAGCAGACATCTGTTGTTTCTTTTCCTGCTCTGTTTTCCACTGCTTTTCTAAAGATTCTCGCAATGCATCTCGCATATCATCGATTGCCGATAAACAGTCATCAAACTCTTTGATACCGGAACAGGATGTCTCATATTCCAGATTTTGATCCTTTATTTGTCTGATTGTGTCTAATACAGGCTGCATCTGCTTTTTGATTCTTTTTCCAAAACATATGGACGGAATGATGATAATCGCTACCGCTCCAATCACTGACATAATACTCATCACATTCTGTGGTCCTATAAAATGCTCCCTCAAAAAAGCTGAATGATATTGAGGTGTCAGGCGATATTGCAATACAACATATTCATTTTCCCTTACAATTACTTTATAAAAATATTTCCCGGATGCGTTTCCGTACTTTGCAACATTCCATGCTATCTGTTCGTATTGTTCTGACAGATCTCCACCTATTTTCTCTCCATTCTCTGAAAAGATTACATAATCACAAAGTGCAGGAATCATCTCAGCAGTTACTTTATCCGCACGTAAAATCGTATCATATGCTTCATTAATCTTTTGCTCTGCATAATTCGCCGGATAGATACAGCCCACACTAATCAAAAGGTACAGCAGCAGCCAAGCAACAATCACCAAACCTACTAATGATCCAAGCATGACCAGTACATATCTCATAAAAATCCAGCTGAGTGAATTGCTTCTCTTTACTCTTCCCATTTATACCCAATCCCCCAGACTGTTTTTATCGGTGTATAATCATAATCCGCAAATTTTGCTCTTATATTTTTGATATGCGTGATAATGGTACTGTCATTACTCTCACTGTCAAAACCAAAGACCTCTTCTAAAATCTGTTCTTTCGAGAAAACCTGTCCCCTGTTTTTAGCCAGGAATTCACAAATTTCGTACTCCGCTTTCGTAAGAGGAAGTTCCTTATCATCAACCAATAGTTTCTTTTGAGATATTTGAATACAGACCCTCCCCAAAACCATCCGGACAGAATGTTCCCTGTGCTCTCTTCTAAGATGTGCATGAATCCTTGCCCGAAGTTCCATCACTCCAAATGGCTTTGAAATATAATCATCTGCTCCCAACGAAAGTCCGTTCACCAGACTTTTTTCCTCCGTTTTTGCGGTAAGAAACAAAATCGGACAATCCACAAGTGCCCTGATTCTTTTGCATAATTCAAAGCCGTCCATTCCAGGCATCATAATGTCAAGTAAAATCAGGTCATAACGATGTAATTCTTCCATATTAAGTTTCAGCGGATTACTTACTTTGGTAACCAGATGTCCATCCTTATTCAAAATGCTTTCTATCATTTCCAGAATTGCCGGTTCATCATCAACTGCCAGTATTTTTGCCATAGTTTCCCTCGATTCTATTCCGATATTCTGTTTCCTTCCCAGTGGTTTACCCACCAAAAATAGTATACCATACTAATCCCTGTAAATATTAAGCAACCTGGTATGAATGACAACCATTCACCTACACTAGTTTCTCCCAATACAGATTGCAGATAAGTATATGGTACTCTACCCGTCCAGCAGACAAATACATATTTCCATACATAATCTCCAAGTCCGGTAAGCATCAATGCACTAATTAGTCCTGATATGATCCCTGCTCCAATGGATACCCCTTTTCCAAACTGAAAAGCCAGAATCAGCTGCCACAGATAAAGTGGAACACTGCTTCCCCACAGCAGCAATGCTGCAAATATACATCCTTTCATGATTTCGATATCGCTTGATGCGATTCTTCCAAATCCAATTCCGAATATGATTGCTGTCAATAAGATAGAGCACAGACACAAAACCAGTAGCATCAACAGTTTCGATAAAAATGCTGCAGGTTTATCCGGTAAAGACAACAGATTTTGAAAATCACCTGCATTTTGTTCCTGTTCCATCACACTTGCTGTAAAAATTCCAATAAGTACCGGAAGTCCTGCTCCTATTGCCTGATAAAATGCAATCACTTTCATATTTTCATTCCATGGTGAAAAAAAGTAATATATTAAAAATATAACGCTGGTTATAATCGGAATCAGTAAGTGTGCCAGAATCACAGATGTTC
The DNA here is from genome assembly GCF_003461785.1 of Ruminococcus sp. AM43-6. Lineage (NCBI taxonomy): Bacteria > Bacillati > Bacillota > Clostridia > Eubacteriales > Oscillospiraceae > Ruminococcus > Ruminococcus sp. AM43-6. The sequence goes on from NZ_QTXU01000028.1 coordinate 3,135, forward strand.
CTTTCATCTTTCGCAAGTCTGCATTAAGAGATCTTCCAATCATCTTATTTCACCTCTCTTCTCTCAAACCATTTCAAAAACAGAACCGTTACAAAAACAAACCAGATGATTGAGAGACACATTCCCGGAACAATGACTCCCGTATCCAAAAGAGGATTCCCTGCTTCTGCGGCAAGTCCATTTGGTAAAACATGAAGCAACGGGCACATCATTCGCATAGGGATTGCAGAAACAAGTACATACCAGATTCTGGTTTGTGATATTACCACACCGCTCACGGTAATAAATAGGCAGACGAACAGGTTTACAATCATTCCAAATCGTTCACTTAAAAATAAAGCTAGCGGAATCTCCCATAACTCAGAAACCGTCAGAAACAATACTGCAATCAACGCTCCTCCAACTGGAACATGTGTCGTTAGAAGAAAGCCTCCAAGCGTTGCTCCTGCAAACACAATCACATTAGAAAACAAAATCATGTACCCAATATAAATAATTTTCCCCAGCAACAATTTTCTTCTGTCTGTGGGAATAGTCATTAAATGATAGTATTTTATCTTTTTCTCCTGCGCCACAGAAAGATAACAAAATAGAGCAATCATCCCCGGCAGCAAAAGTGTATACCACCAGTTCCAAACACTTTCTGCATAAGCATTTGTCATCCCAAGAGTAAATATAAATGCCATGACAAATGTAAGAAGAGGAAATCCCCAGATAAACTTTTTTCGCATGGTTCTTTTGGCTTTTTGATGTTCTGCTTTTATAATATTAACCATGGATTTCACCTGCTTTCTGGTTTTTTCTTACCACATTCATAAACAAATCTTCAAGATTATCTCCCTGCTTTAATGCTCCTTCGTATCCTAAGATTCCACCTGAAATAATCCCGACTTTATCTGCAAGTAACTGTACCTCTGAGAGAATATGACTGGAGAGAATTACAGTGATTCCCTGTTCCGGAAAAGACCGGATCAGCTCTCGTAATTCCTCGATGCCTATTGGATCTAATCCATTCGTAGGTTCATCCAATATCAAAAGTTCCGGTTCTCCAAGCAATGCCATTGCAATGCCTAGTCTTTGCTTCATCCCCAAAGAAAACTGTCCTGCTTTCTTCTTTCCGGTGTTTGTAAGTGATACAATCTGCAAGACCTCATCAATTCTGTTTTCATCTGTACCAAGCAATAATTGTCTTACCTTCAAATTCTCTCTGGCGGAAAGATTTTCATAAATAGGCGGATTTTCAATTAACGCTCCTATTTTTGATAAATCTTTCCTATCCAAAAGTTTTCCATCAAAGTAAATCTTTCCTGCAGTTGGTTTCATCATACCGGTCAGCATTTTCAATGTGGTAGATTTACCAGCGCCATTCGGTCCAAGCAGTTCATAAATCTGTCCCTTTTCGATATTAAGTGAAACATTATTTACCGCTTTCTGCTTTCTAAAATATTTACACAAATTTTGTGTCTGCAACATCATTTCCATCTTTACTATCCTTCCATATTTCATTTCTTACTGAAATATAACCTAACAGAAAAAAATAAAGATTTGATGAAGATTGCTAAATAATTCGTCTACTCTATTTTTATTCTCGTATGGAATAAACCATCAATTGAATATCATTATCAGAACTCGGCTTTCCACTGAAATCAGCAAAGCTGTTACAAATACGAAGTCCTAATTTACCGAATATCTCCTTCAAAAATCTGTCCCGGAAGTTTTTTCTTCTCCATATACGGGAACTCTCTATCAAATGCCTCTGCTTCCTTTTCATTTACCAGATACCTTGCCGGAGGTGCATACTCTCCTGTAATTCCATTAAGATATCCCGGCATCAGTTCTTCGCACAGAAAGAAAGATGTATCCTCGCCTTCCGGCAATCCATGATAGCGGATGCCAAACTCACCCGCCTGTCTGAATCCGCTTTTTCCATAAAAATCAATATTTCCTTCAAAGCATACTGCTCCGCATCCAAGCTCTTTTGCTTTTTCTCTTGCTGTACCCGCTCGGCAACCAAGGCATTCAATTTTTTTAAGTATGCATTCTCCGCACGAAGACGCTGTACTTCTGCGATCAGATCTTCTTCTTTCTTAATTTTCGGAGGTCGCCCTGTGGATTTCCTTCCTCTGCGTTCTGCGTAAAGTCCCTCCGCTCCTTCTTCAATATAGATTCGTTCCCATGCTGTTACTCTGCTATTCGGTATGTCAAATTGACGTGCAGTTTCACGATAGCTTAACTTTTCTCTGTGCATTGTTTCCACTACTTTGATTTTGAATTCCGGTGTGTATCTTTTGTTCGGCTGTCCTTTTGGCATAAAAATGCCCCCTTTTGTCAGATTTTTATTGGTATATTTCTATTATACCACATTATCTAACAAAAGGGGAGCATTTCAAAAGCCGTTCCGTTTTTTTGTTCTTATTAATGAGCTGTCACGTCAGAAAATTCTATGCCGACCTGCTTGCCCTCATATGTTGCGGAATACTCAAACGTTGTGCCAACAACTGTCGCCTTGCCATTGCTGTCTATCTTGAGCTTGCACTTCGGAAGCTTCTGGATATAAAGCTGTTTTGTTTCCCCAGGATAGTTGTTGTCATATATCTGAAGGATATATTTTCTGTGGCAATCAGAATCCTGAATAAGTCCGATAGCGTTCACTGTATGAGTATCGTCTATAGTTGTAACAACTGGTATGCCAAGGCTGAGCTGGTCTTCAAGCTTTTCAAAGCCCTTACTGTCGTTGTTAAGGTTATACTCTGACGAAGAATCGTCCCACTGGAGGGCGTTAAGTCTGTAGAGTGCCTTTGCGAACTCTGCGTCATTTGAGGAATAGCCACCCTTTATTTTTTCAATGCCGTTTGCTATATCCATATCAAGCAGTTCTACCTTTTTCCAGCGGAGATTGCCGCCTGATATTTTCGTAACGTCCTTTACCCAGCCCTTGTTCTTGCTGTCATACTTATAGTCATCATTAAGGGTGAGAATATCCCCTGTGCAGGAATAGTCGAGATACTTTGTAACGTCTGAATATGTGCCCGCAAAAAGGTCTGAGGTTATCTTGCTAAGCGGCACTCTTTCGTCATACTGTTTACCAAAGTCTGTTCCGCTTATGTCATAGCCTGCGGCATTCACCTTTATGTCGCTCTTATCTGACGGAGTGATATCCCCAAGAGAAGTTTTTACGTTTCCGAGATACCAATCTCTTGCCATAACAGCCATGCCGAAGTCAACGCTTGCGGTAGTTGTTGTTCTGAAATTCTTGAATGAGAAGCCGTTCACCTTTGGATCAAAGCCTGTGTTGTAAAGTGAATAACCTCTTACGTTATCGTCAGCGTTTGTGTATGTAACGATATCATAGTTCAGTGTAGTAACTATCTGCTTGTAAACGTCATTGAGGGCGTTTGCGTCGGAAGCTGAGTAATACTTTCCGCCTGTGGAATAAGCAAGCTCCTGAAGCCAATCTCTGTCAACATCTCTGCCAAGACCAACTGTGAGAACGATTATGTCCTTATCCTTTGCAGTATTTGCAAGGCTTGAAACGCTTGCAGGATTAAACTCGTCAGACTCGCCGTCTGTGAGCATCACGATGATATTTCTGTATTTTCCACCGGAAGTTGCCTTGAACTCGCCCATGCACTTTTTAAGAGCCGTCTGGCTGTGAGTGCCGTTAAATATCTCTTTCTCAGACTTTATCTTATCGAGCGCTTCCGTAAGCTTCGTCTTATCATCAGTGAAGTCTACCATCTTTTTGTAGCTTCCTGTGAACTTGCAAATGCCGACCTGATAGTGGCTCTCAAACTTGTCGATAAGATTCTTTGCAAATTCAAGACGCTTGAAGTCAACATCATTCTCAGAAGAAGTTACACACTGCTCCTTTGGATACATAGAGCCGGAGTTATCAACGAGGAAGCAGATCCTTGTTGTGGCTTCATCGTTTACAGTTTTCTCAACGCCTACCACATAAGTGCCAAGCTCTGTAAGAGAAGCAGAAACTGTCTTTTTGCTCTTGTCTGCCTTTGAATCCACCTTTGTGTAAAGGGTCGAGCGTGAATCAAATCTCAGCACTGTAAGGTCATCAAATGAATATCCCATTTTACTCAGCTTTGCAGAGTCGATATCAAAAGTTATCTTTGCCGAGTTGAACTTATAGTCAGAATAAGCGTCATAAGCCTTTGTGACGATACTTGCATTTGAAGAGATACCAAAGAGGTCAAGCTCAACGAGGGTCGCACTGGCAGCGTTTGCGTCGCCCTTTATTTCAAGGCGGCAGTCCCCTGCATTTTTTTCCACTGTAAGCTCTCTTTCAGCGTCATTGGTCTTTCCGTCAGACTTTGACTCTCTCGGATTTGTGCCTGCCATAAGCTCATAGCCGTCAAGAAGACCGTCGCCGTCAGTATCGGCTTCAATAGGGTTCGTGCCTAGCTTCGTCTCATCGCCGTCGCTTATTCCGTCATTGTCAGTATCCTCGCTTTGAAGGTTAGTGCCATGACGTACCTCATCGGCATTCTTTATGCCGTCACCGTCCCAGTCCTGATCGTCAGAAAACTCCGACTCCTTGAAGGTAGTGCTTATATCAAGCTTTGTTATGACCGATTTCGCCATGGCGATACGGTTATTTTCCCTTATTTTTAGACCCACGATAACACAGGCAGCCACAAGGAACGCAAGCACTATACACAGCACCAGCAACGCTATCTTCTTTTTGCGCTTTCCTCTGTTCATGCTCTGAACAAAATCATTCGTATCAGAAAAATTTGCTTTCATAAATATTAATTCCCCTTATCAGATCACATATTTCACGATATTAATATTTTAGCATATATGTATCTTATTTGCAAGCAAAATAGCCTAGAATAATTCACAAAATAAACTGTTCTTTTTTGTTTACAAACAGTATATCTTACCAAAACATTAACAAGATAATTTTTTTATTATTAACCTAAAATAAATTAAAACCTTCTTTTTCCACAAAAAAAGGGGCAGCCCCTCTCGGAACTGCCCTTTGGCATAATACTATCACTCTTCCGTAACAGTATTATAGATAACGTTCACAACGAAGTCCTTGTCATAATCTACCTGCAAGATAGAATCAGGCTCAAGCTCGTCTGCAATGATTTTCTTTGCAATAAGAGTTTCGATACGTCTTTGGATAAACCTCTTGAGAGGTCTTGCACCGAAGTTCTGATCGTAGCCCTGATTTACGATAGCTTCCTTAGCGGCGTCTGTTACCTCTATGCTGAGCCTCTTGTCTTCAAGACGCTTGCCAAGCTCTGCAAGCATAAGGTCAACTATCTTGTATATCTCCGTCTTCATAAGAGGCTTGTAGTAGATTATATCATCAAGTCTGTTAAGAAACTCAGGTCTGAACTGCTGTTTCAGCAGAGCGTCCACCTTGTCCCTTGCTTCCTGAGATATCTCGCCCTCAGGTGTGATGCCCTCAAGGATATAAGGAGAACCAAGGTTTGAAGTGAGGATTATGATAGTGTTCTTGAAGTCAACCGTTCTGCCCTGTGAGTCTGTGATACGTCCGTCGTCAAGCACCTGCAAAAGGATATTGAAAACGTCAGGGTGAGCCTTTTCGATCTCGTCAAGAAGAACTACTGAATAAGGCTTTCTTCTTACAGCCTCGGTGAGCTGACCGCCCTCCTCATAGCCTACATATCCCGGAGGCGCTCCAATAAGACGGCTTACGCTGAATTTCTCCATGTACTCCGACATATCTATACGAACGATATTGTTCTCGTCATCAAACAAAGCCTGCGCAAGAGTTTTTGCAAGCTCTGTTTTACCAACGCCTGTAGGACCGAGGAACAGGAACGAACCTATCGGCTGATTTGGATTTGCGATACCGGCACGAGATCTCATGATAGCCTCAGACACACGCTCAACAGCTTCGTCCTGACCGATAACTCTTTCATGGAGGATATCAGGCAGGTGGAGAAGCTTCTCACGCTCGCCCTCCATAAGCTTTGCAACAGGGATACCTGTCCAGCGGCAGATTATCCTTGCGATCTCTTCCTCTGTTACCTTATCTCTTAGCAGAGTGTTCTTTGTCTTTGACTTCTCTGCCTTTTCTTCTTCCTCGGCAAGCTGCTTCTGCAAGTCAGCCATTCTGCCATATTTCAGCTCTGCAAGCTTGTTAAGGTCATATTCACGCTCTGCTCTCTCGATATCCTTTGAGCATTGCTCGATATCCTCACGGAGCTTCTGCACCTTAGAGATAGCAGACTTCTCATTCTCCCATTTAGCTTTCATCTCATTGAACTGCTCACGCATTTCTGAAAGCTCTTTCTGCACCTCATGGAGATGTTCAACTGCAAGCTTATCAGTTTCCTTTTTAAGGACAGTTTCCTCTATCTCGTGCTGGAGTATCTTACGTCTTATCTCATCAAGCTCTGTAGGCATTGAGTCCATTTCCGTTCTGATGAGTGCGCAGGCTTCGTCCACAAGGTCGATAGCCTTATCAGGGAGAAATCTGTCTGTGATATATCTGTTTGAAAGAACAGCCGCTGCAATAAGCGCCTGATCCTGAATTTTTACGCCGTGGAAAACTTCGTATCTTTCTTTAAGTCCACGAAGTATAGAGATAGTGTCCTCAACTGTCGGCTCGTCAACCATAACAGGCTGGAAACGTCTTTCAAGAGCGGCGTCCTTTTCGATATACTGACGGTACTCGTTAAGAGTCGTTGCACCGATACAATGGAGCTCGCCCCTTGCAAGCATAGGTTTCAGCAGGTTGCCTGCGTCCATTGCGCCGTCTGACTTGCCTGCGCCAACGATATTGTGAAGCTCATCTATAAAGAGGATTATCCTGCCCTCAGACTTCTTTATCTCCTCAACGACTGCCTTGAATCTTTCCTCAAACTCGCCTCTGTATTTTGCGCCTGCGATAAGCGCACCCATATCAAGTGAGAAAACCTGTCTGTCTTTCAGACTGTCAGGAACATCTCCGCTGACGATACGCTGAGCAAGACCCTCTGCAATGGCGGTCTTACCAACGCCAGGCTCACCAATAAGGCAAGGATTGTTCTTTGTCTTTCTTGACAGTATCCTTATAACGTTTCTTATCTCGCTGTCTCTGCCGATAACAGGGTCGAGCTTGTTCTGTCTTGCAAGCTCCACAAGATCCTGACCGTACTTTTTCAGCACGTCATATGTTTCCTCAGGGTTCTGGCTCGTTACCTGAGCGTTTCCTCTTACAGCTTGAAGAACTTTCAGAAACTTTGTTTTTGTTACCCCAAAGGTCTTGAAGATCTCTTTTACTGTGCTGTTAGGGCTGTCCATTATGCCCATAACAAGATGTTCAACCGAAACGTATTCGTCCTTCATTCTTGAAGCTTCCGACTCGGCTTCCGCAAAAGCCTTGTCAAGGTCGCTTGAAATGTATACAGAGTCCTGCGCACGTCCGCCTACCTGTACCTTAGGTATATCGTCAACTGCTCTTGTAAGAGCCGCCTCGATATTTTCAGGGGCGATATCCATTTTTACAAAAAGCTGCGGCACAAGACCGTTTTCCTGTGAAAGCAAAGCCAGCATAAGGTGCTGCTGGTCAACAGCCTGATTTGAGTTTCTTGAGGCAATGCTCTGCGCTTCCTGCAAAGCTTCCAATGATTTCTGTGTCAATTTCTGAGCGTTCATAAAATTACCTCCCTTATCATCTTAAAAAGATATATGCTCACAGCAGGCGGAATGCTCCGCCCACCGTTTAAAGAACGACAACGCCTTTTTTCAGATATCTTTCATACATTTCAGATACCTTTCTTGCCGCCGTTTCAGGTTCTGCAGCGTTGTCAAAGTAAAGCTGAATACAGCTGTCCATACAGCTTATATAATCACCGATAGCGTTCGCTATATCCTCGTCGGTCAGCTCCGACTGAGGCGGTGCGTAAAAATCTCTTGTAAATCTGCCCTCGGCTGTTTCATAAGGCACACCCGTTGTGAAAAGATACGAAAGATATTTTTCCTCGAGCCTTGCCCACAGCTTAAAAAAGCTGTCAAGCATTGAAATGAGCTGCAGGCTTTGAGTTCTGAAAGATACTTTCAGTCTGCCCACCTTTCCGTGAAAATCTCGGCTCAGCTCTATGCTGTATCGTATGGTCGGCTTATATTTATATCTCAAAGGACTTTTTATAGACATCATAGCGTCAGAGGGCTGATTAAGGGTCTGAAACCTGCTGTCCATAAGCTGTTCTATTTTAGAGAATATCTCACGCATTCTTTTTTCAGGGGTGAGAAGCTGGACACGCTCCGCCAAAATCTGATTTATCAGATTTGAACGGCTGGTATTCATGGAATATGCCAGTCTGTCAATAGCCTCCACCACATCGTCTGCAAGCACCAGACTATACACGCTCTTGTTCACTTTGCTCTCAGTCCTTTCTGTTTTTACTTTTCTTACCGTAACTTATTATACCACATTCTAATAATTTGTCAATAGGATTATATAATTTTAATTACGAATTATATAGATGCACAATAGAATGTATGTTCTGCACCTCTAATTTGTGCAGTTTTATTGAAAACTTGTCAAAAGTGTGATATAATAACAGATACCAAGTTGGAAAGGCGTGATAAAAATGCTCAAAGGCGTTATATTTGATATGGACGGACTAATGATAGATACGGAAAAGCTACTCACAAGGTTTTGGTGTGAGGCGGCGAATCATTACGGCTATCCAATGACAAAGGAACACGTTCTGGGCATACGCTCTCTTGCGGCGAAGTATGCTATCCCACATCTTAAAGGCATTTTCGGAGAGGATTTTGATTACTACAAAGTTCGTGCAAAGCGTATCGAGCTTATGAACGAATTTATCAGGCAAAACGGCATAGAAAAGAAAAAGGGGCTTGATGAGCTTCTTGACTATCTTGACAGCACAGGGCTGAAAAAAGCCGTTGCCACTGCCACCGACCTACAGCGCACCACGCTGTATCTCAGCTCTATAAATATCATTGACAGATTTGACAAGCTTATCTGCGGAAACATGATAGAAAACGGCAAGCCTGCCCCTGATATTTATCTCGCCGCCGCAAAGGAGCTGGGGCTTGACCCTGGCGAGTGCATTGCCCTTGAGGACTCACCAAACGGCATACGCTCCGCCCACACCGCAGGCTGCAAGCCTGTTATGATACCCGACCTTTCACAGCCTGACGAGGGAACAAAAAAGCTTCTGTATGCCTGCTGTGATGACCTTTCCAATGTCATAGGTGTGATACAAAAGCTTGTGTGATATGATATATTCTGTCAATCCATGTAGGGGCGAACATTGTTCGCCCGCTTTTTGTAAAAACGCTATAAAAATTGATACAATGTTACACGAATTGACACAAACGCTACATAGGGATAGTAAAACCGATAGCTTTATCACTTCGACGGGCGAACGCTGTTCGCCCCTACATTAAATTGCAATCAAATACAAAAATGCGGATACCTCCACGATATCCGCATTTATTTTTTATCCTATCTAATTAATCCTCGACCTCAGAAACAGAAGACGTGTCAGTGTCCGTCTTGCTGTCCTTGTCTTTATTATCAGAAGCCTTGCCGCCCAGATATTTTTCATAAATAGCTATCTGATCCTCAACAGACTTCAGCTCGTCCTTAGACTTTGTTGTAACACAAATATATTTGTGTCCGTTATCATCAAGTATAGTTGAAAGGGTGTACTTTGCTTCGTCGGTGAAGCCTGTCTTTCCGCCCTCGATGCTTATGCCGTCGTCAGCCTCGCCGTCACCGTCACAATCCACATAGTAGCCCTCAATTCTCTGTGCAACAATGCTTGTAAGCTCGATACCGTCCTTGTGCTGTTTTGTCTTTGAAGTTGTGTACTTTGTTGCTGTAAGCACTTCACGACAAGTTTCGTTATCCATAGCCGCCTTTGTGATAACTGCGATATCCTGCGCTGTGGAATAATGATTTTTGTTGTGCAGACCGCTTGCATTCACAAACTTTGTGCCGGTAAGACCAAGCTCCTGGATCTTAGCGTTCATAAGCTCAACAAACTTCTCCTCTGAGCCTGCAACTGCGTTTGCAAGACCTGTTGTGCCGTCAGCACCGCTCACAAGGATAGCTGAATAAAGCAGGTCTTTCATTGTAACAGTTTCTCCGGCTTCAAAGCCTGCTCTTGATGCGTTGTCCTCGATAAGAGGGTCGATATCATCGCTTGTGAACTTATATGTAGCGTCCATATCCTGAATATTCTCTGCGGCTACAAGAAGCGTAAGCATCTTTGTAAGAGAAGCAGGATATACCTTTTTCTCGTAATTATAACCTGCAACTATCTCGTTTGTGTCAGCGTCAACAAGTATAGCCGTGTTTGCTGTCATACCCTTTATATTTATATCCTGATAATTTGCAGACTTCACAGGATAATTGCTCACAGGCTCTTCCACAACTGATGAAAGGTCGTCAACCTCTGAAACCTCCTCAGAAGAGCTTTCCTCAGGTTTGCTGTCCACCCTAACAACTGCGTCTGCCACCTTGCTTGCCTGAATGGTATATCTTCCTGTCACCACCAGTGCCGCTGAACCGACAGCCACAAGCATTATAACTATAAGCACAGCAACTATAGCTGCGCCGCCCTTTTTGTTTGTCCTCTTCATTTTTACAACAATTCCTTTCCTGGTGCTTATACTGCACCTATCTCCTCTTTTTCTTCCTTATGACCATATTTCGCTTCATACTCGTTAAGAGTATCGTGACAATATTTAAGTATATCTCTTCTCGTCACAATACCTATAAAAACTTCCCTGTCATCAATAACAGGCACAAAGTTCTGATCCATTGAAAGAAGTATCAGATCCTCGATAGTAGAATAAACATAGACGGGTTTCATTCTGACACGCCTTGTTATCTCGCTTATCTTATATTTTTCCAGCTCACGCATATCCTGAATGCCATTATTAAGCATGAACCACAGAAAGTCGCCCTCTGCAAGGGTCTTTACATATCTGCCCTCACGGTCGATAACAGGCACAGCGGTAAAGCCGTGATTTTTCATTTTCTCAAGAGCCTGCCTTGCTGTGTTGTCATCATAGACAAAATCCACACAAGCCTTCGGCTTCAAAAACTTTAGTATATTCATTTTTATATATATCCTCTTGTAAGCATACGTTTTTATGCGGTAAAGACCGCACTTATAATTATACCAAAAAAACGCATACAAGTAAAGCATAGAGAGGGCATTTTCCGCCCTGCGTTTTCAACAAATCTCCACGCTGAAATTGTGCATTTTGACTTACTGCTGTGCAGACTTGTAGCCGTATGTGTAAACAAGGCTCACAAAGCTGTCATAGGATATGGTCTTAAGATCGTCCGTCTGAAAACCCCCTGCACTGAGATCGTCTGTTGTAACGCCTGCTTTGTTGAAGATACCCTGACAATAGCCAAGCCTCTGATCCTCTGACATACTGTCAAAGTCCACAAGACTCGTCGCCTGAGATACGTCAAACAGGCTGTCGTCAGCGTCCCCCGAAAGCTCGTCAACAGTGTATTCTGAAACTGTATCATCTGAGCCTTCAATGGTAAAGGTCTGCGTGTATTTTTTTAAGCTTCCGTCAGATTTATCAAAATACAGGTCGATAGCAGTAATGTATGTGTCGCCCGTATAAGTGTACTCCTCGATATCGAAATCATCAGCCTCATCACTGTTTATATGGCCATAGGTTCTCGGCAGGTTTTGCTTGACTATGCTTTCAAGAACGCCGTCAAGCTCCGTCACGTCTGACTTGTGATAAACACCGGTCACGTTATCATAATCATATCCTGCTCCGTCAACATAGATAAATCCGCTGGTGCCTATATCCGATGTGACTTTCAGATAGATGTTTCCGCCCTTTTTGGCTCTTACTACCTCCTGCTTTGAGCCGTCGGCCTCTGTGCAGGTCGTTTTCAGAGTGTAGTCACCATCAAAGATCGCAGCAGTTTTTGTAATAAGCTCACCCTGCTCGTTCAATACCTTACTGTCTGCATCACTCTCGTCACCCTTGCTGTCCTCAGACTTTGCGCTGTCGGCATTGTCGGCTGTTGAAACGTTCGCCTTGCTCTCTGTGGCAGATGAGCTGTCCTTACTATCCTTTGAACAGCCCGCTGCACACAAGCATACCACGCAAGCGCAGAGAGCCGCACATATTTTCTTTATATCCATATGTAAATATCCTTTCAGACCATGTACTATATTTCTTTTTCAAGACAATACTGCTGTTAACATTATACACCCCTTAAACTTTTATGTCAAGAGATAAGGCAGAGCGTAAAGATCGGTGAATTATTTGCTATTTTACCTTATTTACGCACATAAAAATCACAAAAATCACCTATCAATGTATACTGTGAGTTCATGCTTTTTTCACAAAAGTCTGGTATAATATTTGGGTATTCTGACGAAAGAGCACCTAAAGAAGAAAAATATATGTGAAAGAGGAAGTAAAAATGGAAGCAGGTCTGATAATCGGAAACCAAATAATAATAATGTTCATTATCCTTATTATAGGCGCATTTTGCTATTTAAAAGGGATAATCACAAAGGACGGTACAAAACAGTTGTCCTCATTCGCACTGAATATAATCAATCCTGTGCTTATATTCATGTCCTATCAGTCAAAATATGACAAGACACTTGTGCATGGATTGCTGTGGTCTTTTCTGCTGTCAGCGATATCCTATGCAGTGACTATCTTGCTCACCTATGTTCTTATAAGAAAAAAGACTCCCGACCTTGCGGTGGAGCGTGTTTCGTCAATATATTCAAACTGTGCATTCATGTGCATACCCCTTATAAACGGCATTTACGGCTCAGAGGGCGTTTTGTATCTTACAGCGTATCTTACGTTCTTCAACGTCCTTATCTGGACGCACGGACTTATGACAATGAAAGGCGAGCGTGACTTTTCTTCTCTTGTGAAAGCCCTTATCTCACCGTCAGTTATAGCCGTTGTGGTCGGTCTTATTTGCTATCTTACAAATGTCAGACTGCCGAAAGTTCCTGCAACAGCTTTGCAGTACATAGCAGATATGAACACGCCTATCGCCATGGTGATAGCAGGTGCAACAGCCGCACAGACCAACGTTTTGAAAGCTCTTCAAAACCGCCGTATCTACTACGTTTCACTGTGCAAGCTCCTAATACTCCCTGTGGCAGGCTTCTTTGCAATGTGGATACTTGATCCTCCTCCGATAGTTCTTATGACAGTTACCATAGCCGCCGCCTGCCCTGCAGCGACCATGTGTACAATGTTCGCTGTAAACCTTGACAAGGACCCTAAAACAGCCTCAGAGATCTTTACAGTCACCACTATTCTCAGTGCTGTAACTCTGCCGCTTATAACTATCTTTGCCGACAGAATTACATATCACATTTAAAGTCAGCCTAAGCAAACATATCCATATAAACAAAAAGACCTGTCAGCATTTCGCTGCACAGGCTGTGAAAAGATAAACAAGCTACGCTCTGCAATGCTTTCCGAAAACCTCGGAGAGCATTTTTTTATCACTCTTTTTGCTGCACCGCAGGTAATTCTATAAAAAGCCTGCCGCACACACTGATCCCCTTCATGACAACACCGTTCAAAAGATTTCAAACGTCTTGCCTTTATAATTTTTTATCCACCCATAGTATACACCTTACTTCATCGGTGCCTCGGATAATAAAAGTATAACATATAATTAATTCACTGTCAATATTTCTTTGAACAAATAGCATATAAATTGTATATTTCAATAAAACAACCAGAAAATTTATAGCGTTTTACACAAAATTGTCAGAAAGCATTCTCAAGCAAGACACAATTTCTCCGCTATTTTACTTTTTTCTGCAAAATATTATCCTCCGCCCTCATAAAAAATCTGTATACATCTCCAAGAGAAGCAAGGTCACTGCATACTGTGTCCAGCAAGTTCACGTTGAAAAGCAGCTTAGGGTCTTCACTGTCAAAGCTTACGCCTATGTCCTTTTTGTTGAGCCACAAAGCGTCCTCACGGCTGGCATTTGGAAAATGGTCACGCTTATACTCGTCACCGAACAAAACGAACTTGCTGTTGTCTTTCAGCGCCTTGTAAGCCTTTTTATATTCCTGCGCACCTGCAAGTATCATCGCCCTCATTTCGTCCATGCTTTCTCTGTCGGTTTTGTAATATCCACAACCATAGCCGAAACCGTGGGTAGAGATATAGAAATAAAACTCAGGCATGGGGTGATATTCGCTTTTGTCGCGCTGGCATTTCAAAGAACACCACACGCTCTCTCTGAATATCGGTCCGCCCTTGTTGTAACGTGCGTCTTTGTAAAGCCTTGATATCTTTTTCGGATTGCATACTATCCTGCTGTCAATATCGTTCATTATAGGCGTGAGCGCAGTGATAAGCTCCGCAAAAGGCTCTTCTATGAGCCTGTGATAATCCGCCTTATGCTCCTTGAACCATTCCTTACTATCTCTCGTGTGATTTTCAAACAAAAAGCCGATAGCCTCTTCACTAAATAGCATTTTTCTCTCTCCTTGATGTTTCTAAACTTATTATAGTATATCACGATTTGCATTTTTAATCAAGAAAAAAGAGCCTGCCAAAGCAGGCTCCTTAATGACAAAATTTACTAAAGTGTCTTTATAACGTCCTCAGCTATCTGCTCAGGAGTAAGATGATTTTCTTTCAGCACCTCAGCAGGGTCATAGCGGTCATAGAACTTCTTTTCAAGACCAAAGCAAAGGGTCTTTACATCACTGTCACCGTAAAATCTTGCTATCTTCTCGCCAAAGCCGCCTTCAAGAACACCGTCCTCAAGAGTGATAACAGCCTTGTGGTCAGCTTTAAGGCTTTCAAGCATTTCCTTGTCAACGCCTGTGATATAGTAAGGGTTTATTACAGTAGCCTTGACACCTGTCTTTTCCTCGATAAGCTTTGCGGCCTCAACGCCCATGCTGTAGAACGAGCCAAGTGCGATAACAGCAACCTGACTTCCCTGCTGTGTCATCTCATACTTGTTGAGCTTTGAAAGATCCTTTGTGAAAGGCTTGCCGTCTGAAACAATGCTTGCAGGAACTCTTATTGCAACAGGGTGTTCTTTCTGTTCAAGGGACCAATCCAGCATTGCAAGATATTCTTCCTTTGTAACAGGAGCAAGATAAACAAGCTCAGGGATATTTGATATCATCGGTATATCGTAAATTCCAAGGTGAGTAACGTCACTCATGCCGTAAACCGAAGCCGCAAAAACAGCTATTGTAACAGGACTTTTATTTATGCAAACGTCCTGAGAAAGCTGGTCGTAGGTACGCTGTAAGAACGAGCTGTAAACACCGTAGAAAGGCTTTCCGCCGTTCTTGGCGATACCAGAGGCAAGTGCCACTGCGTGTTCCTCTGCAATGCCCACGTCCATAAACTGCTTGCCTGCTTTCTTTCTGACATCAGGAGTGAAGCCGAAAACTGTCGGAGTAGCGGAAGTTATAGCACACACGGACTTGTCAGCCTGCATTTTCTCAAGAAGATAATTGCAGGTAACAGTGCCGTAATCCTCGCCCTCAGAATTGTAAAGGGACTTGCCTGTTTCAGGGTCGAAGGGCATATGCCAGTGCCATGTTTCCTTATCCTTTTCCGCAGGAGCATAGCCCTTGCCCTTTTGTGTTACAATATGAACGGCAACAGGCTTTTTGCTGTCCTTTACGCCCTCAAAAGCCTCAATAAGCGAAGGAATATCGTTGCCGTCCTTAACGAAAACATAGTCAAGACCCATTGCCTTGAAAAGGTTACATTCAGCCTTGCCCTCGGTATCACGAAGAAGCTTGAGATTTCTGTACATACCGCCGTGGTTTTCTGCGATAGACATATCGTTATCGTTCACAACGATTATGAAGTTTGTATCCATTTCCCCTGCAAAGTCGATACCCTCCAGAGCTTCGCCACCGCTGAGAGAGCCGTCGCCTATAACAGCGATAACATTACCCTCCTCGCCCTTGAGATCTCTGGCCTTTGCAAGACCGCTTGCAAGGCTCACAGAAGTGGAAGTATGGCCAACCGTAAAAAAGTCATGCTCGCTCTCCTCCGGGTTTGTGTAGCCTGAGATATCATCGAACTTGTCAGCGTCAAGGTAGGACTCCTTTCTGCCTGTGAGCATTTTATGTGGATAGCTTTGATGTGAAACGTCAAAAACTATCTTATCCTTGGGGGACTCAAAAACATAGTGCATTGCGATAGTGGCTTCCACCATGCCGAAGTTAGGACCAAAATGTCCGCCATGCTTGCTGAGCCTGAAAAGCAGAGCCTTTCTCATTTCCTCAGCCAGCGCTGTCATTTCATCAACAGTGAGCTTTTTAACGTCAGCAGGTGAGTTTATTTTTTCAAGATACATTTTCATTTCCTCCTGTTTTGCTTATAATTTTTCTTAGCTTTAGCTTACTTATATTGTACCACCTGGAGTTAGCTCCAAGTCAACAGGTTGTAGAGATATTTTACATTTTATTAACAATCAACCTAACAAAAAAAGCACGGTCATGTGCCGTGCTTAGTATATTTCTCTTGAAAAAAATTAATGCCGTGCTATAATTATAGTATCACCAATATCACACCGGAAAGGTCTTGAAAGCATGAAATACAAAGTTATAGACATAAGTGAAGAGGATTACGGCTGCGAGGGTATACCGGAGGACAGCGAACTCATGTGCAGTGTTTTGATCGAAAGCTCTAACGGCACACAAAAATGGTTGAAAATAGCTGACCGATATCTCAGAGAAAACGACATTGATATAGGCAGTGTCATCACAGCAGACTAGCCTGCCTCCCCTGGAATATCACGCATTATACACGCAAGCTGTTCTTCTGTAGGCTCTTCTATCTCATAGCCATTGACATGGTCGCCCTTGAAACAGTTTTGATACAGCTCCACCCATGCAAATGTTGACAGTTTGCAATCAGAATAGATTTCTTTTTCACCTTTGTACGGCAGATCTTCAGGATAGCAGGTCTTGATAATAGGATTTCCATAAGGGGTGCAGTCCTCGAACTTATCCGAAGAAGAACCCACACAGCACACTCCGCTCAGTGAATATCTTGCCGCAAGATACTTTTCGCCCTCCTCATCAGGGTTCTTTTTAAAAGCTATCTGCGCCAGCTCGATAATAGCTTCTGCGGCGTATATAGGATAAGGAATTAAATATCCGTTGTGAAGCTCAAAGATCTTGTCCTTGTAATGAAAAGTCTTTCGCTTTTCGATAGTGCCATATTCTGCATACTGAAAAATGTTCAACTCAGGGGCATCGGAGTAATAGTCGGTGACAATTTCTCCTGCCTTACTGCGGAAATAGCGTTGTTTCTGCGCTTCAAGCTGGTTCGATCCCACATTTTCATCAGAAAAATAATTGTGTTCAAATTCGTCGATATCCTCAGTAAAAAACGAAGCTGTACCGCTTGTGCATGAGGGACAGTTGGCGTCAAACAAGGTTATTTTGTATATCATATGGATTTCCTTTCTTAGAAGCAGTGCCAAGCATTTCGGTACTGCTTTTATTATATCCTATTATGTTCCCGTTTGAGGTAAATAAGACTATTTTTCTTTGTCGCAAAGGAGAAAATATTCGCTCATGAGTTTGGCGAGGTGCAACGGCGCAGGCAGGCGGACAGATTGCCTGGAAGGATTTTCAGGCATAAGCTCTCTCAGTAGATTTGCATATCCCACCCACTGCTTAGGGTCGTCCTCCTCCCTGAGTTGCAGAGGATAATATTCCATAAGGGCGCATTCGTCAAAGTTCAGCTTTGGATTGTCAGCCCTGCATTTTTTGTAGCTCCTTTTATACTCAATATTTCCAGGGCGGGATTCTATTCCCCAGAATACATCTTTTCTGCGATAAACTCCCGAAGCCTGCTTAAATTCGCCCTTTGCATTTATTTCAGTATAATAATCAGGCACTTCCAAAGTGCTTACGCCCTCTCTAAGACGGATAATTCTAAGATGAGAGTCTGTAAAAGCTTCCGTCCTTTCAGAGATAGAATTTCCTATCTTAATTTTCTCAGGAACAAAAGCCTTTTTCATATTGTAGCCTGAAATGCTTGTGTCAGATATTCCGTGCCACAAATTTCTTGTCAAACCATTGCAAGAAACAAGCACAAGTCCGTCGCTTTCCTTATAAAGATCTCTCAAGCCCAAAAGCTTAGTGACAAATCCACCCCTTGCGACTTTATTGCACTTGTCTACAAAATCGTCCTTTCTTGAAAGCTTTGAAAAAGCAATAAGCGCTTCGGGATAAGAAAGCTCTCTTTCATCAAACAGACCGCACTCGGCTTTTACCTGTCCGCTTCGTGCGTTGAAAGTCACATACGCAGGCAGGCACTTAGCCGTCAACACTGGCGATTTGCTTTCAGCCGCCCACAAAGGTCTTAAAGTCTGATAAGCATACACACCTATCACATCAGCGGCGCAGGCAGGATTTTTCACTGTGTTCCTGTTGTCAGCAAATTCCGTGTATCCAAACTGTCTGAAAATATCCAGCACCACTCCATGTATCCTGCTTTTTGAAGGCTTATCCTTAGCTTTCTCATCTAAAACGTCAGGGACAATAAACTGCGTAAGGCGATTTGTGTCCGCAAAACCTGCCCTCAGTGCGGCTTTCGGGTCGCCCTTTTCCTCAGAAGTGTTTTTCAGGATAACCACTGCGCCCTTTATCTCAGCCGACTTCTCAACGCTTTCCTGCACCCTTTTTATGCGCAAAAGGTGGTCTTCATAGCTTTTGCCGTTCATCATATCCCCAAGAGAGCCTATACTGCGCTTTTCTATCTCTATTTTCACATCTGAGCCGTCCGTGTCGCCAAAATACTGGCAGATATCCTCCATAATAGCGTTTTTCAAAGGCTCGTCGCTGTCATGACCGTATATCTCGAGAGTGATCTTATCCCTGCCCGTGCAGACTTTCAGCCTTTCTCTGCGCATTTTCTGAATATCAGCCGCATCAAATTTCTTTTTATCAGGTTTTTTATAATGCACCGCACCCACAGACTGCACCTCGCCCATAGGCTCTGCGATATCTTTCAGAAGCGGCGTCAGCTGATGATAAAACTCACATTTTTCCTTTACAGACACTCCTGTGCCGATATTCATATTAGTGAAATCCATGCCGAATTTATAAGGCAAAAGTATCTGCGGCATAGCATTTTTGCCCACATAATCTTCAGGGTGTTTAAGCACCTCGTCCGCCGCAGGAAAATTTGAGTTACTATGATACAATCCATAGCAGTTTATGTCAGCATAGTTCCAATCACGAAAATATTCTGTCTTTTCTTTATCAATATTTTTTTGCTGCTGCTTCATTTTCATAACTCTGCATTTATTTTCAGACATTTTCACAAGAGCGTTTATGTTCTCTTCAAGATATATCTTCTTTTTCCAAGCATTTGAAACAAAGCGTTTCACACTTGGAAAAACAAGAAGCATACACTCACGCTGG
The DNA here is from genome assembly GCF_003461785.1 of Ruminococcus sp. AM43-6. NCBI lineage: Bacteria > Bacillati > Bacillota > Clostridia > Eubacteriales > Oscillospiraceae > Ruminococcus > Ruminococcus sp. AM43-6. Next base: position 22,554 of record NZ_QTXU01000028.1, read on the forward strand.
GGCGGAGTTGTCTGAACTGAAAATTCAAGCCCGTAGGAATAATATTGACCCTTATATTCTATAGGCTGGCTAACAAGCTTTTTTAAGCCACAATTGCTGAACGTAAGCTTCTGACCGAAAAAGGGTATGGTCTTTCCATTAAGAGAGTTCGCCACATACAGCGCAAAGGCGTCAAAGGCATAGTCCACCGCCGCAGTGCCGTCCTCGTTGAAAAGGCATACTTCTTCCGAGGAGATACCATATCTCAGCACATCAGGGTCTATCTCGCTTTTAAACTTTTCTGCTATCGCCTTTGTTTCCGAGGTCGCCTTATCATTCAGCTCATATTCTGCCGTGACCCATATTTTCATTATCTTGCATATCTTATGAACATCAGGCTCATTCAAAGACACGAACCACCTGCTGTCATCAGAATTTGCTTTCATATTGCCCACGTTTACAACTTCGTCAAGCCACCCGTTCAGGCATGCTTTCAAGCCGAACAGCTTCATATAATACTCCGGATCGTATTTTTTGTAGGCAGAAACTTGCAACTGTATGAGCAGTTCTTTCCAAGACTTTGGAAAAGCAAGATAATACAGCTTAAAATTCCTCTTCTTCGGAATAAATGTCATCGAATATATCGGCGAATTCATTTTTTTCAACTCCTTTTTTGAAAGCTTCATAAAACGGCTGATAAAGCGTTTCTGCTATCTTTCCCGTTTCTTTGTTGTCAATCATGCTGTCAAGATAATCTATAAGCTCGTTTAGTAGGTCATAGCCTGCAGTATTTTTCTCAGAACGGCGAAAAGCTCCGTCCGCAAAATAAACTCTCGGCGCAGGCTTGCTCTCGTCCGTTATCCTGCAAAGCCGTCCGAATATCTGCAAAATAAGCACAAACAAGCTTGCCGTTACGTCAAGCTTCATCACAGGGTCAAGGGAGCTTAACTGCATTTTCCCCTGACGTTCCATGAGCGACCATTGCCTTGTGGCTTCACTGCGAAGCTTTGCCGCCCTGTCAAAAGCGTTTTTCTTCCCCGACAGAACACAGTGCCTTTCAAGATAACCGTTTAGCTTTGTGCATTTTGAAGATATCTCGTCAGGAACTTCCATTGGGCGCACCAAAAAGAATACGCTTCCAAATGCCGAATGACCGTCCTTGTCAACAATGTTATAACCTCGCTCTATCGCCTGCGCAGGGGCTACCATTATATCAGCCGAATGATCTGAAAAGTCTGCTATCTCGCTCCTGGGTATCATGTTCTCGTCAAATTCATCTGCTTCCCTGCTCATACATGCTGCTTTCTTTCCATTCAACAAAAGTCTGTTGAGATAATTTGCCGCAGTTTGTGCTTCACTGTAACTGTTCACTATCATAAGCAGTTTTCCCTCAGAGCGAAGCTCTGCTTCTATTGTCCCAATTATCTTTTTTATGACCTCTGTAAGATTTTCTTCACGTTCTTCACTGCCACTGCCTGAAACTCTTATAGCCGTTCCAAGGTCTATCATTTTCGACTCCGCTATCTTCCTGCGCATCCACTCCTCTGCTTCAAGAAGATACTTCACAGGCACATTGACATGATATTGCAAACAGCCGTCCGCCCAGCTTGAACCTGAAAGCAGCAGCACATTAGGTCCTGCGGGCTGACCCTCCTCCGTGAGCCGAAGCCAAGGCATACGGTCCATAAGCGCACGTCCGAATGCGTATTGACGGTAAAGAATAAACCCCTTTTGCGGGTCGTTCTTCATGCCGAAAAGATTACCCATTGCAGATGAAGGGAGAATTTTCTGCTGTGCGGTAAAACGTGTAGACAAAAAGTCAGTAAGCTCCTGCTGTGTTTTCCGCTCATACGGCAAAAACAAATAGGAATCGCTTATATCCCTGATGTAATTATCGAATGCCGCCACCACAAGATAAAGCTTGATATGGTCAGAAAAAGTTTTGTCAGGCTTACAGTTATTGTCCGTGAGCCAATCGCTTATATCGGAAGAAAAAATCTTTAAATCATCTTCCGACAAGGCAAATTTTAATATATGCTCAATGTCTTTGTCATGATCCAATCCAATAGTCACACGCCGCATATGCTCAAGTGATTTGTCAGATATGTGTTTATTTTTCTGGTTTTCTCTGCAAATTGCCTGATACAATATTTCTGCTGAAAACGTCCTGCTAAGTATCGTTCGCCATGTGCCACCATAAGCACTTATGGCTTCTCTCACCGCCATGCAGACTCCTAAAGAACTCATAAGTTTACGGATATATCCCGATTCATTTTTCTCCATGCCATCAAGAGCTTCCGTTTCCTTGTTCATTGCTTCACTGCACAAAGCCGCCGCATTCTGCCTAAACTTATCAAAGCTTGCTGACGGTGTGAAAAACTCGTCAAGTGTTTTTTGCACCTTGTCACATTCATCAAATACCACAAGGTCGGCTTGCTCCAGCACATATTCCAAAAACAGCTTGTTATCCCCAAGAAGCCTTATTGCCGCAAGCCCCTGCACAGTGGTCACGATAACATTTGACGTATAAACATCTCGGTACATTCTCACCGCAGGGCAAATATCCATATAAGGGCAATTATAGTGCTTTTTATTTTTCATAAGCGACCTGCACGGCTCGTTTCCAAACATTGGTGCAGAACTTTTGTCGCTCTTATTTTTTGCCATGCCGTCGATAATACAAGGGGCAGTGAGATACTTAGAATACTCATTTTGCAAATATTTTTCTTGAGCTTTCGCCACCTGATCAATGTATTTTTCACGTCCGCTTCTGCCTATCACAGGTGAAACACTAACTCCAAACTGAGATAAATAAGAACACATTTCCAGCACACTTGAAACAGTGTCAAGCACAAGAACGACCTTTTTATCAGCCTTTGCAAGATGATAAGACAGCACTTTCATTAGAGTGGATTTCCCTGAGCCGACCATGCCCACAAGATTTGTTATCTTGTCGATCTCAAGCCTGTTTGCACTCTTAACATTGCCCTCCGTGACAGCTTTTAGGGTGTTGCTTTTGAGTATAGAATAGCAATAATCATCAGGCTTTTTCTCAGCCATTTCAGCCGCACTTGCAAGCAACTCATCTGTAGAAACACTTATCTTTTTTCTGGTTTTCTTAGGCGGAGGACTTATAGGCATTTGCGGCGTGCAGTCAGGTATCTCAACGTCAGCGCTATACACAGTGGAGCTTGTCTTGTCCTTAATGCTGTAGCTGTATTTTCCACCTTTTGCGTATCCAAAATGCTTTTCTTCCTTGTGTTTTCTGATATATTCAAAGTAAACGTCCGCACGGTCAGGCTCAACTGCCAGCTCAGTGTTTCGGGCAAATTTCAAGACCTTGCTGCCCTTTTCGATTTTCTCTGTAAAAATATATAAACAAAACTCGGACTGAGCATTGCGGTAATTTTCAAGAACCTTTGCCCAATTCATCTTTGAACTGCAAGAATGTAAAAGTCTGTGAGCTTTTTGAAGCAGAAAAGCAGTTTCATCGCAAACTACCTCGCCCATAAGGCTGTAATTATGAAGCAGAAGATACGCCTTTGTGGGGTCGCCCTCGGGCTTGCATTTTTCCAAAAGAGCAAGGGTCATTTCTGCCTTGATGAAATCATCAAGATTCACAGAAGTTGGAAGATAATTTCTAAGACTTCTTTTGATAGTTTCTAAACTTGACATCTTCCAACTCTCCTTTCAGCTTTTTTGAAAAAATTCTCATGGAAACGCATTTAGCAATTGAATCAGGAAAATTGCTTGCTAACGCATCATTGCATATCTTGCAATAATCAGGATAATCCGTCAAACAATCGTCAGGCACAACATAAAAGACTTTTTGCGCCTTAGTATGAGTAAAAACATAGTCCTTTTCAATGCTCTTTTTCAGCATATAAGGGTTTCTGTGGGTCTTTGCGTCAATAGCCCAAACCTGCCCGTCAGGCAAAGTTATCTTTACATCATACTTATCTCTGTCAGGCCATAGCTCCGCCCCACATCCACATTTTTCTGCAATTTTCTGTATTTTCAACTCCAACTGCCCAGGCAAACACATATATCTCATAACACCATGCCTAAGCCGCCAATTGCCGTCCTGAAATCTCAATGGCTTCAAATCATCTTTTTTCGGTATATTTTTCAAACAACTTTTGTTACAGCACTGTGCCTGCGCACCATAAAAAGTCATAGTCCAGCCGCATTTCGGACAAACATAACTCCCGTTTGGAACATTTTCGTAGGCTTCCGAGAATATCTTATTTATCATCTTAAAGTCTTGACAATGCTCCATTTTAAATTCACTCATTTTTTCATCAGCGCAAATTGGATTTTCCACAATAAACCGACGCACAGCCACATACAACTCGTTGGGAAGATTAGTCAAAAGAGTATAAATGTAACGCTGCTCCAAGTCATTTACGTAATCTTTCTCTGAATCAGAAATAAGATCAACGCAATCGTCGGTGAGAGTATATCTGCGGTTTTCACTTAACTATATCAGCGCATTTGTATGATAAAGATCAAACTTTTCCACTATTTTGACAAAATAACTATTCCACCCCTCAAACCACGTTTTCACAGGCTTCACAGCATAATTCTCAATAAAAGCACATTCATGGAGATCTGAAAGCATATCATATTGCTTATTCAAAGCCGCCAAAGCTGCAAGCCTATTTATCCCAGCAAAAAGCTTGCTACTGTAACTATACTTATCGTTGCACTGCCGTTTCTCATACAGCCCACATGCTATCAATCGTACCATCAAGTCAAAATCCAACTCATTCAAATCTGCCACTCCTTTTACCATATAAATAAAAAAGCCACCTTTTGAAAAACATCAAAAAGCGACCTTATATACAAAGTAAAGCAAAACAGATATGAATACCGTTATTGCTTAATGTCAAAATATGATGTTTTTCGTGTACACTTATATCTTAAATCAACATCATAATTTTGTCAATAGTTTTATTTATAAATTGCCAATAAATTGTACCTTTATACAAATTGATACTGCAAAATTTGTAGCAGATAAACAAAAAAAGCCGCAGACAAAACGTCTACGACTTAGAAAACACTCTGGCAGGGGCAGAAGGATTCGAACCCTCGGCACGCGGTTTTGGAGACCGCTGCTCTACC
>NZ_QTXU01000029.1:0-5498 GCF_003461785.1 Ruminococcus sp. AM43-6
ATATGGGGCGTTATGTGCATTTCAACACCGCATTGTCTGCAATAGGAACTCAGCATATTTCTTACGGACTGCTCTGTCATTCTTCTGCCGAGCTTATTGACGAAGAAGTACCCTGACACTGAGATCTTATCTTCAAAAAGCAGTCTGTACCTTTTAAGTATGCTGAGAACAGCCATATTTTCCACGGGTATAAGGCGTTCTTTTGAGCCTTTGCCGTAAAACTTAACGGAGCGTCCCAAAAGATCAACATTTTCCGGTTTGAGAGTACATATTTCAGCTATCCTTGCACCTGTGGCAAAGAGCAATTCGATCACAGCGGCATTCCTGACGGCACATTTCATTTGGTAAGCACTTTGGGCTGAACCTATCTGCTGATAAGAAAAAGAAATTATCTTAGCGATCACGTCGAGAGGTATCGTTTTTGGCAGCAGCACAGGTTATCTGATCGAAGTTTCGAGCTTATCAAATGGGTTAAAATCTATGTAGTCTTGCAGCAAAAGAAAGTGGATAAAAGCTTTTAGAGTAGCAAGCTTACGCTTTACGGTTTTTGGTTTGTAGTTTTTATTCAGGCACTCGATGTAATCCCACAATGCTTGTTTTGAAAGCGTATCGGAAAACAGTGCATACTGCGAAAGGTCAATTTTGTATGCACGAACAGTTTTGTCGCTAAGTTTTTTATGGTAACGGCAGTAATCGAGAAATTGGTCTACAAAAGGTCTATATTCAAACATCAAAACAGCTCCTTAAAATTTTTAAGGCAAAGCAATTTGGTCAACATTCACAAAAAGCACAAATGCTTACGAATAAAATTGCTTTTAAACCTACCTTATATTATATCAGAGTAGTTTGAGTTCGACAAATTTAGACGATTTGTGAATTTTTACAAAGTTTTCAAAACTCGATTGACTTTTTTAGGAAAGTGTGATATGGTATGATACAGGAAGATTGAATCGATGATAACTTCAAATTATCGTGTGTTAATTTTCTCTTTATGATGATTCACATAAAATAGGAAGGTAGTTGGCAATGAGAATCCTGGTAAATAATATTAAAAGCACAAATTCAACACTATTAGTAAGGCAACTAAAAAGAATAAGAAGCTTCCCTGTTGATGTATGGGGAACTGACATATCAGCAGCTGGGCATATCGCATCAAGCAATTTTGTTGATCGATATTTTCAAGCGCCTAACATAAACAATGAAAAGGAATACTTGCAATTCATCAATGAATTATCAGATAAGCACAAGATAGATTATCTTTTTGTATCAACAGATAAGGAAGTGCGGTTTCTTAATCGCCACAAAGATGAAATAACAATACCGTTCGATAATTGCCCTTCGGATACAATTAATATATTCCAAGACAAACTAGAAGCAAATAGATCCATTGAAAAAATGGGAATTAAAGTACCAACTATTTATGATTCACTTTTTGGAAAAGATAAAGTGATATTTCGCAAAAGATGCTCCGTTTCAAGTCAGGGAATCTATATTGTTGATCTTTCGAAAGCGTCACATATTGAAAATCATTTTCATACAGATTGGTTTGCTCAGAAATATGAAACAGGTACAACATATGTAGTAGATATATTTGCCGATAAAAATGGAAGTCCCAAATTGATATTGCCCCGAAAATCACTTGAAAAACAAATGGGATCAGCTTTTCGCAGCCAAATAGTGAAACATGACAAGCTTATACAAATATGCAAACAAATCTATTCAAAATATAGGATACCGGGTCTATCTAATGTAGAGTTTATTGAGAATGATAGCGGCATTTATTTCATTGAAATCAATCTTAGAATAGGTGGTTCAGCAAGCGAAGGAATGATTGCTTCTTTTAATTACGTAGAACAATATCTGGACCACTTTGTAAACGGGGCAAATCTTGAAAGTCTGGAATACTATATGAATTGTGTAGCATGGGACTCAATAGTCAGCAGATATTATGATGAGGTATTATTTAATGCTTCTCTTGACTCCTGACTTCAAAAATCAAACAGCCAGAAAGATAAATAACAGATATGGTATGGCTTTTTAATTCTTGGAATTAGGTGACGTGTCTTGAATGTTATCCCATCAATTCTCGCTTTAATGCAAGAACATTCCCCCTTCAGATTGACTGCTTGCTGGTAGTACATATCAGCCTGATCAATCATTCCTGCTTTTCTATATGCAATGGACAAATTATAATAAGCAGTACAGTGCATCAATTTACTTGGTTCTTTATTAATAAGCTCCAATGCTTGGTTTTTAAGAAGATCTAATCTGACAAAAGCATTATTCTCATAACACCACGCCAATTTGTTGATTATTACAGATAATTTATCGTAAGTCGAAACACTGTGTTGATCAGCAATGTTTAGATAATCCCAGACGGTACAATCAAATTCACCTGATAATAACAAATAGCCAGCCCAATTATTATAAATGCATGAAATGCCTTGATTTGAATTTTCCAGCAGTCTTTTAGCCTGCTTTATATTTTCTATCGCTTTTTTGTGCTTTCCAATGCTTGAAAGAAGCTTTGAATAGGTGATATACGATTTGCCTGCTTGAATGTTATCGCCTTTTAGCTGAAAAAGTTTTATGCTTTTCTTAGCATTTTTAACAGCCTGCGATGGTTTAGTATAAATGTTTGTCAACCGTAAATAAAATGCATATTCATCAGAATGCTTAAACCCTGGTATTTGGTTCAGTTCAATGTCAATATCGGTGCATGCCCTTTTGTCATTAAGTGCTATAAAGCTATTCAAAACAAGCAATTTCAACTTAATCCATGTATGGCTGAACTTTTCTATTCTAGACATAACGTTTTTATACTCCTGAATAACAATTTCGTGGTGATCTAATATAGAGAGAAACAATAGCTTAAACAGAAGTAGGTCATCATCTGATATAATATCAATGCTTCTTTCCATTAGTTTAATACACGAATAGCCTTCTTCATACAAAGACGCAATACGACATATCCTTAAAATTTGAAAATAAATTTTTTTAAATCTAGGAATATTGTCTTTTGTGCATTCTATCAATTTATTTAGATAATGCCATGTGCTGTCTCTTGATATATTTCTTAATGTGTTTGTCTGAAAATCCGTAAGCAGCTCCATGATTTTTTCCGGATTATTGACCGAATAGATTTTAACTAGAATTTGCCAAGCAGCCTCTTTACTAACAACAGTCACTGTACCCTCATAAACCTTTGCGTAAAAAAGGCTCAAACGCTTATATACATCCTTGTCAATATCAACAAAATCAGAAAGGTTTTCTTTATATGCATCAAGAATACTTGCATGCATAAAAGAGATTTGTTCATTATCTCCATTTGTTTTGGTACAAATAACTTGGTTTGTAACCAGTTCAAGAAATAATTTATCCAGGTCATTTTCAGAATTTGAAAATTCGCTAGTCCAGATATTGTAAAAGACTTTTTTATTTATGCGTCCGCTATGATAATACAAAATTGAAACGATATATTGTGACTCTTGGCTTAAGTTTTTCAAGTTTAATAAAGTTGGCGAGGTCAATTCACCATTCTCTGTATGGTCATCATACATTCTTGCATAATCAATAAGATCCCAAAGATTTCCTTCGGAATAATCCTTATAATGTTTTTTCGCATTGATAACAAAGTGGATATCAGGGGAATGAACATTAAGCTGGGCTTCAAGGAGATCCGCAATATACTCGTCACGCATTTTTTCCAACCTACATAAATGTACATCTACTTCGGCAATTGATATTCCCCGTTGCAAATTTTCCACTGAATCCAGAGAATAGCCATCAGAAATGGTATATTCCAAAATGAATCCTTGATTTTTATATTTCGTTTCATTTATCCATTCAATGAGATATTTAAGAGATGTATTATCTATATTTTGAATATTATCAATTATCAAAAGAATATGACTTTTTTTAAACAGATAGTGGATATAGTCCGATTTTATGCACCTTGCAACAGGAGATATATTGTTTATTATAGAATGCAAACTAAAATCGCCTGTTTTTAATAACCTTTTTAATCCTATGCCACTTGATTTTTTTATAGATTCTTTCAATGAATTGGCTGAAATGAATTGATCGATGCTTTGGTCGATAAATACTTCTTTCAAAATCCTATTTTTATTGCTTGTTAAATAATTTTCAAAAGAAAAGTTTGAGTGTCCCTGCGCTTTGAAAAATTTCATTAAAGCTGTAAAAATCAATTCTAGGTATTCACCTTCCGAAACATTGTAATTTACATTTTGAGGCATAGTTTTAACATTTATAATATTCCAGTCAGCAAAAAAGTGATCTTTAGCTAATTTTGCAGAAAATGATGACTTTCCATATCCTGTTTCGGCGTATACAATATGTACTTGGGTACATTCAGCATGATGAAATAAATCAATTATTTGAGCAATATCTTTTTCACGATCAACTATCCTTGAGGTTGCTGCAAAACTTTTAATTTTCATTATACACTCCTATAAAATAAAAGAAATGAGGAATAATTATGGATTTAGGAATTCTAAAAGCAATTGGAAACACTCCTATGGTAGAGGTATCTGTTGGTGACACACATTTGATGGCAAAACTTGAATGCATGAATCCGTTCGGTAGCATGAAAGACCGAGCCGCAAAATCAACACTATTATCTTTATTATGCACAAACACGATCAATAAAGATACAACCATCGTTGAGTCTTCATCAGGCAACTTTGCTATTGCTTTATCAGGCGTATGTTCTGCCCTAGGGTTAAAGTGCTTATGTGTAGTGGATTCTAATATTACAAATGCGAATCTGCAAATAATAAAACAGTTTGGGAGCACAATTCATCAAATTGATATACCCGAAAAAAACCAATCTAATCAGGAGAAAAGAATAGAAACTGTAAAAAAGTTATTGCAAACTAATAATAATATGTACTGGACAAACCAATATAACAATCGATTAATACAAGAATCCTATTTTTCTCTTGCAGAAGAAATCCTAAGTCAATATCCTCAAACTGAAACGATCTACATTCCGGTGAGTACCTGTGGTACAATTTCAGGCGTATCAACTTGGATAAAAAAACAAAATCCCCAAATAGAGATAATAGCCGTAGATTCATATGGATCTCAGATTTTTGGAGAGAGGATTGCCAGAAATAGATTTACCGGAATGGGTTCAAGAATCAAACCTGGAAATTTAGGTAATGCAATTATTGATAAAGTTGTTAGGGTATCTGATTTGGAATGTATAATAAATTGTCACAAATTGCTTGAACAAGGTCTTTTTATCGGCGCATCAAGCGGTGCCGTTTTAGCAGCAATAAATAAAACAAAGGAATTTAATAGAAACATTGTTGCTATTTTCCCCGATCGCGGAGACAGATATCTTGATAATCTTTATAACAATGAATGGCTAAAGGAAAATATGCCTCAACTAATGAGCGAAGATTATAATTCTAATCACAGAGTATGATGTTTTTGCTTTTTTACACGATAATTTGAAGTTATCACTACTTAAT
>NZ_QTXU01000029.1:5508-26561 GCF_003461785.1 Ruminococcus sp. AM43-6
ACACGATAATTTGAAGTTATCACTACTTAATTGCGTTCGATAATTGTGTTGATGAGTTCGCTTGCATTAAGTGCTGTTGGCTGCGAGGAATAATCCGAGTACTCAAGATAACGTTTTGCTTCAGGAAAATCTGTAATCAGTTCCTTCAGAAGTTCTTTTTATTTTTCTGTTGAAGCAGCCTTCAGATCATACTGCTTCTGTTCCCGAACCTCAACGGTTTCACGAGTGGCAATTTATTTTGTGTAATCCATTTGTTTATTTTTACTTTTATGATTTCCGCTTTTCAGATAGCGGCTTGTGACGATTAATTGTGACATAGTATCCTCCTTTTAATGAATTTATACACCAACATTATACAAAAACAAAATACAAGGAGTAACTTTCAAATGATAGATAATTTTTTTAGTAAAGTCGGATTTTATGAAATTGTAAGTTCACTAATTGCCGGAATTTACGAGATATCAATAATTGCTTTTTCTCTATATTATTCTTTTTACGAAAAGATATCTTTTTCATCTATAAAGAATATTATTTTTAAAATCAATGACTTGGAAATCTCATTTTTTAGTATAATTTTTATCTTGCTAATATCTTTTTTTATCGGTTTATTCTTTAATGAATTAGGAGATATATTAAAACCATTATTAAGAAAATATGACACACTATTTTTTATAAGAGTTTTTTTCAAGAATAATCACTGGCTGCTAACAGACCTTGAGCTAAAATTAGCCGAAAAAATAATTATTTATAATGTATTGAATAACAATTATCTTGAAAGTGAAACATACGATGATGAAATAGTCAACATTGATAAATATTTTATATTTAATTACTCAAATACATATCTTTCATTAAATCTAAAAAATAATTTTATAAGGAAAATGCAAACTCTATCAGCTTTTTTTCGAGGTTTAATCATTTATTCCGCTTTATTAATAATAATCCTATTAGTTTTTTGCTTTGTACATACACCTATTAATGTCTTACAATTTTTATTTTTTATTTTTATATTAATGGAATTTACATTTATCATTCTTCCCGTTATAGAAAACAAATACAGAAAATTGCTTGAGGATTTTACAATTAGATATTTTATTATTAATTTATTATACATCAATCCTCCCTCTGATACCTCACAGCCTTCTCAAAATTAATAATACCATTGATCCGCTTAACTTCGTCAGTACACATAGCCCTCAGCTTTATCATAGTATCATCATCAATACCATGTATCGCCGCAAGCATATGCGATATAGCACCAAGTTCAACAGCAACCTTAAACAAGGCACGGGACAACCTTTGTTCCGTGCCCTTTACAATTCCCTCTGTTATCGTTGCAATCTGCGGAGCAAGATAATCCACAAGCTCAGGCTTGTTCTGCAAAAGATAACCGCAGTAAAATCTGATTGCCTTTTCCATAAATTCCGTGCGAGAAGAGCAGTTATCCGACTTGTATAAGATATCGACCGTTTTCATTGTCTCGGGAAAAACATACAACGGAAACTTGATTTTTTCTGCTGTGACACCATCGTTTTCATCTGTAATATCGGTGTTTTTCTTTGATTTTTGTACTTTTGACTCCATGATCTTCGTAAACCTCCTTTTTTGACTCCATTTTATCAAGGCTTGTAAAACCTCGCAAAATCGGCGAGCTTTGCTCGTCCGATGTGAATGTTTTGGCGGCTTTGACGCCAAAACTTTAACCAGCAACAAAATAAATACCCCAAACCCTCCCGAATTCTCCCGAATCCTACCATTCTCCAACTCTGCGAAAAAGCCGCACAATCCCCCCGACTCCCTTCATGGTAAACTTACCCCACCCACCGCCTTACCTCGCCACACGGGGCAACGTCGCGCGAACCGATGCGAGCTACTGCTCGGACTTCTTTTTCTTTTCATTCGGAGCAGTAATCTTCTGCTTTCTCACAGGCTTTTTCGCAGACATCATATCAATGAAATCTCTGACGTTCTGAGGAACGGTCTTGAGGTAGAGCTGGTCAATATACTTATCCAGCTCCCCCGCAAGAGTTGTGTTCTTTTGTTCCAGATGCATCTCAATCGCCGACAGCCTTTCCTCACTTACACTTAACGTTACTGATTTTTTCAACCTATCACACTCCAATCAAATTAATCTTCCGACGAGCTGTCCTCATTCAAACGTTCAGTCACCTCCTGCGGATAATCTATCCTCTCATAGGTACACCAGCTTGTCCATCCGCCGTTTGAAACTACATCTTTCGTTACATAACCAACAGCCTCCGAACTGTAAACCACCTCACCATTTCCCACATATATTCCGTGCTGCCTGCCGTCGAACAGTCCCAGCCCTGCGACCTCCGGCATGGTATCAAGTCCGCCCTGCTCTGTATAAACAAGTGTATTGTAATCCGAACCGAACGCTTTATCGGTCGGGCTGTAGTTAAGATATCCGAGCATAAGTCCTGCGTTGTCTGCATATCTGATTCGGTCTGCCTCATCTCTTTCACCAACAGCTCCGCTTTTGTATCCCCAGCCTGAGATGTAAGCATTCTTCGCCCATGCTGCAAGGTCAGCGCAGTTTTTAGTCGTGCTGTCGGTAAACATATACTCGTTGATGGTGCTGTTCATAACCCAAGTGTACGTCCTTATGAATTCATCATAGTCGATTTCAAGATCGTAGGTTGAGTTTATCGCATTAATCAGATCACTATCATTAGGAGCAACAGCAAACAGATGTGCATATGATTCCGCATAGAAATTCTGCACTTCGTCGAAGTATGACATATATATCAGCTGTGCCTTTATGGTCTGATCCCTTACCCCTGCGTTCGTCATAGCGTCCTCGATAGCCTGACCCTGATTCTGAATATTTGTTAACTTTACCTGCTGTTCGCTGTCCAGACTTTCAAACAATGCCGACTCCGTAAACAGACTTTTATCAATTTCCGGCGGCTCTATTTCATTTCCAAAACTTGAAAGCACAGCCACAGGCAGACACATCAGACCGAGAAATCCTGCGGCGATGCTTGCGATAAGCACGAACAGCTTGCCTCGCTTGTTTTTATCACCAAGAATATATACGGCTATCTTTTTAAGAGCCGCTGCAACAGTAGCCGACATCAGCTCACCTCACGCACTTCAAATTCCGTAAACGCACCCTGCGTTTTCATTTCTATACCGTGCATATATTCAAGCGCTCCTCTCTCCGTAGAAAACAAAATGGGTTCGCCGCCACGACGAACCCAGTCTTCATAAATATTTCTGCTGTTTTCGGCATACCTTGTTTTCCATATGCCGTATTTCTTGTTGTGCATTTTTATCAACCTCCTTTTTTGCAACAAAAAAGAGCCGCATTTTAAGTAAGCGACTCTTATCGTTTATCTTTCATTTTTAATAAAATTAACAGGCACAGTTTTGGTCAGCCAAACACCGTTCTCGGACAAATAGAATTCATAACCCTGTCTATGCATTTCTCCTGCGAATATCTTGTATACAACAGGCTTTCCATGACGTTTTCCAACATTAACTGCTGTATCAATATCCTTTGAAAGATGTACATACAATCTGCTCATAGGCTTTAAGCCCTCAGTATTTATTGATTCAACGTATTTTTCGCCTGTGCCGTGGTACAGTATTTCAGGCGGAACAGCTTCGTTAAGTTCCACATCGACATTGATGGAATGTCCTTGATTTGCCCTTATTTTTGTTTTATCCTCATTAAAACAGTATCGCTGCTTATTGTCCGTCCTCACTATTTCTTCAAGTGCAGGCATATCGATACTGTATTTTCCGGTTTTATTGATCCCGTCTATCAGTTCCTGAACGTCCGCCCAGCCGTGCCGGTCAAGAGATATTCCGATAACCTCCGGCTTATGACGGAGTATAAGGCTGATAAACACACTTGTTTTCTTTAAATCCATACGTCATGCACCTCATTTCTATTAGATTGATTATACCACATCTTACAAAGCAAATCAAGCAGTTTAATTCAGAACTAACGTTCATCTTCCTCCCGCCGAGCCAAACAACACCGCCTTGTACGCCGGATCAATGACCTGCAGCAGATACCGCTCATTTCCGCACCTGTAAAGACAAGTTCCTCTTTCGGGATACTTTATCAAGCCATATTCCGATTCTTCTAACTGCAAGGTATCAATAAACGCAATGGGTGAAATGTTACCCGGATTGAACAGAAAATGATGTGACGGAATGGAGAACAGCGGCTTTGTGAACTCCTTTATCTCGGGCAGCAAAAAGTCCTCGATATTCTGACTTGCCAGAATAAACGAGGACTCTTTCTTACGAACACGCTTCATGCCGTTTCTGATATATTCTATTGCCGTCATGTTTGTGAGGAATAAATACAGCTCGTCTATGGCTGCGACGGTGTTCCCTCTGCCGAGCAGTTGATTGGACATATACGACAAAATATTAAACAGCATCGTATCTTTCAGCCTTTTGTTTGTGTCCATAAGCCCTTTTACTCCGAAGCAGATAAACTCGCCGTCCTTGATATTGGTGTGTCCATTGAAGTATTTGCTCTCAGCACCTTTGCACATACTGTGCAGTCCAAGGCAGATATTCTGCAACATTTCTTCTGTGTAAAGCTGCTTTTTAGACTTATCAAAAGCGTAAAACTCCTTTTCTACAAGGTCGTATAGATCGGACATCATCGGATAATCCTCATCTATCAGCGTGTCAAAGTCTGTGAGATCGTCAATGCCGAACCTTGCGTACAGCTTCATCAGCATAATTTCTATCGTATCGATCTCTGCGTCTGTGAAGTCCTTGTACGCTCTGAAGAAGTCTTTGAGATAGCTGATGTGCTGACTAAGTCGGGTGACCTTGCGGAACGCTTCGGGACTGTCATCTGTAGATTTTTCTCCGTCGCTCCACGCTTTCGGTTCAAGAGGATTTATCATATACTCACCCGACATCATATCTATATACGTTCCGCCTAAGTTTAAACAGAGATCCTCATACTCATGCTCGGGATCCAAAACCAGAACACTTTTTCCTGCCTCACGATGATTGCAAAGGAGTAATTTCATCAAGTACGATTTGCCCTGTCCGCTGTTACCGAGGATAAGGATATTAGAGTTGGTCTTGTCTTCTGTACGCTTATCGAAGTCAACAAGCACATTGCTGCCGTACTTATCCCTGCCAAGATAAAAGCCGTTTTCATCGGTTTTTCCGCTGTAATTCAAGGGATAAAGATTAGCCACAGAGCTTGCAGGAAGCACTCTTTCAAACTGACTTGCGAACACATTATTGCCTGTCGGAAGAACAGACAGAAAGCCCTCTTTTTGACGAAGCAAAAGTCTGTCAACAGATATTTTAGAACGTGTAAGCTCCATCTGAATGTCAGCCTGCAGTTCTTTCAGCTTATCCTCAGTACTTGCTTTCAGCTCGATAAAGACAGCCGTATGCAAAAGAGGCTCTTTGTTTCTTCTCAGCTCCGACAGCAGTTCTACCACATCATTGATGTTGTTCTGAGCCTTTATGCTTTCGTTGACATCGTTTGTATTAGTCATCATATGGTTCTTACGCATTGCCTGCTGAACGATTTTACGCTGCTCCATGCTTGTAACAAGGCGGTTGTAGATCCTGAGCGTTACCCCGTTTCTGTCCGCAAGATGAGCAAGTATTGCCGTTTCTTCCGTACTTGGCGGATATTCCGTCACCGCCCAGCAGGACTTGTAAAAGTTTCCGCAGACGTAGTGGTCTGTGTAGAATTTGATTATGCCCGGCACTGTGCGATCGAAGAAATCCTTTGTGTCCATTATCTCAAGCTGCTCATATGACAGTTCTTTTTTCTTCTGCTTTTTATTCCTCATTTGTTTTCACCTCCAATTCAAATTCGGTTTCTCCCTCAACATCGGGAATCTCATCACCCGAAATGCTCGTTCCGAAATACAGCGCAAGCATTCTTTTTACCTCCGATTTGCTCATTCTTCTTGCCGAAAATCCATGCTCGGCTATGGCTTTATCCACTCGGTTTATGGTATTAAAGATCTGCTCATCCTTCTCACGCCTGAATCTTAAAGCGAACACAAACTGTCTTGCCGAGGACATTTCCACCTGAATTTCGTCAAGAAAATCATAGTCTGCCTGTAAGAGTTTTCTGACCGCCTCGTTCTGCTCTGTCTGCAAACGATTTTTTACATAGGTTTTGTTGCTGTCGAAACACTCGCAGGAATCCAGAGCAAGTATTTCAAGGTCGGGTATACTGCTTAACAGCATCATCAGGTGGTGTATCTTCACATCGATATTCGCCGCAGAAAGCACGGATATATTGGTCGGCTCAACGCTGAAAAATGCTATATCAGCCTTATCGGTTTTTACTCCGTATTTAGTAAAGCGTTCAAGACCGATAAGACCTTGAACGCTGTTATTTTTCCTTTTTGCCATTTAATTTTTCCTCCATAAATACAATTGCTGCGAGGTCACAAAGAATTTCACAGCATTAAAAAGATAGTCCATTATTGCGGTTTCGTCCACCCGAAGGGAGAGAAACGCAAAGCAGGCGGTAACTGCACAGGGGATAACGTTCCACAGGTTTACAAGCACGATCACCGACAGAATTATCCCAATGCAGATCATGATAAAATCCCGGACGTTCCACAACCACAGCTTTACGTTTGCCTTCAGGTTTTCGGGGTAGATGTAGGTTTTCATTTTTGTTATCACGCTCCGTTCTTGCATAAAAATACAGCCAAGTTTGCGGCTTGGCTGTATAAATACTGTCAGTATAATATATTTTTCTTAATTAATTGTTTAACGATATCGTCGTTTTCTTCTGATAAATCACCTGCAATCACTTTCAGATAAACAAGAAAATACTCGATTTCTGTTCGGTTCAACGTAACAGATATATAATTATCTGTTAGTCCGCCGTTCCAAAAAAATACTTTCCATTGTAAATCTATATCAACAAATCTATCCTCAGGCGAAACATACTCATAATTCGGGTCAAGACTCAGGTCTTTTTTGGGATTGAAAACAAAGCTAAAATCAGGTTCAATGCATTGATATTCGATTTGTTCAGTCTGACGATCAGATAAAAGATTTTCAAGCATTCCAATTAAGCTGTCAATTTCACTCGCAAGAAGTATCTCGTCATTTCGTACTTCATATTTTAGCCAAGATTTTGACTCTAAACAAAAATCCACGCAGCACCAAGTTGTATCCCAATTGCTGTTGTCTGTTTTGATATATCTCTTCACTCTAAAACTCAGAACAATTCCATCCAGATTCAGTTTTATCCACATTGCAGATCCTTCCTTCCTGAAAGTAAATTCTTACATCTCTGTTATATATCATGAATTATATCACAGTACTTTTCTATTGTCAAATCAAACTACCCTTTCGCATTAATCATTCCAACCGCCTTAGCCCCCATAGAAACCGAGTGGCTAACAGACATCATATTGACCCTCACACTCGTATCCAGCCCATACATCTGAGCGATCCTCGGTACTTCCGTTGCCGAAAGACAAAGCCCCACCGCAAGCAGAGCGTGCTGAGTGTAGGTAAGCAGTCCGAGATACAGTATAGTGGTCTGCAAAAAGGCAGTCAGACAAGTGGCTATGACCTGCTTGCACCAGCTGTAAAAACCGTCAGTGTACCCTCTGGGAACTCCGAACATATACAGACTCCCAACGGCTATCTGACACAGCATTATGCCGCCTCGCTTGATGTTTGAAAAAACAACCTTCACCGTGCAGTAGCCGAAAAGTATGATGAAAAACAGGCTGAACAGGCTTACGTCCGTAGCAAGAGCAATTATGACCGCAAGTCCCGAATCTGCAACAGAAGCATTCGTTCCGGTTATGAAACCGCCAAGCAAGTCCTGAGTGAAAGTACCCTGCAAAGAAACGCAAAATGTATACAGCCTTTGCGGAACTACCGTTACAAGACTCGCCGCCATAAAGCCTTTAAGCACGTTTATGCAGGTGTTTTTGATGTTCGCCTGACCCGATTCGTATGCAACTGCCGTATCAAAGATAGCTACTATCATTCCGCAGACAAACAGCATCCAGCCAAGTGCGTGAAACAGACTGATAAACGCCTGCACCCACGAAAGGGTAAAGATGTCGCTTGTGGTGGAGTTGATAAACTCAAACAGATCGGCGACCGCTCCGTAAATGAGGTTGAAAAGCCATTCAAACATAACGTCCCAAATTGCGTCGGTAACAGTATCGACCGCCGCTCCGACAGTGTTGTCCCACAGACTTGAAATACTGTCACCTATCCAGTCAATAGCGTCAGAGATCCAATCAAACAAGCATATCACCTCGTTTCTCGTGTTGATTTGTTTTAGTTATCTCGCCCTTTATGCGGTACAGCGAACTGCGCCGTCCGCCTTGTGGGTGATAACGGGGAAAACGCTCTAGCAATCCGTTTTCTTCAAGCTCGTTGAACGCACGAAACACCGTGCATTTTGACAGATTCATGTCTTCTGCGATCCTGCGCACAGAAGGAAAGCACTCGCCATTCTTATCCGCACGGTTTGCCAGATAACAATACACGGACACAGCCTTGTGGCTTAGTCCTAAATCGTAAATTCTTCTCGGTAATATCAATAAACATCACTCCTTTTATGTCTTTACATTGGTCTTTTTCTTTGGCGGTTCTTGCTCGTATTCTGTCACTTCAAATTCCACAGGCGGCATATCTTTTTTCTTCTGCGGATATTTAATTTCAATATCACGAATAAGCTCGTCACGCTCCTTGTATGAAACGTTCCTTGCGGTTTTATCCGGCAGACGATATTCGTCCTCAAACTTTATGCCCCATTTGAAAAACAGTTTCAGCTTGCTTATCATCGGGTGCGTACCTGTTTTCATAACGATAAACTGTCCTTTTGGCATTGACTTCAATTCGTCAACGGTCATAAGCGGTCTGCCTATCATCTGGAGCGATTGGCTTTTATCTCTGCCGTGTGAAACAGAACCGCTTAATACCGTTTGTTCTCCCAATGCTTTTGAAAGAACTTCCGCTGATTGTGAATTAGGTGCGAACCCTCCGAAAACCGTCAGCTGGGTGTTGTCGGTTATTATCTCCATTCCCTGCCTGCCGTAGTTCTGTTCAAGCTGTGCGAAGGACTGGATTATTGCCACGATACTGATTTTACGGCTTCTGCCCGCAGAAAACATGGATTCTGCGCCCTCTATTTTAGGGAACGTGCCAAACTCATCGCAGTAAAACATAACTCTGTTTTTAAGCTTACCGCCGTTTTCATCAGCGATAACAAGTATTTCTCTGTAAAGCTGCTGAATAAGCAGACTTACCATAAAGTACTTTGATGTGTCTTCTTCTGGAAGAACAATAAAAATAGCCGACCTTTCATTGCAGAACTTTTCTGCGTCAACCGCCGTACCGAAACACAGCATTTGTTCAAGCTCAGAATCTAAAAAGCTGTTGAGCCTTGACAACGCAGTACTCATTACCGAAAGCATGGACTGATCTGATGAATTAAGAGCCGCACCCGCAAGCCATTTTGCTTTGTGTTCACTTGGCAGCTTGTCCATAAGCTTTGTAAAATACATTTTCGGCTTGGCTTTGGGGTCGGGCTGATACTTAGCAAGCAAGTCCTGAATCAGCTTGAACACAGATACGATATGTCTTTCGTTTTTGTCGCCGAACTCAGCTAAAAGCAGAATGACAGAGGACAGAAGTCCTTCCGCTGCGTCGTAGAAAAATGCGTTCTGACCGTAGTTTGAACTGTCACCTCCGCCGATATTGATTATCGTCTTTGCCGTTATCTTTGCATACTTTTCCGCCTTTGCCTTTGCCGAAAGATTGGACTTGTCTTCAAGGTACATATCCATGTATTTATTCACAAGATGCAGAATGTTGTTTTCATCGCTCCTTGTCGGGTTACGCAGATCAAGCACAGAAACATTGTAGCCATAGTACTTGCTTGCGATAGTACCGTAGTTTCGGGCAACATCGCCCTTTGTATCCGTACTGATAAACGACATTCCGCTTGCGCAGGAAAGTTCGATATTCGGATACAGGAAGTATGCTGTTTTTCCGACTCCTGCTGCACCAATCATCAGAGTGTGAACATCTCCGTCATCAACAAGAGCCACAGTCTTTTTGCCGTGCGTCCGACAGCCTACAACCGTTCCTTGCACATTCGGCAGGTTCTGACCTTTTCTCCACATCTCCGGCTCAAATGGCAGAGAGATAAAAGTACGCTTTATCTCAGATTTTGTCGCCCACCTCGCAGTTCCGTGCTGTCCGTTGCCGACCTTCTTTGCCTTTATTCCGTTAAGTGACTTGTTGTCCAAAAGTTCAACTATGACCATAAAGGCTATGAAAAGAATAACAAGTACGGCTATTATGAGCTTTTGTTTATCATTCAATTTTTCACTTCCAATCTAACATGATATTTTCTTCTTTCTGCTATATATCTTTCTTAGTTAGTTTGTTATCTTCAAGGTATTGCACTGTGACGCAGAGGCTATCGCATTATCCGAATTCCATACAGGGTTCCGGATCTGAAACAATATCTTCTGATTCGCTTTGCTCTTGTGCAAGTTCGGATAACGTATTTTCAACATTTAACCGCAAAGCACTGTCTGCAAGGCTATACAAAAGCTTTGCCGTCTGAACCGACTGCTCACGGGTTCGGGCGGTCTGTTTCAAGTCACTTAAAACTTTCTGCACACAGTCCTGCAAGTTCCTTTGTTTCTGCGCCTTTCTGCCCTTGTCGGTATATGGCTTGTACTCCGTTTTCAGCTTTGTTTTTAGCTTGCCAAACGTAGTATCTTCGCTTTTTCCTGCAATAAAAAAAGCCGAGCCTACAAGCGCATACTCGGCGAGATATTTGTATTGTCCGTTTTTAAATGTCGCATAGATTTGTGAGGTCAGCTTATCGGGACGGCATCTTAAATGTTTTAAGCTATCAATCTGATGAAGATATTCTTCCTTCCGCTTGTGAAGAACAGCAGGCAAAGCTGCGGCTCCGTTCTTTGCTTTCAGCACCTCGTTCCAGTCCTTGTACTCGGGAGCAAGTCTCTTTACATCGGTATATCCGTTCTCTGCAAGAATATCTTTTAAGCGGTCAACAGCTTCAATTCCGCCCTCATCATTATCCACACACAGCACAATTTCAGATAGATCGGAATGATTCTTTAAAGCCGTTAAAACAGCGTTTTCATAAACTCCGTTCATGGCGATATAGCTGTGTTTCTGCCAGTCTTTCGGGTACAGCGTAAGAAAACTCATCATATCTATAGGAGCCTCAAACACAAACAGCTTTCCCGACTCGCCAAAGTGGGCAAAGCTGTATCTTGTGTCTGAACCCTCTATTGTTTGACGGAATGAGTTTCCGAAAGTGCTTGTTGATCTCTTGTGTGCCTGACGTGGTACGCCGTTTTCGTCAACTCCTACGAACACAGCATTGTGATGTTCTTTATCCTCAAACAGAGTGTGCTGTTTTGCAAAATGTGTTATGACCTCGGGTGCTATAAACCGCTGTTTTATGAGATAGGCGTAAACTCTGTGCATATTTGTGTTTGCTTCGGGCAGTCTGAATTCTTTCTTTTCTTCTTTTGCTTTTGCCGATACTTTCGGCGGACTGTGGGACAGCGGAGTCACTGTATGTCCTAACAGTTCCTGCACCGCCGTCTGAAAGTCCATATCGTAAAACTCCTGCATGAACTTTATCGCACCGCCACCAATCTGATTTTTATGGTCGAACCAGGTAGAGCC
This sequence comes from Ruminococcus sp. AM43-6, assembly GCF_003461785.1. Classification (NCBI taxonomy): domain Bacteria; kingdom Bacillati; phylum Bacillota; class Clostridia; order Eubacteriales; family Oscillospiraceae; genus Ruminococcus; species Ruminococcus sp. AM43-6. Next base: position 17,212 of record NZ_QTXU01000029.1, read on the forward strand.
GTGGATAGTTATGCTGTCATGCTTTCCCGAACCGTCATAGTATATGAGCTTATGCTCTCTGCCCGCACGTTCAAGCTTTTCTCCTCTCATTCTGAGAAACTGCTCAAGGTCTACGCTGTTGGCAAGCACTTTTTGTTCGTCTGTGAATGGGATATAGGGCATTGTATCACCTTATGTCGTTAATACTTCACATTCTCTGCAAACTTAGCCATCAACTGCGAAAAACTCTGCCTTTCCATCATATCAGAGCTGAGAAATGCACCTGAAACCACGTTCAGCTTGTTTTCATTCAGCACGGCATATGTTTCCGTGTATCCGAACAGAGAAGCCATGCCGTCGGTTTTCTGTATCGAGCCGTAATGCTGAAATTTCCCCTTTGAAACAACGGAATTAACCATGCGATAATCGGACACAAAATCGTCCTCAGTAATACCGTTCATCTGTGTCGTGATCTGACCGTAATAGTAATCTCCGAAGTTTTCAAGGATATATTCCATGTCGTAATCAAGCTGTGCCTGCGACAGATCTATGCAAAGAACCTCAATAGTACCTCCGCCGTTTTTGCCCGTAAGAGTGATTTTTTGTATGCCATTGGAACTGTCTGTCTCATTCTTTAATGAACAGCTTTTCATCGCCTCGGTCACTATTCCCGAAACGTCAGCAAAGCTTATATTTGAGTCGAAAAACTCAGCAATAAAAGTATCTGACTTCACCTGCTCTTCATCAACATTACTTTCAGCCTCCGAAGAGGCATCCGAGTCGGGTATGGACTCGGATGTTGCGGTAGTAATAGTTGTAGTTTCCGTCTGCGTCTGTGCAGGCGGAGAAATTGTTCCGCAGGCAGTCATTGTTAATGCCAATGTAGCTGAAATCACTGCAATAATCTTTGCTTTCATCTATGTCACCTCCGCTTAAATACTTACTACTGTCCAGATATACAGCGGACAAGTAAGTGCAAAAATCAGACAGCCGAAAAGTATCGCTACCGGCGTCCATTCAAACTGCCCGTGCTTGCGGTAATCCATATAACAGGTCGCAATTTTGACAAACAGCAAAATTGCCAGAATTACGTCTATCACAGGAAAAACAACGTTATCCACCACAGATTTTATCTGAGATTTTGCAGTTGTCCATGTGCTTGTTACAGCACCTGCCACATCGCCTGTATCAGCATATACCGTAGTCGTCAGCATTGCCGCAAAGCACATTGCACTTGCTGCAGCTGCGATCAGCTTCTTTTTAGTTTTCATTTAACATCATTCCTTTCAAATCATTAGATTACGACATTCAATATTACCTGACTTAAAACAGTAAATCACAGCTCCAAAAAGGAGCGCAGCCGCAAAAACGGCTGCAATAGTTTTTATCACTTTCATTTGTTCTCAGTCCTCATGCTTCTTTCTGATAATGATTCCCACGATCATAAGCAGTACGGCTGATAAGAGATAAACAGCCACGCTGTTATCTGCGGAAACACCTGTATGAGGTGTGTCTGTCGGCGGTGTTTCAGGCTTTTCAGGAACAGGCGTATGCTCGTCATACATAACGACCTCGGTCACGCTTCCGTCGGCATTTATGGTAAACTTGATCTCATTTGCTATCTCATAGCCCTCGGGAGCCATTGTTTCTTTCAGCGTGTATTCCTTTCCGGCGGTCAGCTTGCCTTCGATCATGTGAGGTTCGTTTGTTGAAACCCACTCCTCTACGATATTTCCGTTTTCATCGATTATCTGAAGAGTTGCACCGGGCAGTTCTTTTCCGTTTGTAATGTCCTGTTTTGAGATTTCAACCTTTGTGGTATCGTCCACCATAACAATAAGCGGAGTACCGTTCTCGGAAGTTGCTGTAGACTCAACGTTTTCTACCGTTACATTGCCGTAAATATCGACCGTAAAGCCGATGTCAGTTGCAATAACATAACAATCTGGAGCAGCAGTTTCCTTTAGCGTGTACGCCCCTGCAGGAAGCGCCGAAACAACATGATTTGTACCGTCTGAGGTCCATTCGTCTACAACATTACCCTCAGAATCAATAAGCTGCATTTTTGCACCCTTAAGTTCATTTCCGTAAATATCACGCTTCGATATCTCAACCGTAATAGGCTTGTTCTCGGCAATGATTTCAACCACATCACCGTTCTCGGAAATGCTTACAGAATACTTTTCATCTGAGAAAATATATCCCGAAGGTGCTTCGATTTCTGTAACCACATACTCACCATAAGGAATGTTGACAAACTCAAAATATCCGTTCTCATCGGAAACCGCGGTCATAAGTGCATTTCCTGCATCAAACTCTGTGCAATCAGTTCTGAACAGTCCGAACAACGCATTTTCAAGAGGCTCTCCACTTTCATTTACCTTGTTTCCGTGTACAGAACCACGCTTGATGCTGTTGATAAACTGTCCGCAGTCAATATCCACGGTCTGAATATCCTGTCCCATATACTCGAAGGTCACAAGGTACTTTTCTCCGTTAAGGACATATTTTTCGTCTGTTGCGATCTCCTGCACATAGTACTTGCCGAAGGGAATTTTTTCTGCAATAACAGCGGACATATTTTCGTCAAGGCTGATTTGGGATATAAGACCGCCGGCAGGAATTGACGTGCCGTTTGAAGCCGTGATCTCCTCTGAGGCAAACAGTCCGAAACGAACATTTTTGTATTCATCAGCATTTCCGATACCGAACTTTTCATCCTTTTCCATTATCTTTGAAAGACTTATTCTTACGCCCTGATAGTCATTCATAAAAACTGTTTCAACAGTATCACGGATTGAAACTTCCTGTCCCGCATAGGTAAGCTCCGCCGTCTTGGGCTGAGAATCAAGCACATAACCGAAAGGAGCTTTTATCTCCCTTACCTCATATTTACCCAGATAAAGCAACGGAGTTTCCCCATAGCCGTTTTCATCGGTAGTGATCTCTGCTACAACATCACCAGCTTTTGCCCTTGTTGTACCGTCAGCTGTAACAATATCCTCTGCGGCTGTTATCTGAAATACCGCTCCGCTAAGAGCATTTTCCGTAAACACGGGCGTGTAAGTGGTCTGACCGCTTTCCATGATTTCGCCGTTCTCGTCAACGGATATGGCACTTCCCAGAGCGGTAACACCTGTGAAAGCTTCGCCCGATTTGTAAACCGAGATCTTTCCTTTCTGCGAATCGTTTCCTACGTCAATATTAAGCTTGGAGTATGAAACGCTGTTGCCTGTGAACTTAAATTCAAAGGTCTTGCTGTCGGAGTTAATGGCATAACCCTCTGCCGCCTTGGTCTCGATAAGAGTGTACTTTGCTCCCACATACATTTCGGCATTTCCCGTATCCGCATGACCTGTGCTGTCGGTTGTCATTTTGCAGATCACATCTCCCTTCTTGTGAAGCTGTTTGCCGCCTATTGCAAAATCTTCTGCCGCTCTCACTTCAAATTCAACTCCTGCAAGAGGCTTCTTTGTTTCGCTGTCTGCCTTGAAAACTTCAAGAATTCCTCTCTGAACATCGTTTGTTACGGTCACTTCGTGAGGGATAGTGAGAGTATCGGCTTTATCCGATTTAGCAGTAAACTTCGTATTCTCTGCAGGAATAACATAAGGCTCGGGAGCGGCAACTTCCACAAGCTCATATTCAAAGTTCGGGTAGATGGGTATTATCTTTGTATATCCCTGCGTTCCGTCGGTTTCGTATTCTGTGTAGGTGCTTGAGGCATAACCCTGTTCATCTGTCACAACAGTACCCACAGACTCGCCCTTTTTCTGTACCGTCTTACCGTTGAAAGCAATATCCTGAGTGGGAACAATGTCAAAAGCAACGCCCTTTATGGGATTGCCGAACTCGTCAACCTTGTGAACCTTTAAATCTACAAGCTGAAGTGTGTTTGGAATATCCGCAGTGTAGGTTATCACGGGATTTGTGCCGTCCTCAATATCCGCAATTGTGGTCGTTACAGTAAATGAGCGGCTTAACTCTCCGTTCTTGTCAAGCATAATATACTTGTCGTTTTCACGTTCTGTTACGGTATACACGTTTTCAAAGGTATCACCGTTAAGCTTGCCGAGAGCCAGTCCGCTTACCTCTGCATAGCCGTTCTTATCGGTAGTTACACTCTTTACAACCTTTCCCTTTAGCAAAATATCGAAAGTAACTCCTTCTATCTTAATATCATTAAGAACATCATACTTGTTAAGCTCCAGCTTTAAAGTAAAAGGCTTGTCCGTTACAGAATAATTGTAATCGGAAAGCTTTGCATTCTGAAAATTACCAAGGTCGTTTACCACCGTATTTGAGCGGTTCACAAGATAGTATTCATTGTCGAGAACATAACCGTCGGGTGCGGTTATCTCCTTTACATAGTAGTTGGTGTTTGGCAAAAGATCATAGTCAAACTTTGCTTTTCCGTTATCGTCAGTAACAGCCGTTTTCAGAAGCTTCTTCGCTGAGTTGTACAAGCCGTACTTTGCTCCCGAAAGCAGTTCTCCCGAATCATTTTTCTTTGTCAGCACAAGACTGTAATTTACAAGCTGATTCACAATTTCTGCATCAGAATGAAGTCTGTTGCTCTCCAACTTATTCGCCGAAATGGGATAAAGTCTTCCTGCGCCGATATCATAATTCTTTCCATTTTCGTCCGTCAGAGTGTAAGACTTGCCTGTATCGTTTCTTATGATACCGCAGATTTCTCTCTTTGAAACAGCGTCTTTAAGACTGTTAAGGCTGTATGCTTTTGAAATATCAAGGCTTTCCTCATATCCGTAGCCCTTTGCACCGTTTACCTCGATAAACACAAGCTCTTTCACATTTCCCGAGCTGTTCAGCGGAACAAGATTAAAAAATAGCTGTCCGAAGTGATCGCAGGTGTCAGAACCGCTGTAGTTCGAGCCTGTGCTGAACACATATGCTTTTGAAATATCGGTTGTTGTCCTGCTTGTGTCAAATACAAGATCATGGTCGGAGTTAAGCTTAGTTGGCATATAGTACATACCGTCACCTGCGGAGTAAGACTTGTCCTTAAAGCCGTCAAGGTCGTTAAGGTCACCGTCAAAAGCCTTTGCTGCGGACTTGTACCCGTCTGTGAGATATTTCATGACCGGTTTACCGTTTTCATCAACTCCCCAGTATCCTACAATAAACTTGGTGGACTTGTAGATGTCGGAGAGGGTCTTGATGTCGCTTTCGTTATCCGAAGATAATGCTTTGCCGTCACCGTTCTGAACGAACTTATCAAGCGTTGCCGTGCCGAACTTAGCGTTGTAGCTTGTTTCGCTGTTGTTCATCTTGACCGTCTTAGTTCCTGCATTTGTTGTAAAGTCACTTGTAGGAGACGGAAGAAGTACTGATTTAGACAGCTTTTCATATCTGTCACTATCGGGAACCGTGTATTCCGTTACCGTATATGTCCTGCCCTTTGATGTTGAAGTGGGCAGGTCGTAAACTGTGAAAGTACCCTTTGTTTCGGTATTTTTAAGCGTTTTGAACTTTGTAGCCTCAGAAACTGACGTCACATACTTTGAGAAAATATATGCTGTTCCCGTGCTGTTTTTATCGGCTTTGACATAATACTTTTTGCCGTCATACAGGCAGGAAACCACAAACGTGGTCTTTCCAAGAAGAGTATTAAGCTCCGTTGCAGTGATCTGATTGTTGCTTGAATCGGTATATGTCTTTTCAACGGTCAGATTCGGCTCATTGTATGAAGCAAGTCCCACATATCCTGCAACGGGGTCGAGCCTTGTGGAAAGCAGGCAGGTCTGATAATATGAATTCGCAAACAGAGTTTCCTGCTTCTTAAGGCTGTCCTTCATCTGCATTGGCACACTTTCCGTAACATAGATACTGCTGTCGCCGCTTGAAGTGAACTGTCTTTCGAGTGACCAGATGGTGTATACTGTATTCGTTCCGCTCGTACCGGTTTCAATTCCGTAATCCTTACCGAAAGTTCCGCTGAATTTGGACTTTATCAGCGATTCCAGCTTTGCTTTCAGACCGCTGAAATTATGCGCAAGGCTTGAAGCGGTAACATAGGAAGTGGGAACAGTTACTTTCGTTTCGTATCTGAGATTAACCACATTGTACTTTAATACATGTGCATTGTCCCTCGCCTTATCCTTTACTGCACTCAATGCGGACGGAAGTGTGTAGTGTGACTTTACATTTGCAACAATGCTGTTATACGCTTTTTCAACTCCCGATTTTGTACACCATCCGCCGCTTGGGTAGGTGAAATCATTCCACAGTACGTCGGAACACTTTGAGAAAGTTTCCGGAGTATGACCTCGAAGTCCAAGAATCATTTCCCATATGAGCAACTGAGTTGCGGCATAATAGTCGCCTGTTTTGTGAGACGAGTAACCGTAATACTGCACAAGTCCTAAATAGATTGCCATTTTACTGTTGGTTCCGCCGATTTTCTTCCAGTAGGCGGTTGACTCTGCGGCATTCTTATCGCTCAAATCGAAGGTATCATACTCGGTAAATCCGTTCTGAGTATACCAATCCTTGTAGCTCGCTCCCTGCATTGACTTTGCAGGCTCGATACAAAACGCCCAGTCAGAAGTTGTTGACGGACAAAATCTGCATATCTGTTCTCCGGCTTTGATATACTGTCCGCTTACCCCTCCGGTCACGCCGTTCTTTCTGACATTGATCGTAGGGTTAACGCTGCTGTTCCAGGTGTAGCCTATTGATATTCCCGATGTGGCTGCAGACACATTTGCCGCCAGCGTTGTAACTCCTATTGCCGCCGCAAGCATCGACGCCGTGCATCGTTTTAATATTTTTTTGATCGTCATTTTCAATTTTCTCCTTTGTTTTTGCAAAGAAAAAAGAGCCGAATTTTCGACTCTTTCTTTGCTTATTCAGTTGTTGTTAATCTTCCGTGAGAAACCATATTGCCGTACCGTCAAGTCCCACGTTAAACTCAAGACTGCTTGCATATTTAAGGCAGTCGTTTACTTCACAGAATTCATACCAGCTTTCGAGCCCGATGTCAATCACAGTCAGACAGTCGGCTCTGCTTTGCTCCACTATTCTGTAGACTTCTTCTTCGTTTCCGGCATAATCTATCAGCCACCTGCTGTCTGCGTCAGCATATGCATCAAGGTGGGCGTGAGACAAACCTTTAAGAGAAGTGTTTTCAGTTAAATTCAGCGGACTTTGGAATGTCCTTGTGTAAAGATCGATTCCGCAGTTAAGCTCGACTGTGGTTTTTCCGTTGAATTTCTGCATACCGTAACTTACAATATCCTCCCTTACAAGCTCCCATTCCGCACCGTTTATACTTTTACCTTCGCACAGCTTTCTCCATGCTTTCATGGTATCCGACCACTGCACGGTTTCTTGCGGTTTTGTTGTGCTTGGCTTTTTGGTGGTTGTTGTCGGTTGGGGCGTGGTTTGCGGTTTCTGCGTAGTGGCCGCAGGCTTTGGCGGGGCTGTTGCGGTTTGCTTTGCGGTAGTCTGCTTTTGCTGTGTAGTCGTTACCGCAGGCTTTTGAGTAGTATTGACCTGTGTGTTTTCCTGCGGCTGCTCCGTCTGAGGATAACTCTGCAGTTCGTTTTGCTCCTGCGGTGCTTTCGTGTTTACTGTAGAACTGCTAATCGCACTTTTCGTGGTAGTTTTAGCTTTGGAAGTTTCGGATACCGTCTGCGAACTTTTTTTCGTAGTAGTTGTGGTTTCACTTGTATCCTTTTCTTCCTTTGCAGATGTTACTGCGGAGCCAGTGACCGTGGTCGCAGTTTGGCTCACCGCCGAGGTTTCCGCACTTTCTGCGGACTCCGATACATTTCCGCAGGCGGTCAGCATTACCGCATAAAGTATTGATATGACCATTGCTCTTTTCATTCTTTATCATTCCTTTCTGTGAGTTCTGAGTGTTGTTTGCTCAATAAGCAATATATCATATATCCGCCCACAAATCTATACTTTTTTCAAAAGTTCTACCTTTGTGACAGTTTACACAGCAAAAGCTTTAGCAAACTACATACTTAGCTCCGGCTCAGGTTCATCTTCAGGCTCGGACATTTCCTCATCAGGGGTGTTCTCCACCTCGATATCCGTCTGCTGAACCTGCTGCAGCTTGAGATCGTAAGCATTGAGCACAGCCTGATTTACAGCAGTTCTCGCCGACTTGGTGATGGCGTGGAAGGTGTCGCTGTACTGCTTGTTGCCGTCCTTATCGGTGTATGAGGTGGAAGGCATATTGACAAATCTGCCTTTTTCGGTCTCGATGACCCTCAGTCCGTGAACGGCGAACATACCGTCCATTGTTACGCTGGCATATGCCTTGATTGCCGAATCCTCTTTGTTTACCATTCTGTTGATAGATGCGTGTATTTTCATAATTTCATTCTCCTTTACATGGTCTGTTCGATTTCATGTTCTTCTTCAAATTCTTCGTCCGGTTCGATTATTTCCGGCTTGGTTTCCCTCACTGCGATAAGCCCTATGCCCGGCAGATTTACTATCACATGATTAAACTGCTCCTTGTACTTTTCGATCTGCTCGTCGGTAAGTGAACAGCTGTCCCACTCGCCGTATTCGTTCTGAAAGTTGCCCGAAATGTAGAATGTACCGTGGACAAGCGTTTCGCCCACTATTCTGTTTGGAGCAGAGCCGTTCAGCAGAAACTCATCGTTACACCACGCTAAAGCCTTACCGTCGGGTTCAAAATATATGGGTTCAATGCTGCCGCCCACAACTTCTTGCATGGCATGGATGTCATCCTCAATATCCTTTACATACGGCTCTTTCATCGGTTCGAAAACCAGTATTCTCATGAGCTCACCTCCGATTCATCACCGCAGTAATCCTTTAGCGGACACTCATCGCAGTCTTCGTACATAGCGCAGGTACGCTGTATTTCTTCCTCCGAGATGCCGCAGTCACGGCACTCTCTTTCTTCTGCATTTTGCCATATTGTAAGCGAAACTCCGCTGTCGTCCTTCTCGACCTCGACAGTTACGGGATCGCCGTTTTCATCATAAAGCCCCGAACATTCGGCAGTTCCGTTTGTTGTAAGCACCTGTGCAAGAATTAACTTTTTCATAAATCTATACCTCCAATATTGTTTCATTGTCAAACAGCGAAAGCTGACGAACAGACCTCGCTCTTTCGCTTGTGTCGTAATTTGATATGAGGAGCTCCGCATACTGACATCCGCCGTCATAGCGCTGCGCCAGATTATTCAGTCTGCTTATCTCCTCGATGTGGATACCCGGCTTGTCCCATAACTCCCGTATTTCGGGACAGTCATTGTACGAAACCAAGAACTTTCCCTTAATATCCAGCAAACAGTCTCTTAATGGTTTTGTCAATATCACTTGACACATTTTATTCGAACAAGAATTATGCAGCGAGAA
>NZ_QTXU01000003.1:0-98848 GCF_003461785.1 Ruminococcus sp. AM43-6
TTTGCTTCTTTTCTCAACTTTGTTCATTTTGCCTATTGATTTTTCTTAGCAGGTTTCTTTTTTCTTAATTTTGTCCAATATCTATTGTAGCACTACAAAAGTTGAAATAGCTAAAATTCCACAACAGTTGACAAAACTGCAAAAATATGATATAATTTTAGTGTAATAATTTAAGGGCAATGACGCTCCGTGTATTTTTCACGGGGCGTTTTTTGTTTTTTTGTGGGGGTGTTTTCTGTGAAGGTCAGTAAAAAGAAGGGCAGAAGTGTGCTCAAAAGCCGCAATATCACCATCTGTGCAGTTGTGGTGTTTCTTCTTATTACTGCTCTTACTTTAATGAGCAGCAGATATATGTCCCGGTGTATCGACAGAGAGAATACCGCACAATCAAACAGGGGAGAGCTTTCTGACCTTGGGCAGGAGCTTGCGGACGCTTCCGATTATCTTACCGATGAAGCTAGAAAATTCTCCGTAACAGGAGATATCGAACATCTTTATAACTATTGGTATGAGGTCTATGAGGAAAAGACCCGTGACCGTGTTATAAATAGCCTTTCCGCTCTTGATCCTCCTGAGAACGAAACTGCGCTTCTTGCGGAAGCCAAAAAGTATTCTGATACTCTCATAAAGACCGAAACGGTGTCAATGAAGCTTATGCTCACTGCAAAAGGCATAACAGCTAAACAGTATGGCGACAGCAAGGGAGGCAGGTTGGCCGAGTATGTTTCCATTGTGGAGGATACGCCACTGCTTGAGGAATACAGCGGACTTAGCCCTGATGAAATGAAAGAGCGTTCCCGCGAGATACTTTATGACAGCTTTTATAACGATTCTAAAACCATGATAATGTCGCCTATAGAACGCTTTCGTCAGGCTCTTAATAAACGTCTTGATGCAGAGGTGGAAAGCGCTGCCGCAGGACGTGAAACTGCACTGGTGATACAGCTTGTGTGTTCAGCGAGCGTGCTAGTTATTGTGGGCATAGTACTGATAGTTTTTGAGAGCCTTTATGTCAGACCTATAAACGACTACTCTGAGAGCCTTTCAAAGCGTAATGAAAATTCTGCCGAATTTGACCTTTCAAACGTCCGTGTGTCACCAAAGGGAGCGTATGAGCTTTTTCGATTTGGCGAGCTTTTCAACCGCCTTTCGCAGATACTTCAAAATGAGCTTAAAAAGCGTGAAACAGCCGAGGCACAAATGCGTCAGGCTAAAGAAGAAGCAGACAGGGCGAACAGTGCAAAAAGTGATTTTCTTGCACAAATGAGCCATGAGCTTCGCACGCCGCTTAATGCTATCACAGGCTATCTTTATATGCTTTCAAATACCAGTCTTAATGATGCTCAGAAGAGATATTGCACTAATATAAACACAGCCTCAGAAAATCTTCTTGGTCTTATAAATAACGTTCTTGACTTTTCCAAAATAGAGTCGGGAAGCTTGCAGCTCGAATACACCGATTTTGACCTGGTGAAGCTTATAAGCGACACCTATTCCATAATGGAAAGCACAGCCATAGCAAAGGATATCCCATTGCGTCTTGATATATCGGGGGATTTGCCGAATTGCATCAGCGGCGACCCTTTGCGATTGAGGCAGGTGATTGTAAATCTTATCGGAAATGCGGTGAAGTTCACCGACAGGGGCGAGGTGGTCTTTGACTGTAAATGTCAGGAAATAAAGAGCAAAAGCGTTGTTATCAAGTTCAGTGTTTCAGACTCAGGGGAGGGCATACCCCAAGACAGGCTTGAGAGCATTTTTGAACCTTTTATCCAAAGCGACGCAGGAGTGACAAGACGTCACGGCGGAACAGGTCTGGGGCTTCCTATCTCGCAATCTATCGTCAAGGCGGCAAGCGGTGGTAAATATAGCATCGAGGTTACATCTCAGCTTGGAAAAGGCTCGTGCTTTAGCTTTCTTATGCCGTTTGATGTCGCAGAGCCGTCACAGGTGCAGAGCGAAAATGATACTTCTCAGGGCGTGCTTGTTGAAAAAACGGTAATTTTGTTGGTGGACGACAACAGTGTGAACCTGGATATCGAAAGCGAGATATTAGGTACATACGGCTTGCAGGTGGATACCGCCGACAGCGGCTCAAAGGCTATAGAATATTGCCTTGGTCATAGTCCTGATATGATAATTCTTGACCTTCATATGCCTGATATGGACGGCTATGAAACAGCAAGACACATAAGAGAACTTCCTGATTTCAGACTTACGCCAATAATCGCTCTTACTGCCGACGTTGTTTCGGGCATAGAACAAAAAGCCTATGAAGCAGGCATGGACGGCTATATCTCAAAGCCTTTCCGACCTGATGATCTTAGAAAAATGATATACAAGCATTTGCACATAAGGCGTGAAATGCCCGAAAAAGCTACAGAGCAGGGTGATGAGGTGTTTGATTGCGTTGCCTGCCTTGACGCTTTGGGTGGAAGCAAAAGCATACTATTTGATATAATAAAGCGTTTTATTTCCGAACACGGAAGCGACCAGAAATATATCTGCCAGCATATCGAAGCGGGAAACTATATGAACGCGCGGATTATACTCCATGACGTTATAGGGATTTCGGGCAATCTTTGTTGCAGAAAGCTTCATGAAAGTGCAAAGGCATTAAGTGATATTCTCAAATCTGATGCACCGCAAAATGCTGATACAAAAGACTTTGAGGAGCAGTGGGAAAAGGCAGTGAGCAGGCTTGAAGAATTTTTGCAGCTTGATGATGACAGCATGGTGCAAAATGCAGAGAGCCAGAAAAACTCACAGCTTGTAAAAGAGCTTTTAGACCTTTGTAAAGCCTTTGATATCTCTGCGGCGGAATATTTTCAACAGCATAGGGCAGAGTTTAAAGAGTGCATGGAAAAGACGAAATTCAGGCAGCTTGAAGAATACATAAACAGATACGACCTTCTCAGCATCACACAGTCTGAGGATTTATGGAGGTGACAAGTGTGTATAAGATACTTTTGGCAGAGGACGACGCAGATATGCGTTTTATCTACTCACGAATGTCAGTGTGGAAAGAATGTGGCTTTGTTATAGCAAAAGAGGTGTCAAACGGCAAGGACGCTCTTGCTGTGCTTAGATCCGAAGATTTTGACCTTGTGCTGACGGATATAAGAATGCCGTTTATTGACGGCATAGAGCTTCTTGGAAAGATAAACGAGCTTGGCATAGATGTGGCAGTGGCTTTCATAAGCTCATATGACGAGTTTGAATATGCACGAAAAGGGCTTGTGCTTGGGGCGTTTGACTATCTTTTAAAGCCAGTCAATGAGCAAAAGCTTGGAGATATGCTAAGACGTGTAACCGAAAAGCTTGAAGAGAAGAAGGTTGAAAACACCTGCTCAGACTATGTGCTTTCGGCACTTGAAGCCGTGGGCAAAAGTAGCGGAGACAGCTTTACTCAGGATATCTGCACATATTTTTCAAATACAAGCTGTCGGGATATCTCAGTTGAGCAGGCGGCGGAGCATTTCGGCTTCAGCCGTGACTATTTCGGTAAGCTTTTCAGACGGCAGATAGGAGAAAGCTTCAGCAAATTCAGCACCCTTGTGAAAATAGAATACGCAAAAGAGCTTCTGCGGCAAAGCGGTATGAAAGCCTATGAGATAAGCGAGGAGCTTGGCTATTCAAGCGCAGACTATTTCACAAAGGTGTTCAAAGAGATAACGGGCGTTTCCCCTGCGCAGTACAAACAATCATTGTGACTTGTCTGAAAAATATAGGGTTTTCTCTGATTTTTAGTGTTTTTATCTTTTGAACCCTGTGCTATACTATAAGCACAGGAGGTGATAGAAATGGACAATTTCGTTATTACCATAGCAAGAGGCTTCGGAAGCGGAGGAAAGCAGATCGGACTTGCTCTTTCAAAACAGCTTGGGATACCTTGCTATGAAAGCCAGATACTCAGCATGGCTTCAAACTACAGCGGAATAAACAAGGATCTGTTTTTTAAGGTGGATGAAAAGCTGAGGGGCTACCACCTTATCAAAAGGCTTATGAAGTCTGCGAATAAGGACGATATCGTTGAGCCGACGGACAGGAGCTTCATTTCTGACGTTAATCTTTACAATATTCAGGCGAAGATAATCAAGGAGCTTGCCAAGCAGCAATCCTGCATTATCATTGGAAAATGTGCAAATCACCTGCTGCGTGACTATGACAACACCGTAAGCGTGTATATAGAAGCTCCAAGAGCTTTCTGCGTAAAAAATGTTATTGAACGCCTTGGCGTCACCGAGGAAGAAGCCCACAGAATGATCTATCAGACCGACCGCTATCGTGCCGATTACTACAAGTATTACACAGGCGGTGAAACGTGGACAAATCCGGTGCTTTACGATATGACCCTTAATTCTGACCGTATGGGAATGGATAAATGCACTGAGCTTATCATTCAGTATCTGAAGATAAAGCTTGGAGAGGATATTCTCGATAAAAAAGGTACAGCGGAAAATGATAAGGCACTTAAACAGCTTGGTCTGTTTTAGGTAAAAAACTGAATATCACAACAATGAAGTTGGTTTATCTGTCAAGGGAAATACCCTTTGGTGCAGAGAGCCAATTTTTTATTGCATTTAGTATGGAAAAGTAAAATGAATTGGAGGAAAACACTATGAAAAAGACAAGAATGAAGAGATTTTTAGCGGTGCTTTCAGCAGCGGCTCTGGCGGCAACGATGCTCACAGCCTGCGGCTCAGGAGGGGGCTCAAGCAGTGGTGACGGCGACACAGTTAAGGTAGGGCTTCTTCACTCCCTCACAGGCTCAATGGCTATCAGTGAAAAGTCAGTTCGTGACGCTGAGGTGCTTGCTATCAAGGAGATAAATGCCGCAGGCGGTGTAAACGGCAAGCAGATAGAATACGTCGAGGAGGACGGAGCTTCCGAGCCGTCAACATTCGCAACAAAGGCTGAAAAGCTTATTGACAGCGAGGGCGTTTCAACTATCTTCGGTTGCTGGACTTCATCATCAAGAAAGGCTGTTAAGCCTATCGTTGAGGAATACGGCTCACTTCTTTGGTATCCTGTTCAGTATGAGGGCATGGAAAGCTCATCAAATATCGTATACACAGGTGCAGCACCAAACCAGCAGATCGTTCCTGCTATCGACTATCTGCTGGAGCAGGGCTATAAGAAATTCTTCTTGCTTGGCTCTGACTACGTTTTCCCAAGAACAGCGAACATGATAATCAACGCACAGCTTGAAGCAAAGGGCGCAGAAGCCGTTGGTGAAGAGTATGCAGATATGGACCAGACGGATTTTGCCGCTATCATCTCAAAGATCGAAGCTGCAAAGCCTGACGTTATCATCAACACTCTTAACGGAACAGGCAACGTTTCATTCTTCAAGCAGATGTCTGAAAAGAACTATACAAGCAAGGATTACATGACAATGTCATTCTCTATCGCAGAGGAAGAGGTCGCTACTATCGGTGCTGATATCCTAAAGGGTCACATGGTATCATGGAACTATTATCAGACAACAGACACAGAAAAGAACAAGGAATTTGTTAATGCATATAAGGACGCATACGGTGAGAACAGAGTGACATCTGACCCTGCGGAAGCTGCATATGACGCAGTTTATCTTTGGAAAGCAGCCTGCGAAAAGGCAGACAGCTTTGAGCCTGAGGACGTTATCAAGGCAGTCGAGTCAGGCGAGATATCCTTTGACGCACCGGAAGGCACTGTAACTATCCAGGGCGACAACCACCACCTTGTAAAGCCTGTAAGGATCGGTCAGGTGGGCGACGACGGACTTATCAACGAGATCTACGCAACTGATCCTGTTGCTCCGGACCCATATCTCTCAACTTATGATTGGGCAGTTAAGGCAGGAATCCAGCCTCTTGAATAAGCATATTTCATAATAAATCCTCTGTAAGTATCCTTTAATGCACAGTCAGTAATTTGGCTGTGCATTATTAAGGACACGAAAGGACGTGGCAAAAATCTATGGATCGTTTTATAAACACTATGTTCAACGGCGTAAGCCTTAGCTCTATCATACTTCTTACTTCTCTCGGCCTTGCAATAACCTTCGGACTTATGAGGGTCATAAACATGGCTCACGGAGAGTTTGTGATGATAGGCGCATATACAACATATGTCGTTCAGCAGATATTCGTAAAATACTGTCCCGAAAGCATTCGTGACGTTTATTATTTTGTTGCAATCCCTGCCGCATTCGGCGTGACGTTCATTCTTGGAAGCTTGCTTGAAAAGTTTATCATCTCCCGATTATACGGGCGAGAGATAGACAGCTTGCTTGCAACATGGGGCATAAGCCTTATTTTACAGCAGGCGGCAAGAAGCATTTTCGGCACACAGGGTGTAAACGTAACAGCACCGTCATTCTTAAACGGTGGAATAAAGATAGGCGGCTGTACATTCTCATACAACAGACTTTTCATCATTCTTCTTGTGGCACTTTGTCTGCTTCTGGTGTGGTTTATCATGTATAAGTCAAACTTCGGCAAGCAGATGAGAGCTGTTATGCAAAACAGAACAATGGCAAAATGTATGGGCATAAACTCACGCAAGGTGGATAACATTACCTTTGCTATCGGCTCAGGTCTTGCCGGGATCGCAGGCTGTTCAGTGGCGCTTCTTGGTTCTATCGACTCGACTGTAGGTCAGAGCTACATAGTAAACAGCTTTATGGCAGTTGTTCTTGGTGGCGTCGGCAAACTCCTCGGCACTGCTATCGGCTCTGTAATAATAGGCTCTGCAAGCATTTTCACAGAGAATTATACTTCATCAACTATCGCAAAAGCTATCGTTCTGCTTATCGTTATTATCTTTTTGCAGAAGCGTCCACAGGGACTTTTCGTTATCAAGAGCAGAAATCTCGACGAGTAAGGGAGTTGTTTCGGTCAATGAAAGTTAGCGGATTTTTCAAAAAGAGAGGAGCGGCTATAAGCTTTCTTATAATAGCAATAATACTTGGCATCATGCCGTTGCTTCTTAATGCCGGAATGCTCTCCGGTTCATCTACAGTTATATTTCTCGGCAAGTGTATGGCGTTCGCCATTGCCGCAATGGGTATCGACCTTATATGGGGCTATACAGGTATCCTGAGCCTTGGTCACGGACTTTATTTTGCCCTTGGTGGATACTGCATGGCAATGTATCTTAAACTTCAGGAAACAGGCGGCAAGATAACAGACTTTATGCACATAGGCGGACTTGATGAACTTCCTCTTATCTGGAAGCCTTTCAACTCCTTTGCTCTGACCCTTATCCTTATTATAGCAGTACCCTCAGTGGTGGCGTTTATTATCGGATATTTTATCTTTAAAAACAGAGTAAAGGGCGTTTATTTCTCTATCATCTCACAGGCACTCACATGGGCGGCTTATTCTATCTTTATCGCACTTTCTACCTACACGAACGGAAACGTGGGTATCACAGAGATAAAGACCATTTTCGGAAGCATCAAGGGCAATCTTCACAGAAACGAGATGTTCAAGCTTTATTATCTTGCACTTATCCTTATGACACTTATCTTCGCACTTTCAAGATTTCTTGTTAGCCGTAAGTTCGGCAAGCTTCTTATCGCTATCAGAGACGGCGAGAACAGAACATACTTCTCAGGCTATAAGGTAAGCGCATATAAGAACTTTATCTATGTGCTGTCTGCGGCACTGGCAGGTATCGCAGGCGCAGTTTTTGTAAACTTCAACGGAAGCATTACTCCGTCACAAATGACTATTTCATATTCTATCACAATGGTCATATGGGTAGCTGTTGGCGGCAGAGGAACGATAATAGGTGCTGTTATCGGTGCATTTCTTATCAATCTTTGCGAGTATAACCTCAGCTCAGGAAGCATGGTTGAGATATGGCAGTATATAATCGGCGCAGTGTTCTGCGTGACTATCATATTCTTCAAGAGCGGTATCGTTGGTATCGTCAGCGAACAGCTCCCAGCACTTTTCCGCAAGCTTAAAACAAAGGGCAAAGACAAGGCAAAGGAGGCGGCGTAAAATGGCTACAGCTACAAAGACAAATGATGTTGTTCTTGAAATAAACAATATTTCCGTTTCCTTTGACGGCTTTTACGCCCTCACAGAGGTGAGAACAAAGGTCATGCGCAACAGCATACACTTTTTCATCGGACCCAACGGCGCTGGAAAGACCACGCTTCTTGACATAATCTGTGCAAAGACAAAGCCCACCTCAGGTACTGTTATTTTCCACCCAAAGGGCAGAGAAGCCGTAAGGCTCACAGGCATGAAAGAGTATAAGATAGTGCAGGAGGGCGTGGGAAGAAAGTTTCAGGTACCATCTGTATTCGTAAACCTCACTGTGGAGGAGAACATGATACTTTCTCTAAAGGGTCACAAGGGCATACTTGATTCTATTTTCAAAAAGCCTTCAAAGGAGGATATGGAAAATATCCGCTCGACGCTTGAACGTGTGGGACTTGAGGATAAAGCGTCAGAACGTGCAGGCAGTCTTGCTCATGGTCAGAAGCAGTGGCTTGAGATAGCGATGCAGCTTGTGCAGAAGCCTGAGATAATAATGCTTGACGAGCCTGCCGCAGGCATGGGTAAGCCCGAAACTTTCCGAACGGGCGAGATCCTAAAGGAGATAAAAAAGGATTGCACTATTATCGTTATCGAGCATGATATGGACTTTGTAAAGCAGGCAGCTGATATCGTAACTGTGCTTCATGAGGGCAAAATGCTCATGGAGGGCAACATCGGCGACATACTTGCAGACAAGACAGTTCAGGCTGTTTATCTGGGAAGAGGAGGCGAGTAAAATGCTAAGCTTGAAAAACGTTGACTCATATTACGGTGAGAGCCGTGTTATAGAAAACCTGAGCTTTGAGGTAGAAAAAGGCGGGATAGTGGGGCTTATCGGCAGAAATGGCGTTGGCAAAAGCACCACTCTCAAAAGCATAATGGGAATTGTAAAGACCCCGAAAGGAGAGATAATATTTGACGGGGAGAACATCATCAAAAAGCCTGTCTATGAGCGTGTAAAGCTTGGCATAGGCTATGTTCCACAGGGACGTGATATTTTTTCACGGATGACAGTTGAGGAAAATATCGAGCTTGGATTGCAGCCAAAGGGCGGTAAGGGCAAAGTGCCTGATTATATATATGATCTATTCCCTATACTTCCGAAGTTTGCAAAGCGTAAGGGCGGCGACCTTTCAGGCGGTCAGCAACAGCAGTTAGCAATTGCAAGAGCCCTCGCAGCAGAGCCGAAGATACTTATTCTTGACGAGCCTACAGAGGGCATACAGCCGTCGATAATTCAGGATATAGGAGCGGCGATACAGAAAATAAACGAGTGGAAAGGCATAACAGTGCTTCTTGTGGAGCAGTATTTGGATTTTGTTCTTGAAAACACCAACAAGCTTTATGTAATGGAAAAGGGCGAGATAGTCTATGCTAACGAAACAAAGCTTGCAGACAAGGACGAGGTACAAAGACTCATGACGGAATAGTATTTTTTAGGCAAGGCGGTGATGGAATGTTTGAAAAAGCGGAGATACTTATTGTTGACGATATGCCTGAGCATATAGCCTTTGCAGGCACTATACTGCGAAACGAGGGCTTCGGGGTGCTTGGGGCGACAAGTGCAAATGCGGCTCTTAAAATGACAGAAAAGAGCAAGCCTCACCTTATCCTTTTGGATATCAAAATGGAGGGCATGGACGGTCTGGAGCTTTGCAGGCATTTCAAATCTGATGAGGAAACAAAGGAGATACCTGTTATCTTCATGACTTCTGAATCCGACCCTGCCATGATAAAAAAGGGCTTTGAGCTTGGGTGCTGTGACTATGTTGTGAAGCCGTTTACAAAGGAGGAGCTTTTGGCACGAGTGAAAACTCACCTTGAAATATACAGCAAGCGCAGAAAGCTTGAGGCGGCAAACAATGAGCTTAGTCTGTTCTGCTCGGCAATATCTCACGACCTGCGTTCGCCGCTGAATGTTACGCAGATGTTGGCTGATACGCTGAAAAAGGACATAAGCGCAGGCAACACAGAGGACGCATTGAAGATAGCTTCAATGATAGAGGGTAAGACTGCAAAGCTTATCACAATGATAGAACGGCTTCTGAGTTTCTCAAAAATGTGCAGTATCGAGCCTGAATATGAAACGCTTGATATGAATGAATTAGTAAGGGATATCTTCGACGAGTGCAAGTCCGCTGAGCCTGAGCGAAACATAACTCTTATCGAGGGCAGTTTGCCGCAAATAAGCGGTGATGATGTGCTGGTGAGAATGCTTGTGAAAAACCTTATGACGAACGCTTTCAAATTCACCCGCCACAGGCAGAACGCTGTTATAACAGTGTCTGCAATACCTGACGAGAGCTATGTGGTAATATCCTTCAGAGATAATGGTGCAGGTTTTGACATGGCATATGCTGACAAGCTTTTCGGTGTTTTTCAGCGGCTTCATCTTGACGAAGAATACGAGGGCAGCGGCATTGGGCTTGCCACGGCAGACCGCATAATAAAGCGTCATGGTGGCAGGATAGAAGCATATGGCGAGGTTGACAAGGGTGCAGAATTTACTCTGTATTTTCCTAAATAGCTATAAAGGCTGTACTGTTTGTTTGATGCTCTCGGCTGATTTTTTTTCATACAAATGAGAAGGTTAGGCAGCTTTTTTCACGCTGCAATGAACGGCATGGCGGCAAGGGACAAGATGTTCGCTATACTTGACGAGCCGACAGGCAATCTTGACAGCCTTAACGAAGCGGTGATACTCAAAGTGCTCCGCGACGAGGGCGCAGGCAGAACAGTGGCAGTGGTTTGGGAGTGCCGCTTTTTGATATATTTTTAATAATTATTAACAAAATATCACAAAATTACTCTATAAATAGTTGTATTATTAAATCATATAATTATGACGGTAGAAAATGCCGTTAAAAATAACGGAGGAAAGAATATGTCTTACAACGAATTTTTACCAAGCTACTCTATTGGCGACGACTGCTACAAAGAAATACCTTATGTTACCCGACGTTATGGAAAAACCGCTGTTGTTATCGGTGGAAAGACCGCTATGGAAAAGGCTAAGCCTGAACTGCTTGCGGCTCTCAAAGGCTCTGATCTTGAGATAACCGACTTCATATGGTATGGCGGTGATTCAAATTATGAGAACATTGAAATGCTTAAAGCTATGCCGGAAGTGCAAAATGCGGATATGGTCTTTGGCGTTGGCGGTGGACGTGCCGTTGATACTGTAAAGACCCTTTGCGACAGAATGGACAAGCCGTTTTTCACTTTCCCGACCCTTGCTTCAAACTGCGCTTCATGTACGGCAATATCTGTTATCTACAACGCTGACGGCACTTTCAAGGAATATGCTTACCTCAAAGCCCCTGCGATCCATACTTTCATTAACACAAAGATAATCGCAGAGTCTCCTGAAAAGTTGTTCTGGGCTGGTATCGGCGACGCTCTCAGCAAAGAGTACGAGGTGGTCTTTGCCTGCCGTGATAAGGATATGACCCATACGCCTTTGCTTGGCAGAGTTCTTGCAGAGGCATGCACAGAACCGCTTGTATCCTACGGAAAAAAAGCACTTGCGGATTGCAGAAATAACGTTTCTTCAAAGAATATCGAGCAGATAGCTCTTGATATCATCATTACAACAGGTCTTGTTTCAAATTTTACTGTTCATCAGAACAACCCCGATCCAAAGGACGATTACTATTATAATTCATCTCTTGCCCATTGCGTTTACTATGGCGCTTCGCTGTTTCCAAAGTGCGAGCATGACCACCTCCACGGAGAGATAGTTTCATTCGGTGTGCTTTGCCTGCTTACATATGACGAGCAGTTTGAAGAACGTCAGCGCATTTTTGAGTTCAACCGCAGTATAGGTCTGCCATGCACATTAGGAGAGATAGCTCTGACAGAAGAAGATGTCCCAGCCATTGCACATAAGGCGGCAAGCGTTGTTGAGTGGACTTATGTTCCTGGCGAGCCTTCGGAAGAAAAGTTTATCAAGGCGATACTTGATACCGATAAGGCAGGAAAGGAATTTCTTGCAAAGGCATAATAACAAAGAACAACAGCATATATAAATGGTGACTGAGCTGTATGGCTTTGTTATAAATAATAAAAAATAGGATAGTGCTTTTTTAATAAGTACAACACAATGGAGATTGCAGCGTAAACGGGAGGTTTACGGCGATCTTTAAAACCTCCCGCTGAGTAGCAGTTGACATTTACAACATTCAGGAGGTAAAACAATGAATAAAAATATTGTGATTCGTTTAGAGAAAAAAGAAGAATACTATGAAGTCGAAAACCTTGTAAGGGAGAGTTTTTGGAACGTTTACCGTCCCGGCTGTCTTGAACATTATGTGCTTAGTCAGCTTAGAAATGACGCTGATTTTGTGCCGAAGCTTGACTTTGTGATGTTGCTTGACGGGCAAATCTTTTAAACGATAAAAAGCAAGGCTCTCTGCCATATAAACGGCAGATAGCCTTTGTTTTATTCTTTCATCAAAGCCAACTGCCTGTCCACCCTCTCCTTGATTTTCCTGCGAAAATCATATGGCGAAAGCACCTCCACCACAGGTCCGAATGCCAACAAACGTATTATTATCTCATTTTCATTCTGCTCATCATATTTAATAGAAACCATACATTCACCGCTGTCCTCATCAAAGACCGACTCTTTTTCAAGCTCTGCAAATTCAAGCATAAAACGATTTACCGCATTTCGCTCGTTAAGTATCTTTATTTTTGCCTGCTTTTTCTTGTCTGTGACAGCTAAAAAGCTCTCAGGCGTTATATCCGTCAGCTTAGTGAGTGTTACCTGCGACAGGTTTATAATGCCACTGTCCACCATTCTGCGCTTTTGGTATCGGTTCACATATACCCTGAACTTGTTGTTTTTGGCAGAGTATTCGATTTTTGTGGGCAGAAAATAGTGTGTGATGCGGTTGTCTTTTCTTGTCTGAAAGCTTATTTTGATAAGCTTTTTGCCATGGATAGCCGAGAGTATATCCCGAAAATGCTGTATGTATTGTGGGTCATGAAAATCATCACCGTCAGAATATTGGTCAAAGCAATTCAAAAAGTTTCTCTGATATAGCTTTTTCGCACCAAGCAGTTCCGCCAACTGCGACTTTTGCTCAGTGTCAAGAAACAGACCGCTTCTCGGGTCGCTTAGCACCGCACAAAGCCACGCTTTTTCAAGTGCCGTCAGCGGGATATGAGGCTCTTTTTTCAGGATAGACTTGTATACGCTGTCTTCTTTTTTCAGCAGACCATATCCGCCCTCGCCTGTGAGCTTAGGTTCGAGGAAAAGAACGCTTTCAGAAAAGCCGTTTTGTCTGATGATATCTGCTATCTCAGCCTTTGTGACAGTGTGTCTTTTCAGAATTTTCTCCGTTATGCTGTAATAGGTGCTGTATATTTCCGAAAACAATTTCATTTGTCAGCACCTCCGTATATTTCATAAAGCCTTGTGATATCCGAATCAAATTTATCCTGCAATTCCTCATTTGTTGTTTCAAATGCCACTATCCTGCCGATGAACGTTTTTATCCATGGGAAGGCTTCGTTAGCGTCAAAAAGGTCAATGTCAAAGGCATAAAGCCCGTCGGATTTCTTTGTTACAGTACCGCTTCTTTTTTCACGTTCCAAACGCTTCACAACATACATTTCTTTTGCTTCGTCTACCGCTATTTCCATGTGGATATGCTCTTTTTGTCCGTATCTGCGTGATTTTCCGAAGCTCGTTCCCCATAAAAATCTGCGGTTGTCCTCATAATATCTGTAATATGTATCATAGTCAGCTACCACATCAAGGGGAGTAACTTTCACTATGGAATCCACCCTTACAGACATCAAACGTTTCTGCTTTGTGAAATACATGATAAGATAATTTCTTCCTGTCTGCACCGAGCAATGTATCTTCAGTGGAACGGCTGTTATCTCGTGCTTTTTGTCGTTCTTTCGGCTTACGCAGGATAGCAGAACAGCCTTTTTCTGCTCCATTGCCCCCATGATATCAATGAGTATCTCATCATCAAGAGTATGCACCATGTAAGCGTGCTTACGCACAAAAATATTATTTTTCGCACCCAGCTTATCCATGATAAAGCTGCCCACCACGCCAAAAGGGTTTTCCTCAGAGAAAAATTTTATCATATCCCCCAAGCCCCTATACCTGCTTACAATATCATCTGCATAACAACCGGTTTTGGTGTATAGGATATTTCTTCCGCTTTTGATCTCCGACACCAAGCCCTCTTTTACATATTCCTTTAGCTTGATACGGATTATCTGCACGTCTATTATCATGCCGTAGTTTGCAGAAATATAGTCTGCTATCTCCGACACTGACATGGCGTTATCTTCAAGAGCGTCCATTAAAATAAAGTGCAGACGGATATCATTGTCCGTAAAGGTCTTTGAACGATAGCACTGATACAGTGGGTTTTGAAAAATGTTCCCCGAATCCACCTGCACAGATACTTTCTTTTTGTGACCCTCCAAAGAGGTGTGAACGTGGTCTGAAAGCCAGCTTTCTATCCTGCGCTTTTCGTTATCATAGGTGCGCTTGCTTTTTGCGTCAAAGCTTTCTCTTGTGTGAAATCCAAAGATATAGAAATCACGCACATATTCTCTTATCTTCTCAAAATTTTTTATAAGTTCAGAATATACCGCCATTCAGAACACCTCCTTTGATAACATTATACCAAATCTATACTCCCATTGCAATACATAACAAAACCTCGCACCTTTTTTTATATGATTATTTTGTATCTATCTGCTATAATACATACAACAGCAAAAGCAGGAGGTATACAAAATGTTTGAATATTATGATAAAGATAAAATGCTAGTACCGATCAAGATATGGACAGAGTCTATAGACGATATCGAGGAAAGCTGTCTTGAGCAGGCGATAAACCTTGCAAATCTTCCATTTGCCCATGACCATATCGCATTGATGCCTGATACTCATACAGGAAAGGGAATGCCTATAGGCGGTGTGATAGCCTGCAAAAATACGGTGATCCCAAATGCAGTTGGCGTTGACATCGGCTGTGGAATGGCGTTCGTGCAGACAGATATCCCTGTGAACATTCTTCATGACACTGTAACAGGGAGCGGCGAGCTTATAAAGGTGATAGTAGGAAATATACTCCGTACTATCCCTGTGGGTTTTAGTCATTATGGCAAGCCACAGACTTCTGCCGTGCTTGATAAGGCGCAAAGCGAGATAGAAAGATACGATGCTGACAGCGAATTGCTGAAATTTATCGAGCAGGGATATTATTCCGTTGGCTCGCTTGGCGGCGGAAACCATTTTATCGAGATACAGGAAGACGAAAACGGCATGGCTTGTATAATGCTCCATTCGGGAAGTCGAATGTTCGGCAACATGATAGGGCAGTATTTCAACAAGATAGCCCATGAGATTAATGACAAGTATTTTTCAACTGTTCCCTCAGAGTATAATTTGCCGTTTCTCCCTGTGGATACAGACGAGGGTCAGAGATATCTCAACTGGATGAAGCTTGCAATGGACTTTGCTTTTGAAAACAGAGAGGTAATGCTTGAAAAGGTAAAGCATATTTTTACAGAGCAGGTTGAGAAGTATACGGGTATCACACCGAACTATAGTGACGAGATAAACTGTCACCATAACTATGCCGCACTGGAAAATCACTACGGTGAGAATGTGTGGGTACACCGCAAAGGCGCTATCCATGCGGCAGAGGGCGAAGTCGCTATAATCCCAGGATCTATGGGCTCAAACAGCTATATAGTCAAGGGCATGGGCAAGGCTGAAAGCTTTTTGACTTCTTCTCATGGTGCAGGCAGAAACTATTCACGCACAGGCGCAAAGGAGAAATTCTCCGTTGAGTCTGTTATGGTAGACCTGAGGCAAAGAAACGTGGTGCTTGGAAAGACCAGTAAGAAAGACGTGGCCGAGGAGTGCCGCTTTGCTTACAAGGATATAGATGTTGTTATGAAAAATCAAAGTGACCTGACCACGCCTATAAAGAAGCTTTTCACAGTGGGCGTTGTCAAAGGATAGGAGGTAATTTATATGAAACTTGCAACTGCATTGGCTGAGCGTTCTGATATCCAGAACAGAATAAACACGATCTCAGTCAGACTTGACAATAACGCAAAGGTGCAGGAGGGCGATGTTCCTGCGGAAGACCCAAAGGCTCTTATGGAGGAACTTGACAGGCTGATAGTCCGTCTTGAAGATCTGGTGGCACGGATAAATCTTACCAACAGCGGAACAGTATACGAGGGCAAGACTATCACAGAGCTTCTTGCACACAGAGATTGTCTGAAAAAGAAGGTAAGGGTATTGCGGGATTTTCTGAATACCGCAAGCAGTCGTGTCACAAGAATGACAAGAACAGAGATAAAAATAGTCAGCACTGTTCCTGTGTCAGAGATACAGAAAACGGTTGACGGTCTTTCAAAGGAACTGAGAAATGTGGACGAGAAAATTCAGGAGCTGAACTGGACAACAGAACTGGTGTGATGAAATGGGTGGGATATCTACAGGGTGGATGTATCTCTATCAGCAGAGAATGTGCTGATTATGGACAGAAACTTCGGGCAGGTTTCAGAGGTTCAAGTCCTCATTTGACAACGCATTGCCAGCAACGTAACATGCGTATCGTAACAAATTCTTATTACCACCTTGCATCAACTGTAGATAGGGTAGGGATATGAAAATCGGCATGACCTTGATTTGGTCGTGCCGATTTTTTTATGCAATGTAATCAGAATTTTTCGTGAAATGTGCAAATGCTCAAATTATTCCCTCATAAAATGTGTGAAATCAAAAATTATTCACTCATAAAATGTGCAGAGAGTGCCACGATCGCCTATTTTACGTCCTTTTACTCCTCATGTGCAAGAAGCCTTTTATAGCTGCGGTCAATGCCTATTGCACCAAGGGGTGCTGTGATAAGGATCGCAAGCACAGCCACAGAAAGCACTATCTTTCCGCAGGGAAGACCAAGTGACATCGGCACTGAGCCGATAGCCGCCTGAACTGTCGCCTTTGGCATATATGCCGTTACACAGAAAAGCTTTTCTTTAAGGGTCAGCTTCGTGCCGAGAAGACATATCCATACGCCCACGGCTCTGAAAATAAGCGCTCCGAAAATAAGAAGCACAGCCGCCGCACCTGCCGTAAGGGTGTAGCGTATATCCACTGCCGCACCAACAAGGACAAAAAGCACAGCCTCAGCGGCTATCCAAAGCTTGCCAAACTTTTCTGAAAGCCTTGCAGACACGCTTTTGTCAGCCTTTATTTTTATCACGCAAGCCATTGCCACAACTGCAAGAAGTCCTGATACAGCCACATAAGGCTTCAAAAATGTTTCCACTGACATGAGCAGGAACGCCAAGCCCAAGATAGCGATGACCTTTGTGCTGTTTCTTATTTTGTTACCTTTGCGGTAGGATATCTCAAAAATATAGAAAAGCACAAACCCTGACAGCGAGCCGAGAAGCACTCCAAGAATTATCGACACAGGGATATTAAGAAAATCCGTCGCCTTTGCAGAGCCGCCCTGCGCCATTGTTACGAATGTGGAGAACAGCACGATAACGAAAATATCATCGCATGAAGCTCCCGCAAGTATCATTTGCGGTATGCTTTTTTCAGTGCCGTATTTTTCTTCCATAAGCTTCACCATTCTCGGCACTACCACCGCAGGGGATACTGCACCAAGCACCGCACCCATAACAGCGGCTTCCGTGTGGTTTATCCCAAGAAGCAGCGGAGCAAGGATAAAATATCCCAGTATCTCAAAGCTTGCAGGCAGAAATGACATCATGACCGCAGGTCTGCCCACCTTTTTCAGGTCGGACAAATTGAGTGACAGCCCTGCTTTGATAAGGATAATGATAAGGGCTATCTGCCGAAGCTCTGAGGATATGCCAAGTATCTTAGGATCCAGCAGATCGAGAACGTAAGTGCCTGTGAGAATGCCCGTTGCAAGCATACCGATTATCCTCGGCAGACCGATAGCCTGAAAAATGGCGGCGGCTGACAGCCCCACAAGAAAGATCACAGCCAGTGAAAATAACATAATTATACCTCCCAAAAATCAAAAAAAGCTGACAACTCCTGCGTAAAAAACAGAAGTCATCAGCTTAATAAGCGGTTTAGGTTTCCCAGGGGAGAACATCATTCCCCAATATGAGATTTTACTATTGTATTTTACCACATTGCCGTGATAATGTCAAGTGCTTAACAGGTCTGCGGTTGGACTTTTTTCATTTTTGTGGTCTGGCGCTGAGCCATAACAAGCTTGTAGTATACGCCTTTTTTCTGCATAAGTTCAGCGTGAGTGCCAAACTCTGCAAGTTTGCCCTTGTCAAGGACGATAAGCCTGTCGGCGTTGCTGAGGGTGGAAAGTCTGTGAGCAATGGCAATTGTCGTCCTGCCCTTTGTGAGCTTGCCCAAAGCGTCTTGTATCTGCTTCTCCGTCTGAGTGTCAAGAGAAGCCGTCGCCTCGTCAAGTATTATTATCTTAGGGTCATGGAGTATCGCTCTTGCGATGGCAATTCTCTGACGTTCGCCGCCCGAAAGCTGATAGCCCTTGTTGCCCACTCGGGTGTTGTAGCCGTCAGGGAGCTTTGTGATAAAGTCATGTGCATTCGCAATTTTCGCTGCTCTTATTACTTCCTCAAAGGTAGCGTCAGGCTTTGCATATGCTATATTTTCAAGTACGTTTCCGTCAAAAAGGAAAGTTTCCTGCAACACCACGCCCACCTGTGAACGCAGGCTGTGCTGTGCAATATCCTTTATGTTCACACCATCAATGCGTATCTCTCCCTGCGTGCAGTCATAAAGTCTGAGAATAAGATTTATCATTGTGGATTTTCCCACGCCTGAGTGTCCCACAATGCCTATCATTTCGCCTTTGTTTATCTTGCAGGTTATGTCTTTCAGCACAGGATTGTATACCTTGTAGCCGAAATAAACGCCGTCAAATTCGATATCGCCTTGAATGTCAAGGTCAATAGGGTCATCACAATCACGAACGTCAGTGTCCTCGTCAAGTATTTCAAAGACCTTGCCTGCGGAAACTGAGGTGTCCGCAAGATTTCTCGGTATCTGTATGAGCCAGCGTATAGGCTCGTAAAGCATTGCAACGTAGGTGGTGAACTGTATAAGCTGACCTAATGTCATGGTGTGGTCGAGAATCATGTTTCCGCCGAAATACAGTACGAAGAAGTTACCAATGGTGAGGATAAATTCTGAGGCAGGAATGGTGAGATACCACATCATTTCCGCACGAACACAGCTTTTCGCCCAGCGTTCGGAACATTCTGTGTAGCGCTGTATCTCTCTTACCTCGTTGCCGTAAGATTTTACAACTCTTATGCCGTTTAAGATATCATGCAAAGTTTCTCCATGAGAAACGCCGTTTTTCCATACCTTTGTGTAGCGTATCGCCATGGCGTCAAAAAGCTTTTGCACTATTATGAAAACTATCGGCACAGGCAAAACTGTCATAAGCGCAAGCCGCCAGTCCATGATAAAAAGCAGTATGCCTATTATCACAAGGGAAAGTATTTTTACTATGGCGTCCTTGCCGTTTGCAGTGATGAAGTCCTCAAGCTTTGCGGCGTCGCTTGAAACACGGTTGATAAGCTCGCCTGCTGTTCGCTTTGATATGGAGTTCATGGAAAGCTGCTGTGACTTTTCAAATATCTCCTGCCTAAGGTCACGACCCAGATTGAGCGCCACCTTGAAGCTGTTTTTCATGTTGAAAAACTCAAACACTCCTGCCAAAAGCAGCAGGGTGACGATAGTGATGATAACGCCTGCAAGGCCTGCCCAATGGGTGTTTTTCGGGGTAACATACTTGTCGATTATAACTCTGTCAAGATATGGCGCAAGCACCCATATAAGCTCGGAAAGTATCGTGCATATAACTGCGATCGCAAAATATTTCTTGTATGGCGCAATGCGTTTTATCAGCTTGACCATTGTCTTGCCCTTGCCTGTGCAGTAGATACATTCCTTTGCGCCTTCCAGCGGCAGACCGCATTTGGGGCAGACAGGCTCTTCCGTGTCGGTTATCTCCATAAGCTCGCCTGTACGCAAACAGTGGTCAAGAAGCTTCATAAGCTCGGCGTATCTGAGAAACTGATCCTGCGAAAAACCGCAGAAGCAGATAGTTTCACCGCTTTTCAGCGTTCCCTGAGCCATTGAAGTGCCTATCTGCTGTTTGCACTCAAACTCGGAGAAATCGTTTATGCTGTATTCAAGTGTTATCTCACTGCCGTTGTAGACATATATCTTTTCTTTTGTCACGCAGAAATGTCCGTTCATTTTGTCGCCCTCACGGGTGAAGTTCGCAGGCAGGGAGTAAACAATGTCTGCCGGGGCATTCTTCGGCAGGGAAGTTTTTAGATCCATTTTTCACACTCCTTTCAGTGTGGTCTGACACCTTTTAGGTGTACATTTCAAGCACCTGACGGCTTTTTCTGTCAAGCTTGTGAATGTCAGGACAGAAATATTTGTTGCCGTCTGCGTCGTTGACGTAGAGATAATCATAGCCTATCATTCTGAAATTCTGATACCAGTCACGGATACAGATAGTTTTCTGTCCCGAAGTTGTGTCAGCCTTTACAAAGATCGCACCACGCATATTGTCCTTTATGCTGTAGACCTTTGTTATCTCAGGCATATAGTATTTGTATTCAAGATAGCTGTCAAGAAGCTTGTATTGCTCATCGTCAAGCTCCGCCATATCTTTTATAACGCCTATCTCACGGAACTCTTTTTCGGAATTTTCGTATGAAAGGCTTATGTAGGTGGTCTTTGAGTAAAATGGTATGAGCCTTGTGGGGTTTACCTTGTGATAAGTCCTGCCCT
Organism: Ruminococcus sp. AM43-6; assembly: GCF_003461785.1. Classification (NCBI taxonomy): domain Bacteria; kingdom Bacillati; phylum Bacillota; class Clostridia; order Eubacteriales; family Oscillospiraceae; genus Ruminococcus; species Ruminococcus sp. AM43-6. The sequence continues at coordinate 20,878 of NZ_QTXU01000003.1, forward strand.
CATAATCAAGGGTAAGAAAGCCGCTTTCTTCCTTTGCAAGGCGTATCCTTTTGCAGTCAAGCAAGGTCAGCTTATCGACCTCGTAGACCTCCTGCTCAGCGGTAATATTTTCAGCCATTATGTTCATCTCCTTACTATTCGTTTATGAACTGCAATGCTTCCGATTGCAGCTTGTAAAGCTCAAAGTATTTGCCTTTTTCTTTTATGAGCTTGTCATGCGTACCCATTTCTTTAAGCTCACCATTTTCGATAACGCAGAGCATATCAGCGTCACGGAGCGTTGAAAGGCGGTGTGCGATAGAAATAATCGTCCTGCCCTGTTTCAGATTGTCGATAGCGGCTTGTATCTTTCGCTCTGTCCTTGTGTCCATGGAAGCGGTCGCCTCGTCAAGGATAAGTATGTTAGGCTTCTGAATGATAGCCCTTGCGATAGATATTCTCTGCTTTTCACCGCCTGACAAGGATATTCCGCCCTCGCCGACCTTAGTGTTATAGCCCTCAGGGAGCTTTGTTATAAACTCATGTGCGTTTGCGGACTTTGCCGCTTCGATAACTTCTTCCATGGTGGCGTCAGGGTTTGCATAGCGGATATTGTCAGCTATCGACCCTATGAAAAGAAAAGTTTCCTGAGAAACTATGCCTATGTTACGGCGAAGATCGTCAAAAGCTATCTTCCTGATAGGCACACCGTCAATGGTTATCTCACCGCCTGTTACGTCATAAAGCCTTGCCATAAGGTTTATGATAGTGGATTTTCCTGCGCCTGTTTTACCAACGATTCCAAACATATGCCCAGCCTGAACCTTGAAAGAAACGTTTTTTATGATAGGGTGTCCTGCTTCATATTCAAAGGATACATTTTTAAGCTCGATATCGCCCCTCATGTTTTCCATGTGAACAGGGTGTTCGTCCTCTTTTACAGTAGGCAGAGCGTCCATTATCTCAAACATTCTTGATGCGGCGTCCATACATTTTGCCCAGCGGTCGCCTATCCATGTGAAAAAGTTGATAGGATCCATCGCCATTTCGGTATAGGAAATAAGTGCTGAAAGTGCGCCGAATAGTATGTGACCTTTTATAACAAGCACTGCGCCAAGGCAGAAAACAAGCTTGTTCACTATCCTATAGAACGTCCATATAACAGGGATAGTGTTTGCTATCCGTGAGTTTATCCTTGAGTTTATCAAAAATGCGTCAGTGTTTTTTACCCTATAGCGTTCTATCTCTCTGTCCTCACGGGCGAAAGCCTTTACCACACGCTGACCGTTCATAACGTCAGACAGCACTGAGTTTGCAGAACGCATTGCAACGTCATATTTACGGTAAAGCTTGCGCTGGCTTTTGTAAAACTGGTGCTGAACTATCTCTATCACCGAGATAGTGAGGATTATGCCAAGTGACAGAAGGGGCGAAATTGTGAGCATTATTACTGCAATACCCACTATTTTTACTACGTTTGTAAGTCCATATGGTACTATATCCGTGAAAAACCAGTAGATGTTCTGACTATCTCTGTCGACCCTGGACATAAGTGAGCCTGTCTGTTTGCTTGTGAAAAAGTCAAGGGAAAGCCGCTGCATTGATGAGAATATCTTAACACGCAGTCTGTGAGTAACAACAGGCACGACCTTTGAGGTTATAATGCCTGAAATGATACGCATTATCATTCCTGCAATGTTTATGCCCACGATGAGCATTACTATCATGAGTATCCTGCCATAGTATTTTCCGTTTTCCGCAAGCACATCATCATAGAGCATCTGAGAGCCGAATATCGGTGAAAGCACTGCAAAAACGTTGCTTAAAACTATGGTGAGCAGTATGAGAAATACCGCACCCTTAAATTCACCGAACATAGAAAGCAGGCGTTTGAACACCGAGCGTCTGTCTACACATCTCGGACAGACAGGGCGGTTAGGGTCAGGATAAGGCTCACCGCAGGTAGGGCAGTGGGTCTTTACTCCTTCCAGCAGGCGGTCGTCGATAGGCTCGTTCTTGACTGTGCAGTTCACACGCTGGCTGAATTTCTCAAATTTGTCAGCAAAGCCAAGTGAGAACCTCGCTATAGGGAACTCCTTGCCGGACTTGTCCTTTATCATAAGTCTTGCGGAATTTGCATAGCGGTCAACAAACATTTCTTCAATGCTGTCTATGGGGTATTCATCATAGCCTGATACTGTGAAGCTTACGAGATTTTTTCTCTTCTGCCCACGCTTCATTTTTCCGTATTCTTCATAGCCACGGAGTATGCAAAGGGTGTCTTTTGTGAAAGTTATGTATACGTCCACATATCCGCCCTCACCGTCAAGGTCAGCTTTTACGCAGTAAAGCAGCTCGTCAGTCATAACTCCACGCTTTAGCAGTTCGTTTTCTGCAAGCTGTGGCAAAACGTCAAAAAACTTCATGTATTCCCTCCTTTTCGGGATAAATTTCATATTCTTCCGATATAATCCTGTAAATTCGCATAATGTAACTGCCTATAACAGGTCAAAAAAAGACCCCTGATACCTGATATCAGAGGTCGCAATAGATCTGCAGTATAATATCCAGAAAGCTGATAAAAATCTCATTAGCTTTTGGGAATAAGGGCAGGTAAAATGACATCTGAAAGGTATATTGAATTTACATTATTTGCAAGACTTATATTCTCGTTAGTCTTTAGAAGATCAAAAAGAATATTTCTCATTTCACCCACCACCTTTCAGTTTATTCTTATAGCGTTTATCATTATACGAATTTTTGTGAAACATCACGCAAGGTTTATTATATAACCAAACTTTCTATTTGTCAATAGGATTTTCCAAATTTTTTTTGCTTTTTGAGAAAGCTGCCCAGAATATCAGCACAAGAAGTATCACCGCAAAGCACATCCAGCCTATAAGGACCGGCAGACTTCTGTTTGAAAATGTGTCATAGTAGCCTTTAAGATAGATGAAGCATATAAGTGCAGGCACAACGTAGGTCATGTAGCTGCGAAGTCCGTCAGGGATATGCTTTCCCTTGCCTGTGTTGGTTTCCTTGATGAAGTTCTCCCAGCCCCAGCCGTTTTTGCGAACGCAGAACAGCACTCCCACAAGAGAGCCAAGTGGAAGAAGATTCGATGATACCAAGAAGTCTTCAAGGTCCATGATAGTCGAACCTGCGCCCATTGGCTGGATATTTTTCAGCAGGTTAAATCCAAACACAGCAGGCATTGTAAGCACAAGTATCATCACAAGGTTTACAATAAGGGATTTTTTTCTGCTCCAATCCCACAGTTCTACTGACATTGTGATAATGTTCTCAAACACTGCGATAACGGTGGAAAGAGCCGCAAATGACATGAAGATGAAGAAGAATATTCCCCACAAACGGCTTGAAGCCATATGGTGGAAAACGTTAGGCAGAGTAATGAAAAGCAGTGACGGACCTGAGTCAGGCTCGATGCCGTATGCAAAGCAGGCAGGGATTATGATAAGTCCCGCAACGACAGCCACGGCAGTGTCAAGAACGATAACGTTCACAGACTCGCCTACAAGAGTGCGGTCCTTTTTCAAATAGCTTCCGAATATCTCCATTGTGCCTATGCCTATGCTAAGGGTGAAAAATGCCTGAGTCATTGCGGCAAAAAGCACTGATGTGAAGCCTTTTTCCTTAAAGACGTCAAAGTCCGGCACAAGAAAGAATTTAAGCCCCTCAGAAGCGCCTTTCAGCCTGATAGAGTTCACCGCCAGCACCACCATGAGCGCCATAAGCAGTATCATCATAAATTTCGTTACCTTTTCAATGCCGTTTTGCAATCCCAGTGCGCAAACACCGATACAAAGTATGATAACGATAGCCGAGAATATGAGCATAAGCCACGGGGAAGCCTGCATATCCTTAAAAGCCTCAGCCGTTGCCGCTGTGCTTGAAGCGTCCAACGAGCCAGTGGCGTATTTAAAAGCATAGTATAACATCCAGCCTGTGACCATGGTGTAAAACATCATGAGCAGATAGTTTCCTGCAATGCTCGTGTATTTTGTGCAGTGATATCGACTACCGGGCTTTTCAAGTCGGTTGAAAGCCTGAGAAAGACTTCGGTTGCTTCCTCTGCCTATGGCAAATTCGCATATGAGTATTGGCAGTCCCAACAGCACAAGGCAGATAAGGTATAGGAACAGAAAAGCTCCGCCGCCGTTTTGTCCGCAAATGTATGGAAATTTCCACACGTTGCCAAGACCAATGGCACACCCTGCGGACACAAGTATAAATCCCAATCGTGATTGAAAGGTTGCTCTGTTTTTATTTTCGTTCATAATAATTCTCCTGTAAAAATAGTCATACAATCTCTATTATATAGTATATCTTATCTTTTGTCAAATTTTCACAAAGTATCATGTTACTATGCTAAAACGTGTTAAAATGAGCCTTTCAAAAAACGCAAAAGCGGGACGTCGAGGACGCCGTCCCCTACATATACTGCAAAATGTTTTGTGAAAATTTGCCGAAAACAAAAACCCTCCCAAAAGGGGAAGGCTTTGTCATAAGGAAATTGATTATAGGAAGGATAACTATTATACAAATTTATATTTATACAAAATCTATTTTTCTGTAGGAGTCTATAGCACCCTGATGTTTAACGCTTTCACCGCAGAATTTATTTGAAAACGCTATACAGCGTTCTAGCTGTGCATTGTCAAGGTCACAAAGACCTTCGGCGGTCACACTGAGAGCTTTCAGTGCATATAGGAACGAGCCTATAAATCCGTCTCCTGCGCCTGTTGTGTCAACTGCTTTCACCTTTTCACTCTCTGCAAATGCCTGCGCGTTCTTTGTGAAAGCATATGCTCCCTCTGAGCCGCAGGTGTATATCACAAGCTTCACATTGCCTGTGAAAAGCTTTGGCAGAGCGGATTTGATGTCGTTTTCACCTGTGATGAATCCAAGCTCTTCGTCTGATATTTTCACAATGTCAGCCATTGGTATAAACTCATTCACGGTATCATGCAGAGCTTTCTTGTCGTTCCAGAGAGGAAAGCGCAGATTAGGGTCAAAGCTTATCATTGCGCCTTTTTGACGTGCATAGGCGATAGCCTTTTTGTGTGCGTCTTTCATCGGAAAATCTCCAAGGGAGACACTGCAAAAATGCAGTGCGTATGCGTCCTCAAACCATTCTTCTTTTACCTGCTCCGCTGAAAAAAGCATATCTGCGGAGGGCTTTCTGTAGAATGAGAACGTCCTGTTGCCGTCATTTTCAAGGCTCACAAAAGCCAAAGCTGTGTTCGCCTTGTCGGTGAAGCTCACAAGGGAAGTGTCGATTCCAGCCCTTGCAAGGTCGCCTGCTATCTTTCTTCCGAATGGGTCATCACCAAGCTGAGTGATAAATTTCGAGCTTCCGCCAAGGGTAGTGAACGCTCCGCAGACGTTTGCAGGCGCTCCGCCGCTTTTAGGGCTGAAAGCCGTTACTTCTTCAAAGGCACAGCCTGTCTGTGCAGGAATAAAGTCTATCAGTGCCTCGCCAATGGCAAAAAGTGTGTTTCCCATTGCAGTTCCTCCTCTCAGATGTCCCAGACCTGTGCCTCAAAGCCGTTTACTTTAAGCTTTACGCTGTCATTATCGGGATATATTCTTGTTGACATTACAGTTTCGCCTTCATTGATATAGACTTCGATGCTTGACATATCCGCGATAACTCTTATATTTCTCACGCTGTCTATCTCTGCGTTTCTTGTTGTTCTGCCACAGCCGTATTTTTCGTCAGTAAATTTCATTGTAAAGAGCTTTTTCTCTTTATCAAAGCTAAGTTCAAGCTTGTCGTCAAGAGATATGCTGAAGCTGTCAGCAGGCTCACCGTCAAGTTCAAATGGCAGAGGATATTCTGTAGTTTGACCGCTGCTCTGACGGCGTGCGTTGCTTTTAAGCCCGTCAAATTCAGCTATAGGCTGCTGTCTGAGCTTGCCGTTGGGTGCAATAGTTACAACTCTCGGTATGGTAAGGCAGTGCTGCCAGCCAAGCTCAGTTGTGGCATTGCCGTAGACCTTGTTATCCATGCCAAGCCAACCTATGAGTATCCTCCTGCCCTGAGGGTCAAGAAATGTCTGCGGTGCATAGAAGTCAAAGCCCATGTCCCATTCGGTGAAATCGCCTAGAACGCTGTCCTCAAGCTTGCCATGAACAGGGAAGTAGCCCGACTGGTTAAGGTTCTGCCACTTTGTTTCATAGTGAGGCATACCCTGCGGGCAGGTGCTTAAAAAGCCATTGCCGTCTATCTCGAAATAGTCAGGGCATTCCCACATATAGCCGTAGCCCTCTTTGTATACCTTGCCGTTGTATTTCCAGTTTATAAGATCATCAGATTCGTATACAAGCACACAGCCCTCATCATCAAGCGTTCTTGCGCCAAGCACCATTTTCCATAGGTCGCCTTCTTTCCACACCTTTGGATCTCTCACATGGCATGAGCAGAAATCAGGGTAGTCGCTGTTTCTGAGAAGTACCTGCTTTTCACTCATTTTGCTTCCGTCTGTGGTGGTGACGTGGATAACGTTCGCACCTCTGCCTGCTTTGACATAATCATAATCGCCTATCATCTTCACATTACCTGTGTAGAAAATATGCAGAACGCCGTCGTTTTCAATGGCGCTTCCTGAGTAGACGCCATGGCTGTCCTCAGGAATGTCAGGCATCATAACTGCTCTGTCATAAGTCATGTGCATAAGGTCGCTGCCGTGATAATGTCCCCAGCCTCTCGGTGTGTGACCGTCAGCGGCTATTGGGCTGTACTGAAAATAAACATGATATTCGCCCTTGTAAAAGCTCAGACCATTCGGGTCATTGAGCCAGCCGTCAGGCGGTTCGATATGAAATCTCTGACGCCATTTTGCGTTCTTTATTCTTTCTCTGTTTTCCAGTTTTTCTTTGTTATCCATTTATATCCTCTCCTTTTGGCTCATTGACTATGATTATTGACGGTTTGTCTGTACTTTATGCGTTTACCTTTATTAGCCTATCTCCTATAGTCACTTCTGTGCCTTCTTCTGCAAGCTCCTCAACGGAGGCAAATTCGTCTGAATTGCCCACAAGAACAGGTGTGATAGTCTGATAGCCCTTGCTCTTTATAAAGTCCATATCGAAAGTGATAAGCGTCTGTCCCTTTGTTACTCTGTCGCCCTCAGAAACGTAAGCCTTGAAGCCCTCGCCTTTAAGCTCAACAGTGTTTATGCCAACGTGGATAAGAAGTTCCTTGCCGTTGTCAAGGGTCAGACCAACTGCATGGAAAGTGTCAAAAAGCGTTTCGACCTTGCCGTCGCCGGGTGCAACGACCTTGCCCTCAGTAGGTTCTATTGCCGCACCAAGACCAAGTATGCCCTGCGCAAAGGTCTGGTCAGGAACGTTTTCAAGCTTTACAGCCTTGCCGCTAAGCGGAGCTGTGATAATGCCGTCATCTGCTACGTCTGCATTTTCAGCCTTTGTTTCCATAGCCTGTGCAGGCTGTTCAGCCTTTTCTGTCTTGTTTTCGGAAGTCTTGTTCTCGTTTCTTATCTGCTCGTTGTTCGTGCCGAAAAGCCAAGTAAGAGTGAATGCAACGCCCATTGCTACAGCCATTGAGATTATATACTTCACTGGGTGGTTGAGTGTAAGAAGTATTGCAAATATTCCTGTTACACCTGTTGCAGTTGCGCCAAGGTGGAGGATAGAAGCGACCATTGCTCCGCAAGCGCCGCCGATAGAACCGAATATGAAAGGCTTTACAAATCTAAGGTTTACACCGAATATTGCAGGCTCTGTGATGCCAAGCATACAAGACAGTGCAGATGGATAAGCCATTGATCTGATCTTATTGTTCTTGCTTCTTACTGCCACTGCAAGGCAGGCAGCTCCCTGAGCCATGTTTGCGGCAGATGCCAGAGGCAGCCAATAGGTCGCACCGTATTTAGCAAGCTGACCAATGTCGATAACAGTGTACATATGGTGTATACCGCCAACAACTGTTGTTGAATAGAAACCGCCCATTATGAACGAGCCAATGCCGAATGGGATAGTGATAAGCTTCTGAACGCCTGTGATAATGCCATTTTCAAGGGCAACGAATACAGGACCGATAAAGGTGTAAACGAGGAAAGCTGTTACTGTAAGGCTCACAAGAGGTGTAACGAAAAGGTCGATAATGTCAGGCACTTTCTTGTGAAGCTTTTTCTCGATGTTCGCAAGAATGAATGAAGCGATTATGATAGGTATTACATGACCCTGATAACCTACCATGTGAACGTTGAACAGACCAAATATGGAGAACGTCTGCTCATATCCGTTTGTGGAAACTGTCCAAGCGTTTTGCAGGTCAGGGTGGATAAGGAACATTCCTATTACCGCACCAAGATAAGGGTTGCCGCCGAACACCTTAGTTGCAGAATAGCCAATAAGTATCGGCAGAAATGTGAACGCTGCATTTGAAAGCAGTTTGAATATTGTGAAAACATATCCATTGGTGTCAAGGGAGATAAAGCCGTTTGAAGCCATGAAATTCAAGGCTTCCATTATTCCCATGATAAGACCGCCTGCAACGATAGCAGGGATTATAGGTACAAATACGTCGCCGAGAGTTTTGATAAGCCTTTTGAACCAGTTCTGCTTCTGGGCCACCTGAGCCTTGACTTCGTCCTTTGAAGAGGCTTCCACGCCTGCCTCAGCGATAAATTCGTCATAGACCTTGTTTACCGTTCCGGTGCCTATGATGATCTGAAGCTGTCCTGAAGCTTCAAAAACGCCCTTTACAACATCAATGTTCTCCAGAGTATCCTTTTGTATCTTTGAGTTGTCTGCGATTATAAGTCTTAATCTTGTGGCACAGTGTGCGGCACTGACCAGATTTTCCTTTCCGCCTATAGCAGAAAGTATCTCACGAGCTGAACTTCTGTGATCCATAATATCCCGTCCTTTGCTTGCTTTTTTATTATTTTGTCCGAACTATGTTATTTTATCAGTTTCATTATTTATGTGATACCGATTTCATTAACTATATTATAACCCATGACAGTGCATTTGTCTATTGACAAATAATATAAACTTACAAGGCGGTATTACAAGGTTTCACACAGTTTCACATTATTTCTCTGTAGACTCACGCTCTTCCAGCTCAAAACCGAGCGTCAGTGTCCTTGGTATAGAGCTTTCTCGTTTAAGTGAATTGAGCAGCATTTGTGCCGCTTCTATGCCTGCGGTGCGATAATGAAAATGCACAGAGGTCAGGGGAGTGGACGTGACATTACAAAGCTGAGAGTCGCCAATACCTGCTATCATTATATCCTCTGGTACTTTCAATCCCTGTTCACGGCAGGCAAGGAGTGCGCCTGCGGCAAGATTGTCGGTGGCACAGAAAATGTGGTCGTACCTTCTGCCGCTTCTCAGTAATGTCAAAGCCTTTTTGTAGCCTGAGTCCATTTTAAATTCAGCCGTCTGCATATCAGACTTTTCAATGTTGATGCCGTTATCAGAAAGGGCGTGGATAAACCCGTCTTTTCTTGCCTGACCTGCCGCCTTGTCCTGCTCGGTAACACCGATAAAAGCGGGCTTTTTGCAGCCTTTGTCAAGCATAAGCTTCTCTGCGGTATAGGCGGCTTTGTAATCGTCATGACAAACGCAGTTTGCACCCTTGTATTCCTGTCCCACAATTACCACCGGCACACGCATTTTTTTCAGCACAGCGTCATGTAGCGGAGTGAAAACAGAAGCCAAAAAGATAACTCCGTCAACACGATTGCTTCGGAAAAGCTCCAGATATTCCACTTCTTTCTTTGGGTCGTTGGCAGAGTTCACAAGCAAAAGCTGATAGCCCTGCTCACTGAGTACCTGACTTATTCCCTCCACCTCTCTTGCACAGCTCTCGCTTGAAAGCTTCGGTATAATAACTCCCACAAGCTTTGTCACCCTTGTTCTCACGTTCTGCGCCTGAACGCTCGGGGCATAGCCTGTGGCTTCTATGGCGGCTTCAATAAGCCTGCGCTTTTCTTCACTCACATAGCCGTCGTTAAAATATCTGCTCACAGCAGATTTTGATACGCCTGCGGCTTTTGCAAATTCGGTAATGTTCATTGCTCGTCACTCCTTTTATTTTATTATACCACAGCACTATGAAAAATCAATATGGTTTCATATGAATATTTCATATATAATGTGAAACTGTTTCAACAAAAAAAACTGCCGCACCCAATCGGTACAGCAGTTATGAAAATCTATTTCACTATGGCATGAAGCCTCCATTTTCCACCCTTGTATCTTATAAGGCTCACCATAGCGGTCACAAACCATGTTGCGGCGGTGGTGTACCATATGCCCCAATAGCCTATGAAAGCTATCCTTGTAAGGATAAGTGAAAGACCTATCCTGCATATTACCTCTGCCATGCCGTTTACAAGGGCATAGTTTGTATCGCCTGCGCCGTTCAAAAAGCCCCTTGTGGTGTGGATAATACCCAGCGACCAGTAGAAAAGTGAGGTTATGATAAGCGCTTTTGCCGATATGCTTATAACAGTCTTGCCCTTGACAAACCAAGATGTTATCGCTCCACCGAACAGTGTGAACAGCACAAGCACCACCGCCGAGAATATCACTGATATCTTTATTGCACAAGCAAGACCTTTCTGCGCACGTTTTTCTTTTCCTGCACCGATATTCTGTCCTGTGAATGTTGAAACAGCCGCATTAAGTGAAGAAAACGGCTGTTGAACGAACTGCTCGATACGCATTGAAACTGTGTATGCCGCCATGACCGTTTCGCCAAAGCCGTTTGTCACACGCTGGAGAGCCACCATTGATACCGAGATAAGCCCATTTTGTATGGCGATAGGCACGCCTGTTTTCACACAGCGGCTCATCATGTCCTTGTCGGTGTGCAGATCATCTGCGGTGAGCTTTATCTCTCCGCTCACTGCAAAGCAGTACACAATACAAGAAATGGCAGAAAGTGCCTGCGTAAGCACTGTAGCCCATGCCGCACCTGCTATTCCGAATTTGAATACCACCACAAAAAGCAGGTCAAGGAGGGCGTTCAGCAAACTTGCTGCACCTAAGAATATCAGCGGTGTTTTTGAGTCGCCCAAAGCCCTCATTATGGCGTTTATCCAGTTGTATGCTGCCACCGCTATCGTTCCGCCGCAGGCTATCTGCATATAAGCCGCAGAGTCGCCTATAAGTCGGTCGGGGACGTTTAAAAGCTCCAGTATAGGTTTTGCGGCAGGAACGGATAAAAGGCTTATTACAATGCCGAATATAGCCGTGACAAGCGCTGAGTTGAATACTGCCGACCGCAGGGCTTTTTTCTTGCCTGCACCGAAATACTGTGCGACAATTATTCCTGCACCCACCGACAGCCCTATGCAAAGGGTGTAAAAAAGATAAGTGATAGAGCCTGTAGCACCAACAGCGGCAAGGGCGTCATCGCCCAGATAACGCCCCATCACCATAGTGTCCACTATATTGTATGTCTGCTGCAAAAGATTTCCTGCAAGTAAGGGCAGTGAAAACATTATTATGTGTCGCATTTCACTGCCTTGTGTCATGTCTGTTGTTCTGCTTATTTTAGTCATTATTTTCCTTACGCTTCTTTCTCGCTATGCCGTATATCACTGCACCAACTGCCGCAGCAGCGCAAACGCCTGCCCCAACAGCTATAGGAAGCTTGCTTTTGCCTGACTTAGTGCTTTCAGACTTCGCAGGCTTTTTCTTCTCGAATGGTATCTTTCCGCCTGTTACCTGCATAGCGTCAATTGTATATTTACCTGATTTTATGGTTACCTTTGCGGTGTGAGCGCCCTCAGACAAGCCTTCAAAATGGCATGATATCTCACGCTGACCTGTCCTTGAAACTGTCACGAGCTGTTCATCACCTCCGTCTATTGATACCCCGAGTATAGCGTTTTCTCTTGTTTCACCTGAAAGCGCAAAGCCTGTTCCCTCAAAGCTTACTGTGAAGGAGTCGCATTCTGTGCCTTTAGATGAGGTGCGTTTGTAATTTTTGAAACTGCTCATAAGGTGGTGTTCCCAGTTGCCCTCAAAAGTGAAGCAAGAGTCTGTTTCGTCAAAGCGAGTTACATATGTGTCAATGCCCTCCACAGGTTCAGCAGAGAAGTTGTCAAAGCTGTTTTTGTTGTATGAGCTGAAAAGTGCCGCTCTGCCTGCGCCGATAAGAGATTTCCCCTCGTTCACAGTGTATTCAGTCACCATGTTTCCGTCAACATATCCACGGATAACGTTGTTTACAGCCTCGACTTTCAGATTGTGAGAAGTCGTGCCGTCAAAGCCGTCTATGCTTCCACTGCTAAGAGTGCCGTCATTTGCTTTAAGCTCCCAGCTTCCGTTCTCATAAAGCTTTATCCAATAGCCACTGTATGAATTGCAGCCAAGCGTGTATCTCAGACCAACGCCCACATAGTTTGATTCTGCGTCCTGCGAAGTCGCAAAAGCAGCGTCAACGTTCACAGAGTAGTTATACCACCTGTCGTCACCGAATGTAGTCACAGGTTCGGGGGTGTAGCCCCACTCGTTGGCTTTCATGTCAGCCGTTATCTGCTGAACTAGCATATTGCCCTTGTCGGTCTTTTCCACCTCGAAAGCACCGCCCTGATCTGTTGTGTATCTTGGCGCATTGCCCCTTGATGAAAGATAATTCTCAGGATAGCCTGCATACTCAAAATCGTCCGAATATGGAAGCTTCAAAACAGTGCGTTCGCTCTCGTCAGCGTTTTTGTATTCTGTGCGCTCAGGTGTAACAGTAGAAATTGTCACAATAGAATTTGGTTTCACTGTCACAGAGTATGTATAAGCTCCGCCGTTCTCTGTAGGGGTTATATCCTCAGTTTTCTTGAAATAATTCTCGTCATAGCTGCCGTCAATGCTGTCAGGACCTCTTGTTTCCCATACGCTCACGTTGCTTGACGCCTTGTCAAGTCCTGATACCTTGAGGTCATACTGTATAGGCTCGCTTGTAGTGTTTGTGATAACGGTGCTGTAATCGCCTGTTTCTGTGTCTGTGGCGGTCATATAGCTGTAAACTGCGTCGACGATAGCGTGGCCGTCACCGCCTTTTTTGCCGTCGCTGAAGCAGCCGCTGTCAACGAACGCCCAACCCTTTTGTATGAACTGTGAGAAATGCAGTGACATATAAAAACCGCTGTCAAGCATATAATAACCGCTCCAAGGGTCGCAGGCTGAGATAAGCTGTTTCTGACAGTAGCAAGCGCCGTCATAGTATGCCGATACAACAGGCTGATACTCATAAAGTGTCATTTTGCCGTTTGGATACATTCCGATTATTCTGTTTGCAATATCAAGGGTGCCGTTTATGCCTGCCAGACCTGAGCCGTCATATCTGTATGTGCCCTGAGCATATGCCATTGGCGAGCTTGCTTCGCTGAACCAAAGCTCTTTGTTTTTTTCATATGCAAGCTTCTGTGCGTTCTCGGTGGACTCGCTTGTGTAATGGCTTCCCACCACGTCAACAACGTTCATAAGTTCGCTGTCCTCATACATTCTGTCAGCAAAGCCCCATGTGCAGACCTCTTCTCCACCGACTATCTTTATCTTTGAGTAGTCATAAGGGGTGCCTTTTTCACTTTTGAGATGTGAGGAAAGATATTTCACCCATTCAAGGTCAGCTCCACGCTCATTCTGCACAGCACTTACATAGTCAAATTCAAGTCCATATGTTTCATAAGCGGAGTCAAGTGTGTTTTTATACCATTTGTATCTTGCAGCATAAACGTCGGAAGCGTCAGATACCCACTTTGGTTCACTCCACCAAAGCATATCCAAGGTGATGTCAGGATTTATCTTCTTTGCGTCAGCGGCAAGCTGGTATGCCGCACCTCTTGTTACGTCAGCCTTTTCGTCCTCTGTTCTCATTACAGACGGTTCTGTGCCTGATGATGAGTTTATATCCGCACCCATTTCCAACTTAAGGTGAGTAATGCCGATGCCCTCTTTGCCAAACATATATTCCATTATCTGCTCATATACATCAGGGTGTTCAGCCTTGTAATCCAACAGAAGCCTTGATGAGTTGTTTGCGCTCACCATGCCTGCCCCTCTGTAGCGCATATTTTCTTTGAGCTGAGCCGTAGTTCCGTCAATAACTATCTCTCTTGTATTATTTGTATTGCTATCGTTCACCGTTGTTCCCTCCGCACTGCAATTGTAAGCGCCTGCGCCAGATATCATCATGACCAATGCTGACACCATTGACGCGCTCCTTTTTAGTATCGTCATAAGTTATCCTCCTTGCATAAAGCATGGCTTCTTGTTTTCTTATGACAATTATAAGCTTAAAGGAGGGTATGGTCAATCTGAAATATTTTGCATATTATTAAGATACGAACATTTTGCTTTGAAATATGCTAAGAAAATTCTAATAAAGCTTAAAATATTATTACAAACCTGTTCCTCTTGAACGACGGTATTCTCTTGGCGAAACGCCCTCAAGCTTTTTGAAAACGATGCTGAAATAGTTTCTGTCCTCATAGCCCACCTGTTTGCCTATGTCGCCTATGTCAGAGTCGGTGTTAAGAAGCAGAGATTTTGCCTGAGAGATACGTCGTTTTGCAATATATTCAAGTGGACGCATTGAAGTTTCTGCTTTAAAAACACGGCAGAAATGTTGTACTGACACTCCCGAAAGTCCTGCAAGTGTTTCTGCGGTGATATCCTCCATGTATCGGTTGTCAATATACAAAAGCGCCTGCCTTGTAATGCTACCCACGTTGTTTCGGCTGTCAGGGAAAAGCATTGCAGTCCTCATGGTAAGGATATATTCATACACAAGTGCGGAAGTTTTTTCGCCACAATTCACAGGGTCGGCAGCGGCAACTAAAATTCGCTCAAAAAGCTGAGCGGGTTTTTGGGTGTTTATCTCAGGGGAGAATCTAAAGCTGTCAAAGCCAAGGTTTGCAAGCATTTGCCCCGCAAATTCACCACGGAAAACTATCCAGTTTGTTATCCAATTTCCATTTGAGGGATAATATTCATGCGGAACGCTAGGGGGAAGATAAAATGCCGAGCCTTTTGTCTGCACAAATTCTTCTCCCCCGACAATTAGTCTGCCCTCGCCCCCTGAGGTAAAAAGAAGCTGATGTGAAACAAGCCCTTTGTCCCTTGTGACGTGAAATTCAGGGTCGGAAATGCCTATTCCGGTGAGATAAAAGGGCAGTGAAGTCTGCCTGCCGATAACAGGATATATGACCTTTGTCACTGCCACACCTCCTTTTTAAAGTGAAGTTTCATGGTAAATTATATATCCACAAGTGCGATTTGTCAATAGTTCGGTGCTTGACTACGGGTAAACATTGTACTAAACTTTTATACACAGCGTTTTTCGACACAGCGAACGCCCGAAAGGCAGATGAACATTTTGGAAAAAATCACGATAGGAAAGCATTCAAAGCTCTGATACAGACTGAAGGGTCAGAATTTTCGCTGACCCTTTTGCTTTGCCCTGCTGTTTAATTCTCCGAAACATCAATAACAACATACTCAGACTTGCAGTAATATTATGCTTGCTAACAATTTTAACTGTTTCGCTGTTGAAAAAAGCGACAATAAGTTGTATAATTATCATATAGCAGAATGGAGGAAAGCAATATGTATGAAATGAAACGCACTGTAAATTGCAGCCAGATAGGTTCGCATGGCATAATAAGAAATAGCTGCCTTGTTGACCTTTTGCAGGATTGCTCTGTTATCCACCTTGACACTCACCCTGTTATGTCGCCTTTTTTTGAGAAAGAAAACTGCGTGATGTTTCTTGTGTCAAGACAGCTTGATATCGTCCGCAGACCTGAGCAAAACGAAAAGCTCACCGTCAAAACATGGACATATGAGCTTAAAAGAATGTATGGCTACAGAAACACAGTTATATATGACGAAAACGGTGATATCTGCGTGAAGTCTATAGCTTCTGGCGCTTTCATGGACAAAACCTCTCAGCGGCCTATAAAAGTTCCACAGGAGCTTGTTGATAGGGTGAAGCTCTATCCAAAGCTTGATATGGAGTATCTTCCAAGAAAGATAGCCCTACCTGATACTGAGCCACAGGTGTATGAGGATATCCCGGTGCTGAAATGCTATATCGACATGAACGAACACGTCAATAATGCGAGATATCTTGACATAACAGACGAGTTTGTGGAAAACGAGTCTGCTGTGAAGCGTATCCGTGTGGAATATAAAAATCCCTTGAAGCGTGGTAAAGTCATAAAGGCTCTTGTTTATACCGATGAGGGCAGAAAATTTGTGGAGCTTTGTGATGAAAATAATAAGCCATATTGCATTACTGAGTATGATTATAGGTCATAATGTACAAATTGAAGCTTGCAATAAGCTGATTTTGTTGTATAAAACACAGAAAGCATATTAATCCTATTGACATAGTAGGAATAAAGTGATATAGTATAACCATAGCAAACATAAGCGGTACAGAAAACCGCATAAAATAATTTTCATATCGGAGGTAGATTAAAATGTCAAAGATCTATAAGGGCGTTTCGGAGCTTATCGGAAAAACTCCAATAATCGAAGCAGTTAATTTTGAAAAGGCAGTAGAGGCTGACGCAACTATCCTTGCAAAGCTTGAATATTTCAACCCGGCAGGAAGCGTTAAGGACAGAGTTGCACTTGCAATGATCGAGGAAGCTGAGAAGAAGGGCGTTCTCAAGAAAGGCGCAACTATCATAGAGCCTACATCAGGAAACACAGGTATCGGTCTTGCGGCTGTGGGCGTATCAAAGGGCTACAAGGTAATTCTTACAATGCCTGAAACAATGAGTATCGAAAGAAGAAATCTTCTTAAAGCATATGGAGCACAGATAGTTCTCACAGAAGGCGCAAAGGGCATGACAGGTGCTATCAAGAAGGCTGACGAGCTTAAGGGCGAGATCGAGAACTCTGTTATCCTCGGTCAGTTCGTAAACCCTGCAAACCCAGCCGCTCACTTTGCAACAACAGGTCCTGAGATCTGGGAAGATACAGACGGCAAGGTAGACATCTTTATTGCAGGCGTTGGCACAGGCGGAACAGTAACAGGTGTTGGTCAGTATCTCAAATCAAAGAACCCTGACGTTAAGATCGTAGCAGTAGAGCCTGCAACTTCACCTGTTCTTTCACAGGGCAAATCAGGTCCACACAAAATTCAGGGTATCGGTGCAGGCTTCGTTCCTGATGTCCTTGATACAAAGGTTTATGACGAGATCCTTCCTATCGAGAATGAGGACGCTTTCAAGACAGGAAACAAGTTCGCTAAAACAGAGGGTATCCTCGTTGGTATCTCCTCAGGTGCAGCACTTAAAGCCGCTGAGATACTTTCAAAGAGACCTGAGAACAAGGGCAAGACTATCGTTGCACTTCTCCCTGATACAGGTGAGAGATATCTTTCAACAGCACTTTTCGAGAACTAATTTCTCAAACATACAAAATCGGAAAAGGGCAGACAGTCAGGCAAGCTGACGTGTGACCCAAAGGGCAAGCTTTCTTCGATCAAATCCGATATAAAAAGCCGCAGGGTATACAGCGTAAAAACTGTATGCCCTGCGGCTTTTATTAAAGAATCCCCTTATAATCTTTAACCCATTATGTTATTATCAGAATAATCAGGCTCATACTCATAATCTATTCCGAGAGCATCTGAGAATGCCTTTGAAAGCTTGTCGTAATCAATGCCAAGTGCATTGTCTGTGTCATAAGAATTATCTGAATCGTCATCGTCTGCCGAGTTTAAAGAAATTCCAAAGCAAACCTTGTCCCCTGCGTCAATAACAGGTGTGGAAGAGACGTTGTAATCGTCAATGTAAAAGTTTGATATTATGTTTGTGACCTGCTCCGCAACAGCAGTGCTGCCTGCACCCTCCGGCACGTCCAGTGACATATATACAGTTTTTCCTTTATCTGACATTGCTTTCTTTATGCGTTGAGGTATATCATAAACGCTGTCAAGCTTCTTGGCATTCTTGCATATGTAGCAATCGTCAGTGGCAGTGCATTCAGGGAAGTCCTCTTTGTTCCAAGGATAAGAGCCGTCGTCCTTTGCAGTGTCAGGTACGTTGAAATATGCGTAGTCAGGAGCTTCGTTGCCGCCGTCAAATGTCACATCAAGGTGATACCATTTGCCGTCTATCTTCACAACGTTCCAAGCGTGTTCGCCGTTTTCTGTTGAGTGTATTATCTTGCTGTCGATACCCAGAACATCAAAAAACAGCTTTATTGTTGTTGCGTTTCCAACACAGATAGTAGAGTGGTCATGGAAAAATCCGTAAGGATTGTATGACTCGTCATCTTCACTTTCATCAGATATCGCCACAAGAGAATCGTCATTAAAGTGCGTCTGAGAGAACACATAATCATAAACAGCCTTTTCCTTGTCATATTCGCTCATGCCGTCTTTGATTATCTCGCCCACAGCCTTTTTTAGCTCTTTGAGTATGTATTTGTCCTTATCGTCAGTGAGCTTTGAATCGTCACCCGACTTGTAAGCTTCAACCACTGCTGTATCATCATAGATAGGGTGTATCTCACCGTTTACGTTGCCGTCACCGTCTGAGGGATCAAATATATCCTCCCCAAGAATGTTAGAAAGCGTGTTTTCCAGCTTTTCAAGCTTGTCGTTAAGTTCTTTTATCTTCTCGCTGTCGCTGCTTTCTGATTGTGATGATGTGCTTTTAGCAATTTTAGTATCAGAACTGCTTTTATCTTTAGCACAGCCTGTCATACCCGCTGTAAGGCTGGTCAGACAAAGTGCAAGGGTAAGTATTTTTTTCGCTGTTGTCATTTTCTTTCCTCCGTTTTTTAATTTATCATGTCTGTTATCTCATCAGATATCTCGTCAGCATTGTCAGAGATAACAAGCACACAGTAATCTCCGGCCTGAAATATCTTTGCCGCCTGTATTTTCTTTGTTTCTTCAGGCTTGTAGTTTTCATACTGATTAAGTCTGTAGCTCAGCCTGTCTGCAAGCTGGCTTTTTGCACTGCTTCCGTCAGCCATTTTGAGCATAGATATCTCGTCAGCATAATTGCCGTCAGAGGAGTAAAGTATTCCTCCATCGCTGAGCTTGTCAGCTTCTATACCATAAAGCTTTTCGGTATTCTTTGTGAAGCTGTCCTCACCGTAAAAAGTCGAAGCGTCCATGTGGTCGCCCTCTATTGCCGAAAGGATATCCTTTGCAGTTTTACCGCTGTCTGCTGTAGATGTAACAGCACTTTCGGAAGCCTCAGACGAAATGGCGTTGTCTGCTCCGCATGATGTCATTGAAAGCGTGGTAAGAACTGTAAGTGCAGATGTTATCACGCAAAGTACTCTAAGAAACATATCTTTCCCCTTTCTCTGTCAGCCTTTCCTGACGACTTAAATTATAGCATTTTTGCAAGCTGTTTTCAATGGATTTAAGAAATTCGTAAGAAAAAACACCATAAAAATATCCGCCCTGTAAAAAGACGGATATTTTACTATGTTGTTACCAAGGCTTAACAGTGCCGACTATCTCAGAGATGTTGTTTATACCGTTGTCTTCGCAGAATTTCTGCATACCCTCGGCTATCTTCACAGGTGCATAAGGGTCAGCAAATATTGCCGCACCTACCTGAACAGCTCCTGCGCCTGCCATCATCATTTCAATGGCGTCTTCCCATGTGGCGATACCGCCCATGCCCATAACAGGTATTTTAACAGCGTTTGCCACCTGCCATACCATTCTTACGGCAACAGGGAACACCGCAGGACCTGAAAGTCCGCCCACGTTGTTTTTCAGTATAGGACGGCGTGTTTTTATGTCGATACGCATACCGAGAAGCGTGTTTATAAGGGAAACAGCGTCCGCACCGTTTGCCTCAACAGACTTTGCAATGTCCACAATGTTCGTAACGTTCGGCGAAAGCTTTACCATAAGAGGCTTTTCCGTAACGTCCTTTACAGCCTTTGTGACCGCACCTGCAACGTTGCAGTCAGTGCCGAAAGCCGCTCCGCCCTGTTTTACGTTCGGGCAGGATATGTTAAGCTCTATCATGTCAACAGCCGTGCCGTTGAGCTTTTCTGCAAGCTCTGCACATTCTTCAATAGTAGAACCTGCAATGTTGGCTATTATCCTTGTGTCTTTTGTTACAAGGTTTGGAAGCTCGTAGTTTATGAACTTGTCAACGCCGCCGTTTTGAAGTCCAACAGAATTGAGCATACCGCTTGGAGTTTCCGCAACTCTAGGACCTGGATTGCCCTCACGGCGGTGAAGCGTAGTGCCTTTTACGGATATTCCGCCCAGCTTTGAAAGGGGATAGAACTGCTCGTACTCTCTGCCGTAGCCGAATGTGCCGCTTGCAGGGATAACAGGGTTTTTGAACTCAACTCCGCAGAAATTCACATTTATCCTATTCATCAAACACTACCTCCTCGCTGTCGAATACAGGACCGTCCTTGCAAACGTGAGAATTGAACTCCTGACCGTCCTTGACAGTGCGGCATACGCATACAAGACACGCACCCACGCCGCAAGCCATTCTCTGTTCAAGAGATACCTGACAGTAAATGCCGTTTTCCTCACATATCTTCGTGATATTTTTGAGCATTATCATTGGACCGCAGGCATAAACGATATCAGGCTTTTCGCTTTTAAGCACATCAATAAGTGCGTCAGTAACAAAGCCCTTTCTTCCTGCTGAGCCGTCGTCAGTGCAAAGCTGAACGTCACAGCCCATGGCCTTGAAGTCCTCCTGCAAAATAACAGCCGCAGCGTTTCTGAAACCGCTTATAACAGTGGCGTTCTCGCCGTATTCCTTTGCAATGCCCACCATTGGAGGTGTGCCTATGCCGCCGCCGATACAGACAGCTTTTTTGCCCTTTTCAAGCACCTTGAAGCCGTTACCCAGCGGTGCGATAATGTCAACAAGGTCGCCCTTGTTAAGCTCGCTTATCTTGTCAGTGCCGTGACCTCTTACCTCAAAAACAAGGCGGATAGTACCCTTGTCCTTGTCGATATCGCAAATAGAGATAGGTCTGCGGAGGAAAAAGCCCTCTGCCTGCACCTGTGCGAACTGTCCTGCCTTTGCCGCCTTTGCGATGTGCGGACAGTATATCTCAATGTCAAAAATTCCTTTTGCAAGGGTCTTTTTTGAAACTATTGGGTATTTACCCTGCTTGTACATTAAAAATCCTCCCTGTACTTAGTTCTTTACCTCATTCGGAGCGTTCACCGCATCAAAAACGAGAGTGACCGAGTTATCATTATCAGTATAAGTAAGCTTTAGCGTGTAAGAGTCAGCAAAATAGCCTATCTCCTGCCTTTTGGACATATTCTCCCAACCGGCAGGCGGCGCAAAATCCACTCCGCTGTCATCAACAAAGATAAGATCAAGATCGTCGCCGTCCATTTCGATAGTGCCTTTTAAGCAGGGATTGCCTGCTTCTGCGTCATACATGAGATAGTTGCCGTCTGAACGGATAATAAGGCTGAGATAGCCCGAATAAAGCTCGCTGTTGTCAAGGGGCGTTTCACGGCATTTCCACTCGCCTACGATACATCTTGGAAAATCGCTTTGCTCCTGCTGACTTTCCGTCAAAGAGCTTGTATCCTCGTTCTTTGCGCAGGAGCATAAAAGCAATGCTCCCACCGTCGCTGTAAACAATATAACGCCCTTTGCTGTCATACTCAGTCACTCCTTTAGTGTTTATTCAAGTGTGATCTTTGGCAGATATGAGATTATATCCTCTTTCATTCTGATAACTTCACGTCTTGCAGCCTTTGCAAAATCATGCTCGTCACAGTTATCCTCTTTCTTGTAAGCACACATTACGCCACGGGAGGAGTTCACTATAGCACCAAGTCCGTGATCGTCAAATGCCTTTGATACGCCCTCAGCACCGCCGCCCTGTGCGCCGTAGCCTGGTACAAGGAAGAATGTGTGCGGCAGAGCCTTTCTCATTTCAGCAAGCTGCTCAGGATAAGTTGCACCCACAACTGCGCCAACACCGCTGTAGCCATACTTGCCCGTAACGTCCTTGCCCCACAGCTCGCACATTGAGCCCATTGTGGCATAAACTGTCTTGTTGCCTATCATAAGATCCTGAAGCTCACCGCTTGACTTGTTTGATGTCTTTACAAGAACGAAAATGCCCTTGTCATATTTTCTGCACTGGTCAAGAAGCGGGTTTATACCGTCTGAGCCGAGATAGCCGTTTACAGTGAGAGCGTCTGCTCCGAAAGCCTCCACAAGCTCACCGCCAACGTCAGTAAGACCAAGATGTGCGGTTGCGTAAGCTTCCATAGTTGCGCCGATATCGTTTCTCTTGCCGTCTGTCATGACGAACATACCTTTTTCCTTTGCATACTGTATAGTCTTGTAAAGGGTCTTTACACCCTCGTAGCCATACATTTCATAGTATGCAGCCTGTGGCTTGATAGCAGGGCAGATATCGTGTATCTCGTCGATTATAGTCTTGTTGAACTCCCATATAGCCTTTGCCGCACCCTTGAGCGTCTTGCCGTATTTCTTGAACTTCTTTTCCTTGATGTATTCAGGAACATAGTCAAGCTTTGGGTCAAGCCCCACTACTGACGGGTTCTGTGTCTTTACGATATTTTCAATAAGTCTGTCAAATGCCATTTTTATCTTCCTTTCGGATATTTTTATATTAAAGCTCAAAAACGAGCTTTCCTCTGCATATTGTGTACATTACCTTGCCTTTGAGCCTTGTGCCTTTGAACACGCTGTTTTTGCTCTTTGAATTAAGCTCGGCAGGGATAACTTCCCATTCATAGTCAGGGTCAAAGATACAAAGGTCGCATCTTTCGCCCACTGCTATCTTGATAGGCTCAAGCCCCATTATCTTTCTCGGATTTACCGACATTATCTCTGCTATCTTGTCAAGACCGCACTTGCCGCTGTGGTAAAGTATTGTAAGCGTAGCTGCAAGGGAAGTTTCAAGTCCCACAACACCGTTTGGAGCTTTCTCAAAGTCAGCCTTTTCTTCTGCGGAGTGTGGAGCGTGGTCGGTGATGATGCAGTCGATAGTGCCGTCAAGAACAGCTTCCTCAACAGCCGCCCTGTCCTCCTCAGTTCTAAGTGGAGGCGACATTCTGAAATCTGCGTCACGGGCTAAAAGCTTTTCGTCTGTGAATGTGAAATAGTGCGGCGCAGTTTCGCAGGTGACCTTAACGCCGTCCTTTTTCGCCGCTCTTATGATGTTCACAGAGCCTTTTGTGGAAACGTGGCATATGTGAACTCTCGCATTGCAGCTCATTGCAAGGCATATCTCACGGGCTGTGATATAGTCTTCAGAGGCTCTGTCCATGCCCTTTACTCCAAGCTTTTCGGATATCTCGCCCTTGTTGATGATACCACCGTTTATTATCTTCAAGTCCTCGCAGTGAGAAGTCACGATAAGACCATTTTCATTAGTTTTTTCAATAGCCTGACGCATAAGCTCAGCGTTCTCAACAGGTCTGCCGTCATCTGAAATGGCGGTAACTCCTGCGGCTTTGAGTGCGTCATAGTCGCAAAGCTCCTGACCTTTCATGCCCTTTGTAACGCAGGCAATAGGGAAAACGTCGATACCTGTTTTCTTTGCCTTTTCAAAAACGTATTTCACACCCTCAGGGGAGTCGATAGGAGGCTTTGTGTTCGGCATACAAGCGACGCCCGTGAAACCGCCAGCCTTTGCGGCGTTCGCACCTGTGATGATGTCCTCCTTGTAGGTAAGACCTGGGTCACGAAAGTGAACGTGCATATCGAAAAGCCCAGGCAATGCACAAAGCTTGCCCTTTGCGTCGATAACTCTCTGAGCATGCTCGTCAGTTTTTCCAAGGTTGACTATCTTTCCTCCGTCAATGCCTATGTCCGTTATACCGTCGAGCCCTGTCTGCGGGTCGCAGGCACGGATATTTTTGATCAGTAGCTCCATTTTTACTCCTTTTTTATCTTAATCAAGTCTTTACTGCACAAAAGCTGCGGCTAAACATATCGTTCAGCCGTAGCCCTTGAAAATTCGTTATTTGCCGTCGTAGAATGAGCCGTCAGAGTCTTTTCTCTCGCAAGAGTAAACTCCGTCAGAGTTCTGGAAGATGAACTTGCAGGTAGCGACCTTGTCGCCCTCGTCCTCAGACGGTACAGAAAGGTTTTTGTAGGAAATAGTCGAGAAGAACTTCATTCTCAGACCGATATCAACAGTTGTATCTCTGTCAGACGGATTTACAAGAAGCTGTATCTTTCCGCTTCCCCCGTCCTCCTGAATTTTAAACCAGCCCTTTGCGACAACTGAGCTGTCATCAGCGCGAGTGATAGTGAAATCGCCCTCGTCAGAGAATTCAAAAGTAATGTTTGCGTCCTTATCTGTCCATGTTCCAGAGATAAGCTCTCTTGAATCGCCTGATCTTGACGGCTGATTGAATACATATGTGCAGATGAAAACACCTACTACTACAAGAACTACAAAAAGTATTCCAAGCAAGCCTGAAATGATTTTTTTCATATTATTCCGCCTTTCTCCCTTATTATTTTGTATCGGATATTAGTCCTTTATCTGAAGTATAGCACCTCTGTTTGCAGAAGTTACAAGTGAAGCGTATCTTGCAAGATAGCCTGTTGTTACCTTTGGCTGTCTTGGCTTCCAGTTCTTTCTTCTTTCAGCAAGCTCCTCGTCAGATACTTTAAGTGTGATAGAGCAGTTGTCAATATCTATTGCTATCATATCTCCTTCTTCAACAAGTGCGATAGGACCGCCTACGGCTGCCTCAGGTGAAACGTGACCGATAGAAGCACCTCTTGAAGCGCCGCTGAAACGTCCGTCAGTGATAAGTGCAACAGTTGAGCCAAGACCCATGCCTGCGATAGCAGATGTAGGATTGAGCATCTCTCTCATTCCAGGACCGCCCTTTGGTCCCTCATAACGGATAACGACAACGTCGCCCTCAACTATCTTGCCGCCTCTGATAGCAGCGATAGCGTCCTCCTCGCAGTCGAATACTCTTGCAGGACCTTCATGAGCCAGCATTTCAGGCGCAACAGCTGAACGCTTAACAACGCAGGTGTCAGGAGCAAGGTTTCCTCTGAGAACTGCGATTCCGCCTGTCTGAGAATATGGGTTGTCTATTGGTCTGATAAGCTCAGGGTTCTTGTTTACAACGCCGCTGATGTTCTCGCCTACTGTCTTGCCTGTGCAAGTCATGCAGTCTGTGTTGATAAGGTGTTTCTTGTTAAGCTCGCCAAGAACTGCGTAAACTCCGCCTGCTTCGTTGAGGTCTTCCATGTATGTGTGACCGGCAGGAGCAAGGTGACAGAGGTTTGGCGTTCTCTTTGATATCTCGTTTACAAAGTCAAGGTCAAGCTCTACTCCGCACTCGTGAGCGATAGCAGGGAGGTGAAGCATTGAGTTTGTTGAACAGCCAAGCGCCATATCAGCTGTGATAGCGTTGATGAAAGCGTCCTTTGTCATGATATCTCTTGGTCTGATGTTCTTCTTGTAAAGCTCCATTACCTGCATACCTGCGTGCTTTGCAAGCTTGAGTCTTTCAGAATATACAGCAGGGATAGTGCCGTTTCCTCTAAGACCCATGCCGAGAACTTCTGTAAGGCAGTTCATAGAGTTTGCAGTGTACATACCTGAACAGCTTCCGCAAGTCGGACAGGCTTTATTCTCAAATTCCTCAACGTCGTCAAGTGTGAACTTGCCTGCGTTGTAAGTACCAACAGCCTCGAACATACTTGAAAGGGAAGTTTTCTTGCCCTTAACGTGACCAGCCAGCATTGGACCGCCTGATACGAAAATAGTAGGAACGTTTACTCTTGCGGCTGCCATGAGCAGACCAGGAACGTTCTTGTCGCAGTTTGGTATCATAACAAGAGCGTCAAAGTGATGAGCCAAAGCCATGCACTCTGTTGAGTCTGCGATAAGGTCACGGGTAACGAGAGAATATTTCATTCCCATGTGACCCATAGCGATACCGTCGCAAACAGCGATAGCAGGGAATACAACAGGTGTTCCGCCTGCCATTGCAACGCCCATTTTAACAGCTTCAACTATCTTATCAATGTTCATGTGACCAGGAACTATCTCATTATATGAAGATACGATACCAACGAGAGGTCTGTCCATTTCTTCCTTTGTCATGCCAAGAGCATTGAAAAGTGATCTCTGTGGAGCTTTGTCTACTCCGTCACAAAAATAATTACACGCCATTTTTTATTACCTCTTTTGAAAAATATATTACTGAGAGCGGTATTATTCTCCGTCCTCATTTTCTTTTGTTTCAGCCTCGTCTGAGCTTTCCTCTGTCTTTGCAGGGTGCAGACGCTTTCTTACACCGTATGCAGAGCAGTATTCGCAAACGATATCCAGCACTGAGAATATGATAAGCATAAAATTCATTGAGAAGATACCTGTCACAAGCACGAATGCCGCAGGGATAATGAAAAGCGGGATCCCAGTGCCGTAAATATCTTCAAAATGATTGCCTTTTTTATAATGCCTTATCCAAAGCACCCAATAAAGTGCGATAACGAGCAGTGCAACAACAGCCCATATTATGAAAAGCAGCTTGCTTGAAAAGCCTACCTTGTAATCTCCGATAGCAAGGCACATATAGCCTATGCAGCCAAATCTGCCCACACACTTTGCAATGAAAACGATAATGTTCTCGTCCTCAAGCTCAGGCTTGTCGGCAGGTGTCTTGAAACAGGCTGCTATCACAGGTATCAGCAAAAGCAAAGTAGGTATAAAACCTATTATACTGAACTTCATTTCGTTTTGTCCTCCTTAGCGGAATGGTCTGTCCTCTATTTTAACTACTTCTCTGCGGAATGTGCGTGCCGCTTCGTCAACAGCAGCCATAAGCTTTTTCTCAAGTGGAGTACCAACAACATCAGCATTGTAACATACGCCGATGTAGCTTTGGGGGTTGAACTCATCATGGAATTGACAGTTATAAAAATACTCTATCTTGCCAAACCTGTTTTTCACCTTGGCTTTGAACTGTATCCTAGGTCCCATATCATCAACACGCAGGAACATCATTGCATTGTCAGGCGTGCCGCCATTTCGACATTTATCTATCATATAGTATATCTCGTCATCAGGCGCACTTACCATTTCAAAATAAGGTGTATTGCTGTCAGAGTAATTGTCATCAAAATCATCATCACAGTTTGGCAGATACATTGCGCCATAATCAAAGTCACATTCTGTTTCGATGAAATCACCGCTCAGGTCAAATGATACTTTCACCCTTATTTCTGCGTCTTTGCCGTCGAAAATTTCATAGGTTATTTCTCTTGACGGCTTTGCAGGAATACTTGCTGTGTCAAGAACTTCCTGCGGTGTGGTATATGTCGGTCTTGTATAAGCACAATTGCTTCTCTTGCTTGAACTTGTGCTTGAAGTGGCAGTGCTTGGTTTGCTTGAAGCCGTGGAGCTTGAAGTGCCATTTATAGCTTCGTTTTTCTTGTCCATAGCCTGATCAAACAGGTCTTTAAGCCCTGTCGGGCCGTTGCCGCTTTTTGCTGCAGCGTTGTCTATTGCGTCAACCGCACCCTTTAAAAGCTTATCAAATAATCCCATTGTAGTTGCCCCTTTTCTTTTTTGTTATTTATTTCTTGTGTGAAAGTCCAAGGAATGCCGCACCGATTATGCCTGCGTCATTTCCGAGCTTTGCAATAACTATCTCAGTGTTCTTTGCTGAATTCTTTGTGTAAATTTCCTTAGCCACAAGCTCTTTCAGCGGCAAAAGCAGAGGGTCACCTTCGTTGCATACGCCGCCGCCGATACAGAGTATATCAGGCTGGAAGATGTTTATTGTGTTTGTGATTCCGCAAGCAAGATACTTTATGTATTTGTCAACAACTTCCTTGCCTGCCTTATCGCCTGCTCTCATAGCGTTGAACGCAGTTCTTGCAGAAACTTTGCCGTCCTCTTCGTTCATTTTCCACATGATAGAGTCCTTGTCCTCGAACATAGCCTCTTTTGTCATTCTTACAAGACCTGTTGCAGAAGAGAATACCTCAAAGCAGCCGTGTCTGCCGCAAGTACACTGCGGACCGTTAGGGTCGATAACAGTGTGACCTATCTCAGCACCTGCAAAGTTGAAGCCTGAATATATCTTTCCGTTAATGATTATTCCTCCGCCAACGCCTGTGCCCAGAGTGATACAAACAGCGTCGTTCGCACCCTTTGCTGCACCTGCAACATACTCGCCGTATGCCGCAGCGTTAGCGTCGTTCTCAACATAGCAAGGCTTGTCGATAAACTTCTTCATAAGGTCAACAACGTGGAAGTTAAGGAAACCAAGGTTGTTTGAATACTCAATAACGCCAGTGTCAGAATTTGCAGTGCCAGGTGTGCCGATACCTACAGACTCTATCTGCTCTATCTCCAGCCCTGCGTTCTTTACAGCTTCCAAAGCGACCTTAGCCATATCCTCGCAGATCTCCTCCGCAGGTCTTGGCAGATTGGTCTTGCAGGTAGCCTTTGCGATTATCTCAAATTCTTCATTTACAACACCTGCTTTGATGTTAGTGCCGCCAAGATCAATACCAATGTAATACTTCATAATAATTTCTCCCTTTTATTTTCTGAGCTTACTGAGCGTTATCGCTCTCAGTGTCATCGTCATATTCGTGAAAGTTTATCTCTTCCTTTTCCTCTTTTGGCTTTTGGGCTTCAGCCTTTTTTGCTATGGCGTCATATACCAGAAGATACACAAGCTCCAGCACCACAAAGCTGATAAGACCTATCCAAAATGAGCTTGCAACAAATCCGATAATAAAAGCGATCACAAGTGCGCCAAGCTCACCTATCTCTTTTTTTAGGTCAAGTTTAAGCATTTATCTCACCTTAGTCTATCTTTGTAAGCACGAATGTGCATTTGCCCTCAACAGTATACTTGCCTGTGCCTGCTGAAATGAATACGCTTTCGCCCTTCTTTGCAGAAACAGTTTCGCCACCGCTGATAACAGGCTCGCCCTCGAGAACGAGAATACTGTTGAAACTGTTTTCGTCAGCGTCAAGCTCAGCCTTTGTTTCAACGTTCACTCTGTATGTTGTGAAGTATTCGCATTTTGAAAGAAGCTTTATGTCATAGCCGTCCTTCTTCTCAACAGGTGTCTCAGGATACTGCTCAGCAGGAGCAAGCTTTGTTACGTCAAGAGCCTTGTCAACGTGAAGCTCTCTAGGCTTGCCGTCCTTGCCAACTCTGCCATAGTCATAAATTCTGTATGTAGTGTTTGAGTTCTGCTGTATCTCAGCAATAAGGATACCCTTGCCGATAGCATGGAGCGTGCCTGACTTGATGAAGAAAACATCGCCCTTCTTAACAGGTACAGCGTTTGTTACTTCAAGAAGCGTGTTGTCAGCGATCCTTCTTGCAAATTCTTCCTTTGTTATCTCGTGCTTGAAACCGTAGAGAAGAGTAGCACCCTCGTCACAGTCAACAACATACCACATCTCGGTCTTGCCGTATTCGCCTTCAACTCTCATTGCATAATCGTTGTCAGGGTGTACCTGTACGGAAAGATTGTCCTTAGCGTCAATGAGCTTAATAAGGATAGGGAAGTTCTCAAATCTTTCGCAGTTCTTGCCAAGAACGCCCTTGCCTGCCTTTTCGATATACTCATTGAGTGTCAGACCCTTGTATTCGCCGTCAGCCACAACGCTTGGACCGTCCTTATGACAAGAAAGCTCCCAGCTCTCTGCGACCTTATCATAATCGCACTTTTTGCCGTACTCATCTCTAAGTCTGGTACCGCCCCAGATGTAGTCCTTAAATGCTGGATCAAGTTTAAATATTGACATTTTATATAGCCTCCAATTATTAAATATACCTTTTAATATAATACCATAACTCCGTCTATAAGTCAATATTTCTGGTATAAAAAAAGCAGGAGAACGAACTGCTCGTCCTCCTGCTGATAGCGTTATTTTTATTTCTTCTCGTCCTCACCGTTCTTAGGCTCATCAAAAAGATTTTTCTTGTCAACGAACTTGCCGGTGCTTACGTCAAAGGCTTCACTTGACTTCTTGTTCATGATTATCACAATTACCACAACTGCGATAGCAATTCCTGCGATGACC
The DNA here is from genome assembly GCF_003461785.1 of Ruminococcus sp. AM43-6. Classification (NCBI taxonomy): domain Bacteria; kingdom Bacillati; phylum Bacillota; class Clostridia; order Eubacteriales; family Oscillospiraceae; genus Ruminococcus; species Ruminococcus sp. AM43-6. The sequence continues at coordinate 50,920 of NZ_QTXU01000003.1, forward strand.
GCAATAACTATGATAATAGGGTTTGTTCCCTTTGAGTCTTTTTCTTCCTTTTCTGCATAAGTCTTTGTCTTGCAGTTCGTTACCGTTATGCCTGTTACTGTTATCTTTGCCCTGTCAGTTGCGCCGATTATGATGTTGTATACCTGACTGAAATCGTCCGTGCCGTATGCAGTTGCGATAGATTCAAAATCATATGTAGCTGATGAATCGTCAAACTTCACAGGTGCTATCTTTGCCCATACCGCACCGTCCTGAGCGGCTGATGTAGTGGTGTTGTCCCAGCTCTGGAAAATAAGCTCAGCATTGTATTTGTTTCCTGCCTTTTCGTTTATTTCCTCGCTCTTGAATGTGACGATTATCTCTGAATCCTTTGTAAGCCTTGTTGCGTTGAAAGTTGCCTGATCGACAGTGATAGACTGTTCCCAATTGCTACAAGTCGTTGCGGAAGAGCAGTCGATAGTAACGTCTTCTGTTTCTGCGTTTTCGGCAAAAGCTGTCAGTGTGCATGAGAATATTGAAGCGCAGGCGATGATAGCAGACATTGCTGCTGATAAAAATTTCTTCATTTTCTTTTTCCTTTCAAATTCTTACAAAATATAATTTTGCACAAAACCTAACCCTGATATTTGTGCATACCCTCTGATAATAAAGCATTATAACATAATTAAAAATAAAAATCAATAACCATAATGCACAAATAATCACAGTATTTAAGGAACTATTTTACTTTTTTGAGAAAATGATCTGCAGAAAGCTTTTCCACATTGCGTCCTTGCAGTTTAATTTCCTAAATTCTGCTTTAGGACTTGCTTTACAGACAGTATTATGATATAATGATACGAAAAGTCATGATGTAGAGGTGTGTGAAATGAAAATAATGGCAATAGATTATGGTGACGCAAGAACAGGCTTTGCAATAAGCGACCGCTCTGAGTTTCTTGCTTCTCCTATCGGCACTGTTCCTGAGAGAAACGCCGAAAGGCTCGCAGATAAGGCGGCTCAGACAGCGGCTGAGTACGGTGCAGGTGAGATAATAGTAGGTCTGCCTATAAACATGAACGGCACGGAAGGTCCAAGAGCAGAGAAGTGCAGGGCATTTGCTGAGCTTTTGAAAGAGCGTACAGACCTGCCCGTGAGAATGTGGGACGAGCGTTCCACAACTGTCACAGCACACAATATCCTTAACGAAACAAACGTCAGGGGAAAGGCAAGAAAGGCTGTTGTAGATACAGTTGCCGCAACGATAATTTTGGAGGGCTATCTTGAATACAGAAGAAAAAAAGCAAAGCAGGCTGACTAAAAAGCAGAAAAGAAATATCATCATAGTGATAATAGTGCTTGCGGTAATGGTATTAGCCGATTTTGTGTGGTCTAATACCTATATCGAGGTCAAAAAGCTGTCAGCGCATTTTGACAACTTGCCTGAGGGCTTCGAGGGCTGTAAGATAGTTCAGATATCTGACTTCCACAACGAGTGGGGCAAGGGCTATATAGATAGGCTGACGGAAAAGGTCAAAGACTGTGAGCCTGACTATATCTTTGTCACAGGGGACAGCGTAGATCAGATATTTCCCGATGTTGACCGCTCCCTTGAGCTTATGAAAAAGCTCCCTGAGATATGTCCTGTCTATCTTGTTATGGGCAACCATGAATACAATCTTTCTCAGGTGGAAAGGGAAAAGTTTGTTGCAGGCTGTGAAAGCTATGGTGTAAACGTCCTCTATAACGAGCATACCACACTCACACGAAATGGTGATACTATAAGCCTGTTGGGCTTTGACAATATGGAAAATGACAGCGAGGCTTTTTCTCAGGTCACAGAGGATTTTGTCATACTGCTAAATCACTATCCCGAGGATTGCAACTATTTCAGCAAGACCGCAGTGCAGTATGGAACGCATATAGACATAGACTTCACAGGTCACGCACATGGCGGGCTTATAAGGCTACCCTTTGTGAATGGTCTTTATGCACCTGGTCAGGGTCTGTTCCCCAAATACACCGACGGCACTTACAGCGTGAACGATACAACCCTTGTTGTATCAAGAGGAGTGGGCAACAGCGGCTGGACACAGCGTTTCTCAGACCCTTTTGAACTTGTGCTTTTCACTCTTGAAAAATAACTCTTTCAGTCCCATTAGGATAAGGAAAATACCGAAAGCTTTTGAAAGCAGGCTTTGCTCTATCCTGTTTGCAAGCCATGCTGATATAATAACAGCAGCCGTTCCCCACAAAACTGCGGGAACGGCTTTTTTCCATTCCACAAGCTTGTTTTTCGTGTGAAGCACAAGGCTTATTATTGCGATAGGGATAAAAAACACAAGGTTTATCCCCTGCGCCGCTAGTTGCGAAAAGCCTGCAAAGACCGTCAGATAAATTATAAGCACCATTCCGCCCCCAAGACCCATGGAGGCAAAGATACCGGTGAGAAAAGCCACCGCACATATTGTATACCAAGCCGTAATATCACCCTATTTCATAAATATCCTCACGCCTGCAATTATCATAAGTGCGCCGAAAATACGTTTTAGCAGGCTGTTTGAAAGCTTTTTCATGAGCATTGCGCCCACTGCTGCACCTGCCAGACCAAGGGGTATGAATTTCGCAGCCTGCCAAATGTCAAGGCTGCCGCCCTTGAAATATACAAGTCCGCTTATAACAGACAATGGAAGCGTTATAGCAATGGACGTGGCATGAGCTTTTTTCGCCTCACTGCCGCCTTTTTCAAGCATAGGCACTGCTATCATTCCACCGCCTGAACCGAAAAATCCGTTGCATATCCCCACGGCTATACCTGTGAGCGCATTGAAGTATTTTTTATTTATACGCAAAAAAAATCACCCCATACTATTATCTGTACAGGGTGATGATTTATTCACTGAACTATCAGTCTATCTCTACCATTATTTTCTGATCCACACGGGAAGCACCGGCACGCATTACGACTCTTATAGCCTTTGCGATCCTGCCCTGCTTGCCAATAACTCTGCCCATATCGTCCGGAGCAACGTGAAGATGATAAACCACGATACCCTCTGCGTTAGGCTCGTCAACAACGACCTCAACAGCGTCCTTGTTTTCAACAAGCTCAGAAACTATAGTTTCGAGTAATTCTTTCATAAAAATATCTCCATTCTCCCACGAAAATGCGGCAGGGAAGCGTTTTCCCCGCCGAAAACGGCAAGCGAAGTGGTGGGATAAGCAGCTCACCGTCTGATTTGTCTTGTCAGCTATTAGATAGTGCCGTTCTTCTTGAGAAGAGCCTTAACTGTATCAGTTGGCTGTGCACCGTTAGCGATCCAAGACTTTGCCTTTTCGTCGTCAACCTTGAGTACAGAAGGTTCCTTAGTTGGGTCATAGTAGCCCAGCTCTTCGATGAAACGTCCGTCTCTTGGATATCTTGAATCAGCAACTACGATTCTGTAGAAAGGAGCCTTCTTAGCACCCATTCTTCTGAGTCTGATCTTTACTGCCATTGTATTTTCACCTCCATAAAAAACTTCATATATCAAATCAATCACTTGATTGCTGATAGCTTATCAATTATTGTGGCATTCCGCCGCCAAGTCCTTTGAGAAGTGCCGCTCTGTTTCTTCTGGATTTCTTTCCGTGAAGATTTCCGCCAATACCGAACTGCTTCATCATTTTCTGCATCTGTTCAAACTGCTTAAGAAGCTGATTTACGTCAGATACCTGCGTGCCGCTTCCGGCAGCGATACGTCTTTTTCTCTTAGGGTCAATGATCGCAGGCTTTTCTCTTTCAGCCCTTGTCATTGAATTTATCATAGCCTCAGTCTTTTTCAGTTGAACCTCGCCCTGCTCCACCTGCTCGTCTGTTACCTTGTTTGCGCCTGGAAGCATTCTGATAATAGACTTCATAGAGCCCATTTTCTGTATCTGCTTCATCTGCTCCAGCAAGTCGTTAAGGTCAAAGCCCTTTTCCTGCATTTTTTCTGCAAGCTTTTTGGCGTCCTTTTCGTCAACTGTCTGAGTAGCTTTCTCGATAAGTGTGAGCATATCGCCCATGCCAAGTATTCTTGAAGCCATTCTCTCAGGGTGGAAAGCCTCAAACTCGTCAAGCTTTTCGCCCATACCAACGAACTTGATAGGCTTACCTGTTACAGCAAGCACTGAAAGCGCCGCACCGCCTCTTGTGTCAGAGTCGAGCTTTGTAAGGATGACGCTGTCGATGCCAAGAGCCTCGTCAAAGCTTGAAGCCACCTTAACGGCGTCCTGACCGATCATAGCGTCAACAACGAGCATTATCTCGTTCGGCTCAGCGATCTTCTTGATGTCCTTAAGCTCGTTCATAAGCTCCTCATCAATGTGAAGACGTCCTGCCGTATCTATGATAACAAGGTCATTGCCGTAATCCTTGGCGTGCTTGATACCCTCTTTTACTATCTTTCGTGGGTCTATCTGACCCATTTCAAATACTGCGACTTCGGCTCTCTCTCCCACAACCTTTAGCTGTTCGATAGCCGCAGGTCTGTAAACGTCTGCTGCTATAAGCAGAGGACGCTTGCCCTCTTTCTTGAACATCTTCGCAAGCTTTGCAGCGTGTGTTGTTTTACCTGAACCCTGAAGACCGCACATCATTATGATGCAAGGCGGCTTGTTAGGGAAGTTTATCTTCGAGTTAGCCTCGCCCATGAGCTTTATAAGCTCGTCATTAACTATCTTTATGACCTGTTGACCAGGAGTAAGGCTCTTTAGCACTTCCTCGCCAACGCTTCTCTCTGTTACCTTGGCAATAAAATCTTTTACTACCTTGTAGCTAACGTCAGCCTCAAGCAGAGCCATTTTAACTTCACGCATTGCCTCTTTTACATCGGCTTCGCTAAGTTTACCTCTTGATTTAAGACGCTTGAACACGCCGTTTAGTTTTTCTGAAAGTCCTTCAAACGCCATAAGCTGTCCTCCGTATAATTTTTTTATTTATATCTATTCTTCTTCGGTATATTCTGCGTTGTCAAATTCATCAAGCTTAGAATCGAGATTTTCAAGAAGCACTATCACCTTTTCGGCGATATCTCTCGCATAATTCTTTTTTTTACATTCGTTAAAAACGTCCATAGCCTGAGCCTTGAACTCTTTAAGCTCTGCCAGATAAGCCTCCTGCTGTTTTAGCAGACCTAGCTTTTCTTCATAATCAGCCATTGCAGTTTCACATTTTTTTATAGCGTCATGAACGCCCTGTCTTGAGATATCGAGCTGAGCGGCGATCTCTCCCAACGACAGATCGTCATTGTAATAAAGATCCATGATCTCGTTTTGCTTATCAGTGAGCAGGCAGCCATACAAGTCGAGCAAAACGCTGTTTTGCAAATTTTTACTCATGCCGCTTACCTCCCAATGGATTTCTGTAAAGTCATAAACCTTTACAATTATATATCAAGTTTACCGACTTGTCAAGGGGTTTTTATGAAAAAAATAAAATTTAACAAAATTCTGTGGAAAAAGTCCTTTTTATATGGTATAATAATATATTGCTAGACATAGTGATGATAAATAGTATAGGAAATTGTATGCCAAGGGGGAAGAGTACATGATAAGCTATGTGTTGAAAAACGACAGATATGAAATGAAAGTCCCTGCCCTGACTTTTGGTGCGGCAGGTTTTGAGAGAAACGATTGTGACGATGTGTATTTTGAGTTTCTCGACAAATATGTAGAGCTTGGCGGCTGGTGTATCGATACCGCAAGAGTTTACTGCGACTGGCTGGGGAATGGTCACGATTCCAGCGAGGGCGTAATAGGCAGATGGCTCAAAGCCAGAAATAATCGTGACAAAATTTGTATCGCCACAAAGGGTGGTCACCCTGAAATGGGTCATATGGACAAAAGCCGTCTTAGCAGGGAAGAGCTTACAAAGGATCTTGAAGAAAGCCTGAAAGTGCTGGGCGTTGACTATGTGGATATTTATTTTCTTCATCGTGACGACCCGAAGATACCTGTGGAAGAAATAATGCCAGTTCTCAATGATTTCTATGAGAGCGGAAAAATACATTTTATAGGCGTTTCAAACTGGACAACTCAGAGGATAGAGGAAGCAAATAAGTTTGCAGAGGAAAACGGCATGGAGCCTATCAGGATCAGTCAGATAAACTACAGCCTTGCACATTCGAGCGTTGAAACTTTCGGTGACAATACTCTTGTTTGTATGGATACAAAGGAGTTCCGCTGGTACAAGAAGCATGATTTTCCTGTTATGGCGTTCTCCCCGCAGGCAAAGGGCTTTTTTGCAAAGCTTGCAAAGGGCGACGCTGCAAACAATCTCCCTGAGGGACAGTATGCAGGCCCTGCTAATCTTGCAAGACTTGCAAAGGTAAAACAGCTCAGCGAGCAGACGGGGGACACTCCGGCAAAGATAACCCTCGGCTATCTGAACAGCCAGCCGTTTTTTGTATCGTCAGTTTTCGCAGTAACAAAGCTGTGGCAGCTTGACGAGGATATGGAAGCACAGGATCTTACATACGATCCAAAGACAGTGGCTTTCCTTGAAAATATGATATAAAATAAAAGCACTCTGCATTGACCGCAGGGTGCTTTATTTATTCTTGATACGTTGATACTTTGTAGGGGACGGCGTCCTCGACGTCCCACCCCTTACACAAAAAAACTTAACTATGTGATATCTGAATACACCACATAGTTAAGCATGTACGTTCATATTGATTATGCCATTGGTATTACGCCCTTCTGAAAATTCTAGTCGTAAACTCATGCTAAATTGTACTTTGGACTCACGCCTTTCAGTAAAATTCTGTCCGCATAATATAAGCTATTCCATTGGATCTATTTCCTTTCGGTAAAAATAATCTCTAAGTGCAAATTACCTTTCCATTGGATTTATTTCCTTTCAAAATATTAAGTTATGCCTCAGTGGATAAAACTTAACGTGCCATCGGACTTAACACCTTTCGTGAAATTTTATTGTCAATGAAATTTATTACATTTCCATTGGAATTATCGCCTTTCGCATAATTTCAAGATCCTACGCTTACCATATCAGATAAGCCTTGCTGAAGTAACTGGCGGATTCACCTCCAAATATCAGATGTTCAAAAGCCTTGAGTGCATTTTCATAACGCACCACTCCTTCAGTATATTATATGATCTTTAGAAAAATCTTAGTTAGTAAATCAAATCAGTAAGAGCATTAAGCTCGTAAATTTCTTGGCGGACTCACTCCATTCTATTTCATGTTCAAGTTCCTTTTGTGCATTTTCATATGCACCACTCCTCGAAATTTATTTGATTTTTATAGCTCTGTGAGCTTTTTATGTTCAGAAGCTAAATTTTACATTGGAATCACTCTTTCAGTTTATTTCTTTACCTCTGAAAAGCTGAAATTGTGCATTGGAAACACTCCTGTCTAAATTTTATTTGCAAACCTTCTGTAACCGATCATGTCGATCACTCCTTATATAAAAGTTGCAAAATATTCAATTGTAAATTTGAGAGTATCCTTAAATTGCAGTAACTCTGTGCTGTGATTAATCCATGAGGCTCTGCAATTTCTTCTTGTGTAAATCATATATGTCTGGATTCCTGTCAGCTCATTCGTCTGCGTCTTGATCCTTTTTTACTTTAAGAAATTGCCGAGCCTATGGATACTCTCCTGGATCTCTGATGCGTCCATTGGACTCGCTCCTTTCATATCTTATTAGGTATCCGATGAGCCTGCCCGCCTGCTGAACTGTAGTGTACCTAGTGTCGGGTATATGCTGTGTCCACCGATCTGCCTGTGATATATAAGGAAAACCTCTCGCCTCACTTCGCTTTGCCGTGCCCTCTGAAATCGTTACTGTATCGTCAGACCGTTGACCGTTCCAGCGAACCCTGTTGTCTGCTTTTGTTTGGCTCTTTGTTTTTCCTTGACTATACTATACCACATCTTTTAGCACTTGTCAATAGTTTTTCTCAACTTTTTTGTATATTTTATATTTAATATTACTTTTACAAAATGCGCTTGACTTTGATTTTGCAGTGTAGTATAATTAAAGTGTTGCGGTGGTCAGAAACAGTCTTTCTGTTCTGATTTTTTCGATATATCCCACTCAGAAAGTGCCGATATACCGCACAAGATCATGTTAGGAGGATAATTATGGATAACGAGTTTCTGCCGGACCTCTACGAGCTGGAGGACGAAAATGGTAGTAAGCAGACTTTTGAGCTGTTGGACGCAATGGAATATGGTGACGAGAAGTATTATGCTCTCACTCCTTATTATGAGAACGGTGATGAAGCCCTTGAAGATTCAGGCGACGTTGTGATACTCAAGGCTGAGTATGACGAGAACAATGACGAGATACTTGCTTCTATCGAAGATGATGACGAGTATGAGAAGATCGGTCAGATGTTCATGGAGCGTATCGATGAAATGTTCGAGTTTGACGATGAGGACGAAGACGATGATTGCGGCTGTGGCTGCGGTTGTCACGATCACGACCACCTGTCATAAGAAAAATATCTCAGCATATAGGCTTGTCAATATGTAAAATGTACAATTTTATGTACTTTGATTTGCTGAAATTACCTATTGATATTATGGATATGTTGTGATATACTAAATAACAGAAAAAGTTTCCTGCCTTGTGCGAACAAGCACAGTTATTATAAATCCAACACTTCTAAAAAGGGATTCAGACTCTGGAAAGGGATTGCAGACCTCCCGAACGAAACCGCATTTGCCGTTTCGTAAACGGACGAAGGGAGCGTGAAGCTTTCAGGCTGTTTTACCCACCCTGCTTTTATAGCGGGTTTATCGGCTGTGCGACGGCAAGGCGGCTTTTACTTAAACACTGAGCGTACCGATTTTTCGGTACGCTTTTTTGTGTCATAAAAACCATGTCGGCATAAAATGAGATAACGGAGCGTCTGCAGTGATCGTATGACAGTGGGTGACGCAGCCGAAGATCTGCGTCCGCAGGGCAGCCCGTTGTCATTTACTGCAGGACGTTTCGTTTATATAGAAAAAAGCCGCTGTGCCTGTGGGCATAACGGCTTTCTTCTTGTCAGATAAATAAATTACTTTCGCTAGTATGTTCAGCGGTGGCTGATAATGCCTTTTCCGCTGGATATTTGCTGTTTATGTATTCGGCGGCAACGAAAATAAATTCGCTGTTTGTGGGGTAGTGGTCAGGTCTTATGGCAAAATTACCGAATATCTCGGCTTTGTCTTTGTCATGAGCCTTTTCCCAACCGACCCTTATGGCGGTGCGCATATTTCTTTCAACGCTTACTGTGGTTACTCCATGTGCCGCCGCTATCTCTGGATAAATGACCTTTGTGACACGTCTGTTGGCTTTGTCTGTCGTAAGAGCCATTTTTATTGCCTCTTTGATGTAGCCATAGCCGTTATAATTCGGAGTTATGCACAACCGCTTCATCACGGTGGATATAGCAGATTGTATGTCGCCATTGGTGTACCCCTCGTCAGAGCTTCGTGTTATTGTGATGTTCAGATCTGCAGAATCGTCAGGACACTGAAGCGCTCTGAGTGCGTTTTTGATATCCGCACAGCTTAGAGGACTTTTTATTATCATGTCTGCGTATTTTGCAAGTCCATTGTTTCCATTGTTGGTTTTTCTGTCGGAAAGCATGATTATTTTCAGCTTAGGACAAGCCCCTTTGAGATTTTTGCACAGCTCGTAGGGAAATTCAGTTATTTCTGAAATTATCAGAAAATCAGGTTTGCTTTTAAGCACCTCAAGCTGTATCTCCAGTGGATTGTAGTCTGACTGCGCAACATTGTACCCCTGTTTTTTCAGATAGTCTGCCACCTTCATGCCGGCCTGATTGAGGCTTCCGACAAGGATTTTGATCACGTCTTTTTTACACATTTTAAATCTTCCTCCGGTTTTTTTATTTTTTTAACTTTATACTACACTTGCAGTATAACATTTTTACGATATAATTTCAAGTTTTTTACTTAATTTTCTTGCTTTTTGTACTATGTTTTAAGAAACGCGCAACAATCTATACATAGTAAATAAACAAATGTCGGCTATGACCAAATTTTAAATGAGATAATTGTGCAAATATTGTAATTTACACTGATAAAATATGCTTTTATGTCGTTTAAATCAATATATTATATGAATAAATTGACGATTTGCTATATTTTACATCAACTTTACATTGTTATGAAAGCTTATTTTATGTAGAAAAAAGTCGAAAATGCCAGCAAAGATTGCTATATGATTAAAAAAATATTAAGATAAATGTGTGATTTTACATTTATTAATATTTGCGAAATGATATAGAAATATATAAATGAACGGTATTTTTACATAGCTTTTACAAAGGATAATTTCTTGACAAAAGCTTTATTGCGTGGTAAAATATACGGGAGGATCGTTGCAAAAACATGGTCAGCAGCTTTTTGTGCCACCAGTTTGCAATGATGTCTTTGTAAAAAATTATAGATAATGTTGAGGGAGGCGACGTCGTTTTATGAAAAAAGACGTTATCAATTACATTTGGACAGATAAGAAAAGAACGATTTTTGGTCTGCCTATATCATTTACAAGATATTTTCTCACAGAAGATAAGTTTATAACACGCAAGGGTTTTCTCAGCATAGAGGAAGACGAGCTTGACCTTTATAGGGTCATCGACAAAAAGCTTGTCCTGCCGTTCGGACAAAGAATGTTCGGCTGTGGCACAATAGTAATGAATGTCAAAGACGTTGATACGCCTATTAAGGAAGTCAAGTCCATAAAAGCGCCAAGAGATGTGCTTGCACAGCTTGATAAGTATATCAATATAAATCGTGATAGATACCGTGTAAGGGGCAGAGATATGGTCGGTGGTGACGGCGGTCATTGCCACGATCATGATGATTTTGATATCAATGACGATATCATATAAAGTTCTATAAGAATAAGGGGCTTTCGCAGATCTTTCTGTGAGAGCCTTTTTTGGAGAGGAAAGTGTGAATGTTTTCAAAAGAATATTTTCAGTCCCTTGAAAGCTCGTGGGACAGGCTCAAGACCTGCGAAAAGCCGATATTCATATACGGCATGGGCGATGGAGCGGAAAAGCTTCTTGATGAATTTGATAGACTTGGCATAAAATGCACAGGTGTTTTTGCAAGCGACGATTTTGTCCGTGGACAAAGCTTCAGAGGGTTTAAGGTGCAGACTTTCTCTCAGGTGCAAGCGCAGTTTGGGAATATCACAGTTGTGCTTGGCTTTGGCACGAGCCTGCCTGAGATAATGGAGCGTATCGACAATATTGAAAAAAGCTGCGAGGTCATAGTGCCGGAAATGTGCGTTGCAGGCGATGAAAATTTCAGCAAGGAAAAGCTTCTCTCAATGTATTCTCAGGCTGAAAAAGCTTACCGCCTTTTTGATGACGATATTTCAAAGCTTACCTTTGAAAAGCTGACAGCGTACAAGATAACAGGCAAGCTTTCTTATCTCCGTGAGATATTTACGGATAAGGACAAGATAACCGAGATACTTCCCCTTGGAGAAAACGAGATATACTGCGACTTGGGAGCATACACAGGCGACACTGCCGCAGAGCTTATCTCACGCACAGGGGGAAAGTATGAGAGAATATATGCCCTCGAACCTGAGAGAAAAAACTTTCAGAAATGCCTGAAAAATCTAAAAGCCAATGACAATATAAGCCTTTACAATGCCGCCGCATGGAGTATTGATACCGAGCTTTATTTCGCAGGTGGCGCAGGCAGACAGGGCAGAGTAGATGCCGCAGGAAAAAAGGTTCGTGCAAGAAGTCTGGACAGCGTTCTTGCAGGCAAAAAATGCACCTATATAAAATATGACGTTGAGGGAGCAGACCTAGAAGCTATCAAAGGCAGTGAATATACCATTTCACGCTATGCCCCAAAAATATGCAGTGCGTTGTATCACAGACCATATGATTACATCACCCTGCCTCTGTATATAAACAGCCTTTGCAAAGGATACAAATTCTATATCCGTCAGGAAAGATATTACCCCGCATGGGAAACAAACCTTTTCTGCGTTCATGATAAATAAGGAGAAAAATAATGAGTATAACAGTAAGCCTTAACGATAACTGGAAAATGAAAAAAGCAGGCACGCAGGAGAGCTTTGATTGCAAAGTTCCATGCTCTGTATATAAGACCCTGCTTGACTATAAAAAGATACCCGACCCATATTATCGTGAGAACGAGTATATCTCCACACAGATATGTGATGATGATTACGATTTTGAAACTACATTCATCGCAGACAAGTCCGCAGTGGAGTGCAAACATACTGTCCTGCACTTTGACGGCATTGATACCATAGCAAACGTCTGTCTCAACGGCATTCACCTTGGCAGAGTGAACAATATGCACAGAGTGTGGGAGTTTCCTGTCCATGGTATTATCAAAGAGGGGGACAACACTCTCACAGTGAAAATAACCTCGCCAAACAGATACATAAAAGAAATGGACGAAAAACGTCACCTTTGGGGCGTTGACTCCACCATGACAGGCTATACACATATAAGAAAAGCCCATTGTATGTTCGGCTGGGATTGGGGTCCAATGCTCCCTGATATGGGAATATGGCGCAGTGTATCCCTTATCGTTCCAGATGCAGGACGTATACTTGACGTTTACTACAGCCAAAAGCACACCGATAACCAAGTGACTTTGAAAGCCCTTTTGCATATAGAAAACCACGGCTGTAAAAAAGCTATGGTGGAAATATCCGACCCGCAGGGCAATATCACCGCAAAAGCCGACATAAGCCTAGAGGAAAGTGCAGAATATTATGAAACAGAGCTTGTGATAAGCGACCCTCAGCTTTGGTGGGTGAACGGCTATGGCGAACAGCCACTTTATAGCTGTGCAGTGACTTTGTATGATGAAAATGACGCTTGCACAGATAAAAATATACAGCGCATAGGTCTTAGAACTTTAACTGTCAGCCGTGAAAAAGATCAGTGGGGCGAGGAGTTCTGCTTTATAAACAACGGCGTGAAGATATTTGCCATGGGTGCAAACTATATCCCCGAAGACCAGATAGTCACACGCTGTAACGAGGAGAAAACAAGAAAGCTCCTTGCAGATTGCAAGGCCGCAAACTATAACTTTATAAGAGTGTGGGGCGGCGGTTATTACCCTGACGAGTATTTCTATGACTACTGCGACGAGAACGGTATCATAGTATGGCAGGACTTTATGTTCGCCTGCTCTGCATATCTGCTCACAGAGGAGTTTGAAGAAACTGTCCGTGGGGAAGTTCGTGACAACGTTATCCGCCTGAGAAACCACCCCTCTCTTGGTCTGTGGTGCGGCAACAACGAGATAGAATCCGCATGGGAATATTGGGGTCTTCCCGAGGACGAGGAAGCAAAGCGTGACTATCTTATTATTTTTGAGGATATTATCCCACAGGTGCTTAAAGCCTATGACCCCTGCGAAAACACCTTCTATTGGCCTTCCTCACCATCCTCAGGAGGCGGCTTTAAGGACGCTTCCTCAAACCATGCAGGCGATATGCACTATTGGGACGTTTGGCACAACTTCAAGCCTATCGAAGCGTTCAGAGAATTTTATTACCGTTTCTGTTCGGAGTACGGCTTTGAAAGCCTGCCTGATATAAAGACCTGCCGTGCCTTTGCTGATGAAACAAAGGGCGACTTTGACCTTTGCTCACCGGTTATGGAGGCACATCAGAAGTGCGTTCAAGGCAACGAGAAGATAATGTACTATCTCGCTCAAATGGTAAGATATCCATATGATTTCAAAAAGCTCATCTATTCCTCACAGCTCGTTCAGGCAGACTGCATACGCTCTAATGTTGAGCATATGCGGCGTGCAAGGGGCAGATGTATGGGCTCTGCCTATTGGCAGGTGAACGATTCAAACCCTGTTATCTCGTGGTCAAGTATCGACTATTTCGGCAGGTGGAAAGGTCTGCATTATTATGCAAAGCGTTTTTACGCTCTATGCCTTATCTCCTGCGACGATACCCATAGAAAAAAGCCTGTTCTTAACATATCCAACGAGCGAATGACAGCTTTTGAGGGCGTGGTAAAATGGACGCTTAGAAACAATAAAGCTGAAATTCTGCAAAGCGGAGAAAAATCCGTGAGCGTTCCGGCTCTTACAGCACAAAACGTCCTTGCTATCGACCTTTCAGACGAGCTTAAAAACCGTACCGACCCTCGTGAAAAATATCTGGAATATTCCATTATGGAAAACGGCAAGGTGTTGAGCTTTGGCACAACGCTCTTTGTGCGCCCGAAAGAATTTACCTTCCTAGAGCCTGCCATAACCTACGGCATATCAGAAAGCGAGGATGAATTCGCCCTGACATTCTGTGCCGAGAATTACGCCAAAAGCGTCTGCCTCAGCCTAAAAACTGCCGACTGCGTGTTCTCTGACAACTGGTTCGATATCCACGGAAAAGAGCCTGTTACCATAATGATAGACAAAGCCTCCCTCAGCAGAAAAATGACAGCGCAGGAGCTGTCCGGGGAGCTTGAGATAATGCACAATTAGGGCTGTGATTTCAAAGGCTCTGCCTTGTCACCAGCAGTGAAAAGTCGATGCGATCATTAGCAAAACAAAAGCAATGCGGGCGAACGCTGTTCGCCACTACATAAAAAGTTATATCACACATTTTGTAGTGGCTGGCGTCCTTGACAGCCCACTGCTCTGCATTTGCTATCTTCCGTCAATGTTCCCCTGCGTATAAGTAGCCTGAAATATATTTTTAGGAGGAACTGCTTTGAAAGTAAAACTAAGCAAATACTTGAAGCCCTATGCACTGTTTGCGGTGCTGACACCTCTATCCATGGTGGGAGAAGTGCTGGGCGACCTGCTTCAGCCAAAGCTTATGTCAAAAATAGTTGACGATGGCGTGCTGGGTCAGGATATGGATCTTATCATAAGAACGGGACTTCTTATGCTCCTTGTTCTTATAGGCGGCGGAGCTTGCGGAATTGCGGCTTCTGCATTCGGTGGGATAGCTTCCCAAAGCTTTTCACGAGATCTGCGTGTGGACGTTTTCAAGCGTGTCATGGGTCTTTCTTTTGAACAGACCGACAAGTTCACAACAGGCTCATTGGTAACACGTCTTACAGCGGATATAACCGCCATTCAGCAAATGGTAGACTTCATGCTGAGAATGTTGGTGCGTGACAGCCTGCTGTTCTTTGGCGGAATAATCATGATGCTCACTCTGAACGTTCGCTTTGGAATAATAATCCTATGCGCCTTGCCTGTAGAGATAATCATGATGATAGTAATTCTCAAAAAGGCTAACCCATACTATTCTATCGTCGCAAAACGTCTTGACAGCGTAAACTCAGTGGTTCAGGAGAACGTCACAGGCGCAAGAGTAGTAAAAGCCTATGTCAGAGAGGATACAGAAGAAAAGCGTTTTGACGATGCAAATATAAGCCTTATGGAATCAAACCTCCGTGTTCAGACCCTTATGGCTATCCTTCAGCCGCTTCTTATGATAATACTCAATCTGTCTGTTATTGCCGTTATA
The DNA here is from genome assembly GCF_003461785.1 of Ruminococcus sp. AM43-6. Taxonomy (NCBI): domain Bacteria; kingdom Bacillati; phylum Bacillota; class Clostridia; order Eubacteriales; family Oscillospiraceae; genus Ruminococcus; species Ruminococcus sp. AM43-6. The sequence continues at coordinate 66,417 of NZ_QTXU01000003.1, forward strand.
GTTATAGGCGGCTGGCAGGTGCAGGCACAAGCTATGAAGGTCGGCGAGGTCATGGCGGCTATCACATATCTTACTCAGGTCTTGCATGGCGTAATGATGATGTCTATGATGTTCCAGACCCTCGCAAAGGCTTCCGCATCTGCAAACAGATTGAGAGAAGTCCTTGAAACTGACCCAGTTATAAAAAGCGGCAGCGTTTCCCTTGCAGATAAAACAGGGGGCACAGTGAGCTTTAAAAACGTTTCATTCTCTTATCCTGAAACAAAGGGCAGACCTGTTATCTCAGACCTTACTCTTGATATAAAGTCAGGCGAGAGCGTCGCCATACTAGGTGCAACTGGTTCGGGAAAATCCTCTCTTGTGAACCTTATCCCAAGATTTTACGATTGCACAGCAGGGGAAGTCCTTGTTGACGGCGTAAACGTCAAGGACTGCAAGCTTGACGAGCTTAGAAAGAAAGTTGGCATAGTCCTGCAAAAGAGCGAGCTTTTCTCAGGCACAGTTGAGGACAACATAAAGTGGGGCGACAAAAACGCTACCCATGAGGAGGTCATCTCCGCCGCACAGGCAGCTCAGGCTGACGAGTTCATTCAGAAGATACCTGCAGGCTATGAGGGTATTATAGCCGAAAAGGGTGCTTCACTGTCAGGCGGTCAGAAGCAAAGACTTTCTATCTCAAGAGCGGTACTTAAAAAACCTGAGATCCTCATTCTTGATGATTCCACCTCCGCCCTCGACCTTGGCACAGAAGCAAAGCTCCGTGCGGAGATAGACCGCAAAATGAACGGCACTACCCTTATCATAATCGCACAGCGTATCCAGAGCGTAAAATCATGCGACAGGATAGCAGTTCTTGACCACGGCAAGCTTTGTGCCTGCGATACTCATGAAAATCTGCTAAAGACCTGCGAGGTATATCAGGATATCTACGCCTCACAGGTGAAAACGTCAGGAGGTGAAGTGTAATGCCTCCAATGCCTCCAATGGGACCCGGCGGAAGAAAGCCGGGCGGACCTCACGGTGCAAGGCTCACAATGGAAAAGCCTAAGGACGCAAAGAACACCCTTAAAAAGCTCATAGGCTATATAGGCAGGAACAGATATCTGTTTTTCGCCCTTATCGGTGTAATGCTCATCATAACTCTGCTCAACCTTGCCGCACCGTCTATCCAGCAGATAGCTATCGACTGCATTACCCTCACCAAAAAGAAAACAAGCGTTGACTTCGGTGCGCTTGGCAGAACGCTCATAGGTCTTGGGGCAGTTTATCTTCTGTCCTCTGTTTTCACCTATATGCAGGGAATCTTCTCTGCAAAGCTTTCACAGTACACAGTAAAGACTATGCGTAAAGACTTGTTCTCAAGCCTTGTAAGACTTCCTATAAAGTATCTCGATACCCATAGCCATGGCGATATAATGAGCCGTATGACAAACGACGTCGAGAATATCTCCACAACTATCTCTCAGTCTATAGGCTCGCTCATCTCAGGCGTGCTGACCATAGTGGGAACAGTTGTCATAATGCTTCTGTATTCACCTCTTCTTACCCTTATCTCACTGTCTACAGTGTTCCTTACCATATTCGTTTCAGGCGTACTCACAAAGTATATGAAGAAATACTTCATCAAACAGCAGGTGCTTCTTGGCGAGATAAACGGTGAAGTGGAAGAAATGGTAGTTGGATATAGAACGGTCGTTTCCTATGGCAAAGAGCAGGACGCTGTTGACAAGTTTGAGAAAATGAGCAACAATCTGAAAAAATGCGGCATAAAAGCTCAGATATTCGGTGGTGTAATGGGTCCTTGCATGAACTTAATATCCAATTTCGGCTTTATCCTTATCGCTGCATTTGGCGGCTGGTTCGCAATAAAAGGCTTTATAACAGTGGGAACTATTCAGGCTTTTATACTCTATTCAAAACAGTTCTCACGACCTATCAACGAGATAGCAAACCAGTTTGCAAATATCCAGACCGCAATAGCAGGCGCAGAGCGTATATTTGAGGTCATGGACGCTGATAAGGAAACTGACGAGGGCAAGGCCGACTTTGAGGTGGAAAACGTCAAAGGCGATATCGACTTCAAGCATATCGACTTCTCGTATGTTCCTGAAAAACAGGTGCTAAAAGACCTCGATCTTGAAGTAAAAGCAGGTCAGAAAATAGCCATAGTTGGTGCAACAGGCTCAGGCAAGACCACCATAGTAAATCTTCTCACAAGATTTTATCCCGTTGACAGCGGTGAGATAACCATAGACGGTCAGAGCATTTACGATATCCCGAAAGACAAGCTCAGACGTTCCATAGCCATAGTTTTGCAGGATACAGTGCTTTTTAAGGACACCATAGAGGAGAATATCCGCTACGGCAGAGAAAACGCCACCCTTGATGAAATAAAGGCGGCGGCAAAGTTTGCGAACGCAGACGAGTTCATAGAAAGACTTTCCGAGGGTTACGACACAGTGCTTGCCGAGGGCGGCTCAAACCTTTCACAAGGTCAGCGTCAGCTTCTCTCCATAGCAAGAGCAGTGCTTGCCGACCCGAAGATACTTATTCTTGACGAAGCCACTTCCTCGGTTGATACCAGAACTGAGATGCACATTCAGTCCGCAATGGTGGCTCTTATGAAAAACAGAACGTCCCTTATCATCGCTCACCGACTTTCCACTATCCGTGACGCCGATAAGATAGTCGTTATCGACGGTGGACGTGTTGCAGAGCAGGGTAGCCATGAGGAGCTTATCGCCGCCAAGGGCTGTTACTACAGACTTTATCAGACGCAGTTCTCAGGCGTTAAGACCTGATACAATGGTGTTTGGAAAACGTATATAGCCAATATCGTACATTCAAACAAATACGATGTCCCACTTCTCGATATTTCGTCAACCCACAAAATTTCGTGATAATTCAAACTTTTACACCCTCAAAATCGGGCTGTCGAGGGCGCTAGCCCCTACATGAAAATTGGCGGTCTTATCAAACAAACCAAGGCACAGGAAAACCTCTCCTGTGCCTTTTTTATGCGCAAAAAAAGGACGGCTCTCATAAGAAAGCCGCCCTTAATGTTATCTGAAATATTACTTTGTAACAAGTGCCAGAGTATCTCTTGCAATGAGAAGCTCTTCGTTTGTTGGGATAACGTAAACCTTTGTCTTAGAATCGTCTGTGGATATCTCCTTGAGGATTCCACGGCAGAGGTTTTTCTCAGCGTCAATGTGGATACCGAGGATATCGAGATTTGAGCAAGCAGCCGCTCTTACCTCAGGTGCGTTCTCACCGATACCGCCTGTGAAGATAACAGCGTCAAGGCCGTTCATTGCAGCAGCGTATGAACCGATGAACTTCTTGATCTGATAAGCGAATATCTCGCTTACGATAAGCGCTCTCTCATTGCCCTCACTTGCAGCAGCCTGAATATCTCTGTTGTCAGAGCCGATACCAGAAAGACCAAGGAAGCCTGACTTCTTGTTCATGTATTCTGTCATCTGGTCAGGTGTGAAACCCATTTTCTTCTCAACATAGTCAACAGCAGAAGGGTCAACAGAACCGCAGCGTGTGCCCATTACAAGACCGTCAAGAGGAGTAAAGCCCATTGATGTGTCAACAGACTTGCCGCCGTTGATAGCTGTGATAGAAGAACCGTTTCCAAGGTGGCATGAAACTATCTTAAGCTCCTCGATAGGCTTGCCCATTACTCTTGCAAGCTCGCCTGAAACAAATCTGTGTGATGTTCCGTGGAAGCCGTATTTTCTTACATGAAGATCAGTGTAGCACTCGTATGGCAGACCGTAGAGATAAGCCTTTCTTGGCATTGTTGAGTGGAAAGCAGTGTCGAATACGACTACCTGTGGTGTGCCTGCTGGGATAACTGCCTTGCAGGCTCTCAGTGCAAGAGCGTGTGGGTGGTTATGTACAGGTGCAAGCTCAGCCAGTGAGTCGATCTGGTCGATAACTTCGTCTGTTACAAGGCAGGTCTCCTTGAATATCTCAGCACCCTGAACTATTCTGTGACCAACGGCTGATATCTCAGACATAGAGTCGATGACCTTTGTTTCGCCTGATGTGAGTACCTCAACGAGCTTTTCAAAAGCCTCTGTGTGAGTAGGGAAATTGCAATCCTCCTCGATGTGTCTGCCGTCGCCTGTCTTTGCACTTACATGGCCGTCGATACCGATACGGTCGCAGTTGCCCTTTGCGATAACAGACTCGTCCTTCATATCCAGAAGCTGATATTTAAGTGATGATGAACCTGCGTTTACAACTAAGATTTTCATTGGAAAAAATCTCCTCCCGATTATAATATGTCAGATAACGGGCTTGACTTTAAGCCCATAATATCATATACTTATAGTATATCAATATTAATGATAAATTTCAAGAGCTTTTTTCATAAATATACATATTGCACAATTTTTTTACTAGGGCTTAACATATTAGTATCATAATTCGCAGTAAGCTTTTGAAAGACGGAATAAAATATGCATAGGGTAGAAAGAGGAGTAAAAAATGAAAATTGCGGGAATAGTTGCGGAATATAATCCGTTCCATAACGGACACAAATATCAGATACAAGCCACAAGACAGGCTGGCGCAGAGGGTATCGTCGCAGTAATGAGCGGTGATTGCGTGCAGCGTGGTTCAGCGGCTGTTTTTTCAAAATATGACAGAGCACAGGCTGCTATAAGAAACGGTGCAGACCTTGTTATAGAATTGCCATGCCCGTTCTCATGCTCAAACAGTGAGGTCTTTGCAAGAAGTGCAGTAAGGCTTCTTGCAGGTCTTGGGGAGAATGTGGTAACGACATTGTCTTTTGGCTGTGAAAGCGGTGATAAAAACGCTCTTGAACAGGCAGCGGAGATATCCGCAATGCTTGAAAACTCACAGCAGGTCAGAGAGCTTTTATCTCAGGGAAAGACCTACCCGCAGGCTATGTATGAAGCCTCCATAGGTCTTTATGGCAGAACCGCCGAAGAGATATTCTCCACACCCAATAACGTTCTTGCAGTTGAGTATATAAAGGCGGCAAAGCGTATAGCCCCATGGCTAGTGCCTTATGCCGTAAAGCGTGAGGCTGTCGCACATGATTCTCAGGCAGAGTCTGGTAATTTCGCTTCGGCTTCTCATATAAGAGAGCTTATAAAAGAGGGCGGCGAGTGGCAGAGATTTGTTCCATATGATTTTGAGGGCTGTAAGCCGTCCTTTACCCGGCAGGCAGGCAGAGAAATGCTTTTCAAGCTCTGCACAGCTTCAAGAGAAGATTTTCTTGCCCTCCCTGACTGCGACGAACACCTTGCCAACAGATTTATGTCTGTCGTAAGCTCCTGCCCTGAAACTATGGATATCTTTGAACAGCGTATAAAGTCAAAGAATATCACCATGGCAAGAGTAAGAAGAATGGTCCTGCACCTTGTTCTCGGCATCAGAAAGGACGATATCAGACAAGTGCCATACGGCAGGATACTTGCCTTTAACCGCACAGGCACACGCATACTTGCGCAGGCTGAGAACAGAACTCTTGAGTATGATACCTCGCTGAAAAAGCTTGAGGATATCTCCGACTATGCAAAGCGTGTCGCTTTCCTTGAAAAGAACGCAGTAAGACTTAGAGAAACAGCGGCATACGGCAGATGTATTTCAAACGAGTATACAAGAAAGATAACCATAACCTGAGATAAACAGGAGGGCGGAAAATGAGAAGAATGAAAGGTGCGGCAGGGCTTTTGACAGCTTTGCTCTTGGCTTTTCAGCTTTCGGCGCAGACTTTTGCACTTGCCAACGAGGATAATGGCATAAAAGTCGTTCCCGTAAACTTTACCCATAACGGCTATAGCTATGAGATAGAGGGCGTGGCCAAAAGCACAGAGGGTGACTATCAGATAAAGTCCCATTCAAGACTAGCCGCCCGAAAGCTTCCCTCCGCCTATGACCCAAGAAGCTCAGGAGAGATCACAACAGTAAAAGATCAGGCTTCAACAGGTGCTTGCTGGGCATTCTCAGCCCTTGCCTGTGCAGAGCAGGATCTTATCAAAAAGGGGCTTGAAAACCCCTCCGCAGAATTTTCTGTGCCTGCCTTGGTGCTGTCCTCAAATTCAGGCACAGCCACAGGTAAAGACGATTTTTCATCAGGGGGAAACTGGCTCTTCGCAGCTTCCGCCCTCGCAAATGGTCAGGGACTATGCTATGAGGATTACGAGCCGTTTTTAGAATCCGGCACAGAGAATATGGCAGTTTCCGAAAATAAGAAAAGCGTCAGTGAATACAGGCTAAATTATGTCATGGAGCTTTCAAGCACCACGCAGGTGAAGCGTAAAATAATGGAGCTTGGAGCAGTTTCCGCAAGCTATTTTGCAGGAAATGGCTATATGAATCATAACAATACTGCCTACTATGATCCCGACGCCTCAAAAAACACTATCATAAATCATTCCGTCACAGTGGTGGGCTGGGACGATAATTACAGTAAGGATAATTTCAGATATAAGCCTGCCAATAACGGCGCATGGCTTGTGAAAGGCTCGTGGGGCGCAGATCAGGACAATGACGGCTTCTATTGGGTGTCCTATGACGAAGCAGAGTTCGGACAGTTTTGCTGCTATGACTTTGAAGAAAGCTGTGATAATACATATCACTACAGCAAAATGACAGGCTATGTTGTGAACGCAAGCAATGACGGTTCTGTTTACGGTGCAAATGTTTTCACAGCTAAAGCCGATGAAAAGCTTGATAAAGCAGGCTTTATGTATGTGGGCAAAACGGGCAGTGCGGATTACACCCTAAGCGTCTATACCGACGTTTCCGACAGCGACCCTATAGGCGTCCTTGAAACGCAGATAAGCGGCTCAGTGTCCGCAAACGGCTTTTATACAGTTGACTTTCCCGAGGATATCCTCCTTGAAGAGGGCGAGAAATATTCCATTTCAGTAAAATTCAGCGGCGACAGCGGCAGGGGATATCTCCTTGCAGAAAGCGACCGAACATCAAAGGCGCAGTCAGGGCAAAGCTATATTTCCCTTAACGGCAAATATTGGTCTGACGTTGGAGCAGATAAGACCGACTCCATAGGAAGTCTTTTTATCTATGCTTACACTGACGATACTGCAAAGCCCGATAAAAGTTCACTTGAAACCACCCTTGCAAAGTACGGCACTCTTGCAGGATGTGAAAGGGAAGCAAACAACGCCCGAACGGTGCTTGCAGACGAGAACGCTTCCAAGAACGATATCTCAAACGCACAAAAGCTCCTTATCTCCGCCGCAGAAGAACAGGACGAAGCACTTGTTATAACCACAGAAGTCCAGTGGGAAAGCTTTGCAAAACTTGTCAGCAGTGGCGAAAGCTTCGAGGGCAAGCTAGTCACCCTTGAAACTGACCTTGACTTTGACGGAAAAACTATCTCACCTGTAGGCGATTCTGAAAACCCATTCATGGGCTATTTTGACGGCAACGGACATCTTATAAAAAACGCAGTTATCTCCTCAGGGGAGTATTCAGGGCTTTTCGCATACATAAAAAATGGTGCAGAAATAAATAACATTTCCCTGAAAAACTGTATAGTGAAAGGCGATTACGCAGGTGGAATAGTGGGTTTTTATCAAGGAACAGCCATAAAAGCCTGCACCTTTGACGGCACAGTGTCAGGAGAAGTCTATTCAGGCGGCGTCATAGGAAGACAATCCTGCGGTATCATAACAGAGTGTTCTTCTAACCTCAGGGAAAACAGCTCCGCCCATACGAACGCTTTTATAGGCGGCAGGGATATTGCCGTTTCCGTTGTGAACGCATACGGCTGTTACAGCAATGACAGCGATAGTCTGGTTTCAAGCCTTTCTGCAAAAAATGCACTTTCTCAAGGGGCATATGCAATGAACACCTACGGTGAAAAGTTCAAAGACAGCGCAAAGTGGACAATGGACGGCACTCTTGTGCGCCAGACCTCATATAGCGAGCAGGCTTCCCATAAGATAACATTCTCTGCCGTGGCACAGACCATAGAAGTCTGCACCGACTATGCAGGCAAAGCCGTGTTCCCGAATGTGAACGTTCAGCAGGGCTACACTCTCGGCTGGTATCGTAAAGGCGAACCTGTGAACAGCAATACAGTTTTCACAGAAAACACCACAGTTTCCGCAAAAGTCACCCCAAGTGACAAAGCGAAGATAGATTATATTCTGAACGGTGGCGAAAACAGCCCCCTCAACCCTGATGATCTTAGCGAGGGCGAAAGCATACAGCTTTCCGCCCCCACAAAAGAGGGCGCACAGTTTACAGGCTGGTATGCCGATCCACAGCTTGAGGGCGAGCCTATAACGTCCGTGAGCTTTTCAGACGGCTCAAAGGCCCTTTATGCAGGCTGGAAAGCCAATACCTGCAAGGTCGATTTCACCGATATAAACGGCACAGTTTTATCATCTCAAACCGTAGAATACGGCAAAAGTGCCGATCCGCCCAAAGCACCGCCCATAAAGGGCAAACGCTTTACATGCTGGGATAAAGACTTTTCAAAAGTTACAGCCAATATGACAGTGCAGGCGGTCTATACCGACAGAAAGCTTATAAAAGACTGCGAGATATCAGGCTTTAAAACACATATGACATTCACAGGCTATGAGCTTGCTCAAAGCAGTATAACGCTTTCCTATGGCGATACCGCTTTGACAAATAATAAAGACTATACCATTGACTATGCCGATAATATAGCCGCAGGCAAGGGCAAAATGATAATAACAGGCATTGGCGGATACAGTGGCACTATAGCCAAAGCATTCGACATTCTTCCAAAATCAGCTCACTTGACAAGCGTCTATTATGTTGATACGCTCTCCTACACAGGCAAGCCTATAAGACCTGACGTTATGGTAACAGACGGAGGAAAATTTCTTCTTCCTGAACATGATTATACTGTTTCCTATAGCTCAAATACAAAAATAGGCGTTGGAAAAATAATCATAAGCTTCATGGGCAACTATCAGGGTACGATAACAAAAACTTTTACCATTTATCCTGCAAAACAGGAGATACAATCTCTGCAAACAAGATATAAAGGCTTTTTTATCGACTTTGCTCAGAAAGGCTCAGCCACAGGATATGAATTGCAGTACAGCACACGCTCTGACTTCGCAGGTGCAAAAACCTTGATCATATCCTCAAACAAAACGGATAAAAAGACAGTTTCAAAGCTGACGGCAGGGAAGAAATATTATGTAAGAGTGCGTTCGTATACAATAGTCAGCGGCAAGCGTTATAACGGCGCATGGTCTGATACAAAGAGCGTGACCACCGCAAAATATGATATTGCCAAAGCTAAGGTCGCAGGCATAAAAAACAAGTCTTTCACAGGCAAGAACATCACCCAAAGCATAACAGTCACATATTCGGGCAAGACCCTTAAAAACGGCACAGACTATACAGTGAAATATTCTTCCAATAAGAATATAGGCACAGCTAAGGTAACAGTAACAGGAAAAGGCTCGTATGGCGGAGTGATAACGAAGTCTTTTGTCATCACCCCTGCAAGGCAGACTATCCAAAAGCTCATGCCGGTGAAAAAAGGCTTTTATATAGACTATGCACAGAAAGGCTCTGCTACAGGCTATGTGATATCCTATGCTGAAAATATATCTTTCAGCGGTGCAAAGACAGTTAAGGTGACCTCAAATAAGACCGACAAAAAGACCGTAACAGATCTTAAAAGCCAAAAGATATATTTTGTCCGTGTGAGAAGCTATACAGCCACAGGGGACAAGACCTATTTCGGACAGTGGTCTGATATAGCCAAAGTTTATACCAAATAATTATCCATGTTATCAGGAGGGATAGCAATGACCACAAAAACAAAGCTTGTAAAAAGAATATTCTCATCGCTCTTGACAGCCGCACTTGCAGTTCCAATGACGGCTCTCACTGCCCATGCAACAGGGGAGGCTTTCTTCTATCCGCCTAAAAACCCCGTCATGACCGATCAGCAGTTTGAAGTTTCCGTGACATTTTCTGCAGATTCAGATATAGGAAGCGTTCAGGCAAATATCGCCTATGACGATTCCGTTATAGAATTTGTGTCAAGCGACAACGCCTCAGGCGGCGGAGGAGTTCTTACAGTAAACGGATTTCCTGATACCCCATCTTCAGAAGTGGATTTCAGCTTTACGTTCAAAGGTCTGTCAGCAGGAAATGCAAATATAAGCCTGCAAAGCTGTCAGATATATTCTCCTGATTCAGAGCTTATCGGCTCGCCTACCGCCTATTGTGTCATAACAGTTGGAAGCGATAAGGTGGAAACCAAGACCGAAACAGAAACCACGACCACCACCGAAAAGACCACCACCACTACCACTAAGACCGCACCTTCAAACGGCATACCCGATAAAGGCGTTCTTACAGCCCTGACAGTGGATAACGGCGAGCTTTCTCCTGCCTTTGCCTATAATGTCTATAACTATACAGTGAACGTTGACAATTCCGTTACCAATGTTGAGATAGAGGGAACAACAGCAAGCCCCTCTGATTATATATGGTATACAGGCACAAGCGAGTGTCAGGTAGGCGAAAATGTTCGTACTATCACCGTCACAGACGTTGACGGCAACGCCACAACCTATACTGTCACCATAATCAGAGCCTCAGGCGGAGATGAACAGCAGACCCGGACCGCCCAAAAGAAAGACAGCTCCGATACTTCATCTGCCGTGTCCAAAAACGCAAATGTTATGGACCAGTATAAAAAGATGCTCAATACCGCCCTTGCTATCGTCCTTATTGTCCTTGTTATCGCACTTGTCGTAATAATTATCTGGATAAGAGGAAAGATCAAAGGCGGCAAAAAGGATAAATAAGTTCTGTGTAAAGAGATGATAAACAGCCAAAAGCGGCGTATCAACGTGCTTTTGGCTGCTTGTGACAGCATTTTTCACTCTGCTTACACGAATACACATTTTTTTTACAAAAATCACACAAAAACAAGTATAATTTCGACACCTGCCAGAGTATAATGTGAATATGCTGATGGTGATTCAGTTTAGAGAGTGGCTCCAATAGGGGCTGCTTTTTTTATGCTCCAAAAACTTTTTTCATGAATTCTTCTGTGGAGATGACCCCGCTGCGATTGAATCTGTAAAGACCAAAAAGGCAGCGTTCATCTTCTTTTTTTATTATATTGATTTTTTCCTCTACTCCAAGACTAGCCTCAAACCCCATGTTCTTTACGAGCCGACTTGCACTTTCGCAGGTTATGCCGAAAGGATAGGTGTAAACGTTTGGCTGAAAACCACAGTGTTCATCGCAAAGCGTTTGAAGCTTCGTGGTGTCGTTAAGAAATACCTTTCGGTAATCCTCGTAGCTTTCCCCCTCCAGCTGACCGACTCCACGCCTGCCTTCAAGATTGTGCATATCGTAAGAGTGATTGCATATCTCCACATGACCGCTGTCACGAAGCACCGAAACGTCCTGCCAGTCAAGATAAGAGTAAGCAGGATCAGGCTCAGCCTCCTCGCAGGCAGCGTCAGTGTAAGCCCCCACAATAGATACAGTGGCTTTCATATCGTATTTTTCAAGAAGCGGCAGAAGATATTCTCTGTAGTTGTAAGTGCCGTCATCAAAGGACAGTATGATAGGCTTCTCAGGCAGTTCGCCCCCACGCTTCACATATCTTATAACGTCATTTACAAAAACAGTAGTGTAGCCGTTCTGCTTCAGATAAAGCAGATCCTTTTCAAGCTCGATAGGCGTTATGACATACTCACCGCTGCGATCTTCGTTTTTTACGATGCTGTGATACATTATGATCGGAAGCTTTATCCCATCTGTTTTTTCTTCTTTTGCAAAGGTCGGCATAACAGCCACCGCCGCCAGCATAGAAAGTATAGCTATAACACAAAGCATCACCCTTTTTCTTATCCTTAGACTTATGTACATATTTTATTTACCCCCTTTTTACCTATTTTTATTCACCTCCATATCATTAATTGCATCATAAATTCACAAAAAATATGCTTGTGGTACTTGAAATAATTGTGCAATTATGATATAATAAACACGTAATATCGCAGTGTTGTGTGCTGCGTTAAAAACAAGTTCATAAGGGGGAACTTTATATGAAAACGTTGCGTTCAAAGCTGCTTTTGGCAATGCTTTCAATCGCACTTATCATCACGGTGCTGCTTAGCTTGGTTTCCGTGTATTTTATAAACGTTTCTGCAAAGGATACGCTCAAAAGCACCGCTGAACCACTGGCTGTTCAGGCGGCTAAGAATTTTGACTCGACGATCAGCTCTTATACGAATAATATAGTTTCGACCGTAAAGTCTGATTCTTTTTTAGGGGCAAAAACTGACGCTGACAGACTGAAGGCGGTAAAAAGTGGCTTTGCAGACAACACAGGCTTCTATCTGAATTTTACAGTTTATGACGGCAATGGCATTGTGCTTGCAACAGATAATGAAATGGTATCGTCATCAGTTGAAAAGGAGCACATCATAAGCGCTTGCGAAAGAAGCTCGGCTTATATAACCGATATATATACCTTTGGCGGTAAGAATTATTTTTCTATACTTGCTTCAACAAAGTCTGGCAACACAGAACAAAAAGTCGCTTGTATTACCATTCAGAGCGATATGCTTATCAATGCTCTTAATGAATATACCTTCGGCAAATCCGGCTATGTTTATCTTGTTGGTAAAGACGGAGAGATCCTTCTTCATAAGGATACAGATCAGATAGGTAAAAATGCCCTTAAGATCGGTAAGAAAGATGAAGAATATACGGAAGTGACAAATGCCGTTGAGAAAATACTTGCAAATAACAGCGGTACAACAGAGTATAAATTTAAGGATAACAATTATATCGTGGGCTATTATGGTTCGTCATATTTTGACGGTACTGTCGTCATGGTTACAAATGTTGCCGACTTCACCACTGCAAGCTCCAGCGCACTTACTAATATCATTGTAATGGGCGTTGTGCTTATGTGCCTGACGGTGCTGTTCTCTCTGCTTTTTGCAAAGAGGATAACAAAGCCTATCATTTCTACCACAAACAGACTTCGTTCTCTCGCACAGGGCAACCTTACCGACCCTGTTGACGTGTGGTATTCAAAGGACGAGCTTGGCGTCCTTTCAAACTCTCTGGAAGAAACTATCGTCTGCCTCAGACAGTATATCAACCTTATCACAGTGGCTCTTACCCAGATATCTGAGGGTAACCTTTGCCACAGAATGGAAGGCACTTTCAAGGGCGACTTCTATAAGATAAAGAGTACGTTTAACGAGATACTCGACTCACTGTCTGATACCTTTGCTTCTATCAATATGTCAGCCGAGCAGGTGAACTCAGGAGCGGTTCAGGTGTCAAATATCGCACAGTCTGTATCACAGGGTTCTACACAGCAGGCTTCCGCGATCGAGGAGCTTTCCGCTACCCTCAGTGATGTTTCAAAGCAGATAACTCAGAACTCTGAGGACTCTAAGAACGCTTATAATATCGTACTTAAGAATACCGAAGCCGTTGACAACTGCAACAGCGATATGGGCAACATGGTAAATGCCATGAATGCTATCCATACAGCTTCCGATGAGATCTCAAAGATAATCAAGGTCATTGACGAGATCGCATTCCAAACAAATATCCTTGCCCTTAACGCCGCCGTAGAGGCCGCAAGAGAGGGTTCAAAGGGCTTTGGCGTGGTAGCAGACGAGGTAAGACGTCTTGCATCAAGATCAGCCGAAGCCGCAAAGCAGACCGCTTCACTTATCGAAAACCAGTCTGCCGCCGTTTCAAAGGGCTCTAAGATAGCCGAAGAAACCGCTGATTCACTGAACAATATCGTAAGTAATTCAAATACTATGAGGGATCTCGTAAAGAACATTTCAGACGCTTCTGAGGCACAGGCAGAAGCGATCGTTCAGGTAAATACGGGAGTAGACCAGATATCAGCCGTTGTATCAGCCAATACCTCGACTGCAGTCGGTTCAGCTTCCGCAAGTGAAGAGCTTTCAAGCCAGTCGCTTATACTAAAGAATATGATAGCACGTTTCAAACTTAGCGAGAACAGTGAAAAGGATAAGAAAGAACATCAGACTTCAAGGTTCACATATATTGACGATGAGCCGGAAAGCGAGGCCACCCCTGAGGAAACTCAGCAGGATATCACTCCTTCCGACGAAGCCGATATAGAAGATTTCAGCACAAGCGATAAGTATTGATATCGTTGATAATGATAGAATTTCATTGAAAGGACTTGGTAAAATGAAGAAAAGAATAGGCATACTCACAAGCGGAGGAGATTGTCCGGGACTTAACGCAACTATCAGAGGCGTTGCAAAGGCTTGCTATGAAAAGTTCGGTGAAGACGTCCAGATAATCGGCATAGAGGACGGCTATTACGGGCTTATCAATAATATGTGCAAGGAAATGAAGCAGTCTGATTTTTCTGGTATCCTTACCACAGGCGGAACTATTTTCGGCACAAAGAGAACGCCTTTCAAGAAAATGCAGGTCATCGAAGAAGATAACGTGGATAAAGTAAAGGCTATGAAAGAAACCTATAAAAAGCAGAAGCTCGATTGCCTGCTCACCTTGGGCGGCAACGGCACTCATAAGACCGCTAACCTCCTTTCAACTGAGGGACTTAACGTTATCGGCCTGCCAAAAACTATCGACAACGATATCTGGGGCACAAGCGTAACATTCGGCTTCCATACCGCTGTTGACACAGCCACAGACGTTATCGACAGACTTCATTCCACAGCCAATTCACACGGAAGAATACTTGTTGCAGAAATAATGGGCAATAAAGCCGGCTGGCTCACCCTCTATTCAGGTATCGCAGGCGGTGCAGATATAATAGTGATCCCTGAGATACCATACGATATAGAAAAGCTTGCCGAGGCTTGCGAAAAGAGAGAGTCAAAGGGATTCTCTATAATGGCAGTGGCTGAGGGTGCTTTTGATAAAGAAGAGGCAAAGCTTAAAAAGAAGGAAAGAGCAAGACTCCGTGCAGAGCAGGGTCTTACAACTGCTACACCTAGAATTGCAAAGCAGATAGAAGAGCTTACAGGCAGAGAAACAAGAGTTTGCGTTCCTGGTCATATGCTCAGAGGCGGCAGTCCGTCAGCCTATGACAGAGTGCTTGCTACAAAGTTCGGCGTTCATGCCGCAGAGCTTATCGCAGCCGATAAATATGGCTATGCAGTGGCAATGATAAATGAAGTTGTGTCAGAAAACCCACTTTCAGAAGTCGCAGGCAAAACAAAATTCGTCCCTGCCGACCACCAGCTCGTCAAGACCGCAAAGGCTCTAGGCGTTGCTTTCGGTGACTGATAAATGCAAAACAAAAGCGGTGCAGCCTAAACTGTGCCGCTTTTTATGTTTGTTTCCGTAGAGGCGATCTGAGGTCGCCCACCTGTTCTCCGACAAATCATATGCTTGTCACAAAACCTATAACATAAAAAAAGCTCCGCATTTTTCCTGCGGAGCTTTTCTTGTATCTATCTTAGCCGATAAGCCAGTCATACATTTCCTGATATTTGTTAGCAGAAGCCTGCCATGAGAAATCCTGTGCCATTGCAGATTTGATAAGTCCGTTCCATTCGTCACGTCTGTCATCAAATATGTACTTTGCGAACATAACAGTGTTGTACATCTCGTGTGCATTGTAGTTTGCAAAGCTGAAACCAGTGCCGGTCCTCTCAAACTGATTGAATGGCTGAACAGTATCTCTCAAACCGCCGGTTTCACGAACGATAGGCAGCGTGCCGTAACGCAGTGACATAAGCTGTGAAAGTCCGCATGGCTCGAAAAGTGACGGCATAAGGAATGCGTCAGCGGAAGCGTAAATGCGGTGGCTCATTTCCTCACTGTAGTAAATGTTAGCAGAAACTCTGTCAGGATACTTGCCTGCAAACCAGCGGAACATATCCTCATATTTCTGCTCGCCCGTGCCAAGCACAACGAACTGTATGCCCTGTTCGCACATTCTTTCCATCATGTATGCAATAAGGTCAAAGCCCTTCTGATCTGTCAAACGGCTCACAATGCCTATCATGAAACGATTGTCGTCCTGCGCAAGACCAAGCTCAGCCTGAATTGCTCTCTTGTTGTGTATCTTCTTCTCGAGCACGTTGTCATAATTGTATCTTACAACAATGTTCTTGTCCGTGTCAGGGTTGTAATCAACGTAGTCGATACCATTTACGATGCCTCGAAGATCGTTAGCCCTTGCCCTCATAAGTCCGTCAAGACCCTCGCCGTAGAACTGAGTCTTTATCTCCTCTGCGTATGTGTTGCTGACAGTTGTGATAGCGTCAGCATAAACAAGACCGCCCTTGAGCATATTTCCGTCAACGCCCGTTCTCAGCTTGTCGATAGTGAAGTAGTAGTCAGACAGACCGGATATCCTCTTGAACTGCTCAACTCCGTCATTTCCCTGGAATTTCAGATTGTGTATAGTCATAACGGTCTTTATGCCGCGGAAAAAATCTCCCCCTGCAAAGCTGTCATGAAGATATACAGGTATAAGACCCGTCTGCCAGTCGTGACAGTGTATAACATCAGGACGGAAATCAAGAAGCGGCAGAGCAGAAAGCACAGCTCTGTCAAAGTACATGAACTTTTCTATATCCCAGTGATGCTCAGTGTAAGGCTTGTCACCGGTGAAATAATGTTCGTTGTCGATAAAATAGAACGTAACGCCGTCATAAACACATTCAAGCACGCCTACATATTGGCTCTGACCTGCAAAGTCCATGTAGAAATGCGTTTTGTACTGCATCATGTCTTTCCACTGCTGTTTCATGCAGGAATATTTAGGAAGAATTACTCTGACATCATAATACCTCTTGTCAAAGCACTTAGGCAGAGAGCCAACAACGTCAGCAAGACCGCCTGTCTTGATAAACGGAACACACTCCGAAGAAGCAAACAAAACTTTTTTCATATTCAAGTTATCCTTTCCAACTTAATTCTTGAATTTTCAGGGCAATAATTATCGCTATTGCCAATGTGTACATAACAATTATAACACTTTTTGTTGAAAACGTCAAGAGCAAAACCTCGTTTGCACCATAAAAGCGCAGTGATGAAAAATTAATAATTAAAAGTAGACATAAGCCTCTTTGTGTGGTATAATAAAGTGTCAAAGTATAATTATCAGATATAGGAGAGTTAAAATGATAACAGTATCAAACGTAAGCCTTTCATTCGGTGGTCAGCTTCTTTTCAAGGACGTTGACCTTAAATTTACAAACGGCAACTGCTATGGCATAATCGGTGCAAACGGTGCAGGAAAGTCAACATTTCTGAAGATCCTCTGCGGTGAGATAGAGCCTACCACAGGCGAGGTAGTGATCTCAAAAGAGGACAGACTTTCAGTGCTTCGTCAGGATCACTTTGCATTTGACGAGTATACAGTTCTCGAAACTGTAATAATGGGCAATAAGCGACTTTATGAGATAATGAAAGAAAAGGACGAGCTTTACGCCAAGGAGGACTTCACCGAGGAGGACGGTGACAGAGCAGGTCAGCTTGAAAGCGAGTTCGCAGAATTAAACGGCTGGGAAGCTGAGTCTGACGCATCAAAGCTCATTCAGGGTCTTGGTCTTTCCGAGGATATCCTCTATTCACAGATGTCCACCCTCTCAGGTAACGAAAAAGTCAAGGTGCTTCTTGCACAGGCGCTTTTCGGCAATCCTGATATTATCATGCTGGACGAGCCTACAAACCACCTTGATATCGACGCTATAAGCTGGCTTGAGGACTTCCTTGCCGACTATTTCGGAACTGTCCTCGTCGTATCCCATGACAGACACTTTCTTAATAATGTTTGTACCCATATCGTGGATATCGACTATACAAAGATAAAAATGTATGTTGGTAACTACGAGTTCTGGTATGAGTCCTCACAGCTCATGCAGAGAATGATAAAGAACCAGAACAAGAAAGCCGAGGAGAAGATCAAGGAACTTCAGGAGTTCATCAACCGCTTCTCAGCAAACAAATCAAAGTCCAAGCAGGCTACCGCAAGAAGAAAGCTCCTTGATAAGCTCACAGTCGAAGAAATGCCTGCCTCATCAAGAAAATATCCTTTCATAGGCTTTAATATGGATAGAGAGCTTGGAAAAGACGTCCTCAAAGTCAACGGCATATCCAAAACAGTTGACGGCGTAAAGCTCCTCAATAATGTTTCCTTTACCCTCAGCCGTACCGATAAGGTCGCTTTCATAGGCGAGTCCGAGCAGGCTATCACAATGCTTTTCAAGATACTTGCAGAGGAAGAAGAGCCAGACGAGGGCAGTATTAAGTGGGGCGTTTCCACATCACGCTCATATTTCCCAATAGATAACTCAGCCTACTTCAACGATAATGACGAAAGCATCGTTGACTGGATAAGAAAATATTCCACTTCCGAGGTAACAGATACCTACCTCAGAGGTTTCCTTGGCAAAATGCTCTTCTCAGGGGACGAGATATATAAGCCTGTAAAAGTTCTCTCAGGCGGTGAAAAGGTAAGATGTATGTTCAGCCGTATGATGCTCTTCGGCTCAAACGTTATAATGCTTGACAGACCTACAAACCACCTCGATCTTGAGTCTATCACAGCCGTAAATAACGGACTTAGAGATTTCAAAGGCGTTGTGATCTTCGCATCTCATGACCACGAAATAGTTCAGACAGTTGCAAACAGAATAATCGAGATAACCCCTGACGGCTGTATCGACAGACAGGGAACATATGAGGAGTTCCTTGATTGGCGACGTGAGCGTGGCATGAAGTCATTTATAGAGTAATTTTATTATGGAGAAGTATCCAAAATGGCAAAAATGAAAAACGTGACCGTAAGAGGTTACAATATTGATGACGTTCCTGCAATGGCAGAGATATGGAACGAAGTTGTAAAAGAGGGCAATGCCTTTCCACAGAAAGAGACCCTCGACTATGATGGGGCAAAAAAATTCTTTGCTTCACAAACATTCTGCGGTGTTGCAGAGTATGAGGGCGAGACCGTAGGAATGTATATTCTCCACCCAAATAACGTTGGCAGATGCGGACATATCGCAAACGCAAGCTATGCCGTAAAAAGCACCTGCCGTGGAAAAGGAGCAGGAAAGGTCATAGTCGAACATTGTCTTTTCATAGCAAAGCAGAAAGGCTTTAAGGTGCTCCAGTTCAATGCCGTTGTTGCATCAAACGTCAAAGCGGTAAAGCTTTACGAAAACCTCGGCTTTGTTAAGCTCGGCACTGTACCGCAGGGCTTTGAAAACAAAGATGGCGTCTTTGAGGATATCATTCTGTTCTACCACACTCTTTGATTAGTGAGGAGTTAGGAGTGAGGAATTAAGGTATCGCCTGAGGCGATGATATTTTTTTGAAATTTTATAGATATTGAAAGGAGAAAAAAGTATGTTAAAAGTAGCAAATATTTTTTCAAATGATATGGTGCTCCAGCGTGACAAGAACATAACAGTCTGGGGACTTGGGGACGAGGAAAGAACTGTCACAGTTACTCTTAACGGCGTGTCAGTCCAGACGCAGGTCTGCGACGGCAGGTGGACAGCCGTCCTCCCTCCAATGAGTGCTGGCGGAGAGTATGAAATGACAGTTTCAGACGGCTGTACAGAGAAAAAATTCTGCCGTATCATGATAGGCGAAGTGTGGTTCTGCGGCGGTCAGTCAAATATGGAGCTTGAACTTCAAAACGCAAAGGGCGGCAAAGAAGTTCTCGAAAACCTCACCCCTGATTGCAACGTAAGATTTTATTACACTCAAAAGCGTGGCACTCTTGACGAAATGTTCTATGAGGACGAAAACAATACCGCATGGTCGCAGGCTTCAAAGGATAATTCAAGAGCGTGGAGTGCAGTCGGCTTCTTCTTTGCAAGAAAGCTTGCCAAAGACCTCGGCGTGACCGTAGGACTTATCGGCTGTAACTGGGGCGGCACATCAGCCTCCGCATGGGTAGACAGACCGACCCTTGAAAACAACGCTGAAATAAGAAGCTACATAGACGAGTATGAAAAACGTATTGAGGGCAAAACTGTCGAGGAGCAGATAAAAGAATACAGGGATTATCAGAAATTTGAGCGTGTGTGGGATAAAAAATACGGTGAGCTTCTGCAAAAAGACCCAACAATGAGCTGGGAGAAAGCCAACGAGATCCTTGGCGATAAGAATTGGCCGGGTCCGATAAACTGCGTAAACCCATTCCGCCCAACAGGACTTTTTGAAACTATGGTATCAAGAGTTTGTCCTTATACAATAAAAGGCTTCCTCTATTATCAGGGCGAGTCTGATGACCATAAGCCGGACAGCTATTACACCCTCCTCACATCTCTTATCAGGCTTTGGAGAGAGAAGTGGGGCGACGATGAGCTTCCGTTCATAATCGTCCAGCTCCCAATGTTCAAATATGCCGCCGACCCTGATTATAAGCATTGGTGTAAAATAAGAGAAGCACAGATGAGAGCATATAAAACAGTGAAAAATACAGGAATAGCTGTTATCTCAGATTGCGGCGAGTTCAACGAGATTCACCCAAAGAATAAAGTACCCGTTGGCGAAAGACTTTGTTTGCAGGCAGAAAAGCTTTTCTACGGCATGGACGTAAAAGCATTCGGACCTATCTATAAGTCGCTGGAGTATAAAAACGGCGGTATAGAGCTTAGCTTTGACCATGCCGAAAACGGCTTTGTAGTAAAGGGCGAAGCACAGGGCTTTGAGATAGCAGGCAAGGACGAAGAGTTCGTAAAAGCCGATATCACCATAAACGGCAGTAAAATTTTCATCAAGTCAGACGCCGTTGAAAAACCTCTCTATGCAAGATATAACTGGTTCAACTATTGCGAGGTAACTATCTTTAACGAAACAGGCATACCACTTGCTCCATTCAGAACAGAAAAATAATACAAGAACGTCCCCTGAATGGGGGCGTTTTTTGTAGGGGAGCGGCGAAATTTCTGCTCGCAAGCTCACAGAAATTGACGTCCCGCTCAACAAACTTTTTTTGTTTTGCAGAAATCTGACACCCCGCTTTTTTGCACTTCAACGTTTTCGATTTTGTGCGAATTTTTTTGTAATTCGTAAAAATATGGGTAGGGGCGAACAATGTTCGCCCGTTTCGTTCACCGCAAACCACCTGCCTTGACCGTCGCCCCATAACACGGATTTTCCAACGTTAATAAAATATTTATAATTAAAACTCTTGGCAAAATCTCCGCTGTGTGGTATAATAGAAGATATATAAATGAATTTGGAAAGGCTGGTCTTATTAATGAGAGCTGTTGTTACGGTTATAGGTAAGGACGCTGTTGGTATCCTTGCAAAGGTAAGCACAAAGTGTGCAGAATATAATGCGAATGTTATCGAGGTCACTCAGTCAGTTTTGCAGGACCTCTTTGCTATGATAATGCTTGTTGACATCACAAAGCTCAACTCCGATTTTGCTACCATGGCAGACGGACTTACAGAGCTTGGTCAGACAATGGGTGTAAAAATCCATACGATGCACGAGGATATTTTTAACTGTATGCACCATATCTAAAGAGGAGATTTCTGTAAAATGATTAATACATATGACGTGTTGGAAACAATACGAATGATACAGGACGATTGTCTTGATATTCGTACTATCACAATGGGCATTTCTCTGCTTGATTGTATCGACAGCGATATAAACGTTGCCTGCGAGAATGTCTATAAGAAGATAACCGCAAAAGCCGCAAGGCTTGTTGAGGTGGGCGAGCAGATAGAAAAGGAGCTTGGAATCCCGATCATAAATAAGAGAATTTCCGTTACCCCTATCGCTATCGTGTCTGCGGCCTGCAAGTGTTCACCTGTTCCATTTGCACACGCTATGGACAGAGCCGCAAAGGACGTTGGCGTAAACCTTATCGGTGGATATACAGCACTCGTTCCAAAGGGCTTCTCCGCAGGTGATATCGAGCTTATCAAGTCTATCCCAGAGGCACTCGCTACTACTGAGAGAGTATGTTCCTCTGTAAATATCGGTTCAACAAAAACAGGTATCAATCTGGATGCCTGCAAAATGATGGGTGGCGTTGTAAGAGAGTGTGCAGAAAGAACAGTTGACTCTGCCTGCTTTGGCGCAGCAAAACTCGTTGTTTTCTGTAACGCAGTTGAGGATAACCCGTTCATGGCAGGTGCTTTCCACGGCGTTGGCGAGCCTGATTGCATGATAAACGTGGGCGTATCAGGTCCTGGCGTTGTAAGAGCCGCTTTGAGAAAATATCCTGACGCTGATATCACAAAGATATCCGACGTTATCAAGGAAATTTCATATAAGATAACAAGAGTAGGTCAGCTCGTTGGAACTATCGCTTCCAAGCGTCTTGGCGTTCCATTCGGTATTGTTGACCTTTCACTCGCACCAACTCCGGCAGTAGGCGACTCTGTTGCCCATATCCTCGAGGAAATAGGTCTTGAAAAGTGCGGTACACATGGCACAACAGCAGCCCTCGCCCTGCTCAATGACGCAGTTAAAAAGGGCGGCGTAATGGCTTGCTCAAGAATAGGCGGACTTTCAGGTGCATTTATCCCTGTTTCTGAGGACGCAGGCATGATTGATGCCGCAAAGAGCGGTGCGCTCTGCATTGAAAAACTTGAAGCTATGACCGCTGTATGCTCAGTTGGTCTTGATATGATATGTATTCCGGGCGATACCCCGGCCGATACTATTTCCGCTATCATCGCAGACGAAGCTGCTATCGGTATGGTAAACAACAAGACCACCGCCGTAAGAGTTATCCCTGCTATTGGCAAGGGCGTTGGCGAAGAACTTGATTGGGGCGGACTTTTTGGCTGCGGACCTGTTATGCCGCTCAAAAAAGAGTCACCTTCCAAGTTCATCAATCGTGGCGGACAGATCCCTGCACCACTCCATTCTCTCAAAAACTAAATTTTCACGGCGGCAGAGCAATTCTGCCGCTGTTTTTGGTAAGGAGGAAAACAGATTGAAACGCTGTATGTTTGCAGACTTCACCTTTAAAATACCCTTTGAGGAGCGTATAAGACTTATAAAAGAGAACGGCTTTGACGGTGTAATGCTTGGTTTTTCTGACGGACTAAAATACACACAGTATGATATTGTACGAAATTTTGGACTGGAAATAGAAAACGTCCATTCACAGTTTGATCGCATGAACGCCCTTTGGACAATATGCCCTGAGAGCGAATATATCCTCCAACGAACACTTGAATGTGTAAGAGTGTGCGGTGAGAATGGCGTAAAAACCATGATATGCCACCCCACTGACGGGCTTGTTCCGCCCGAAGTATCTCGTTTCGGTATAGAGAATTTCGCCAAGATAATACAGTGCGGAGAAGAAAACAGCGTCGATATCGCCTTTGAGAATATCCAGCTCCCACAGTTCCTTGACGTGCTTTTTGACCAGTTCGGAAACCATGATAACGTGAAATTTTGCTATGACACAGGTCATGAGAATTGCTTCTCAAAGCATACCGATTGCCTGACAAAGTTCGGCAGTAAGCTTGCCTGCCTGCATATCCACGATAACGACGGCAACACCGACGGACACATGATACCATTTGACGGCAACCTGAACTTTGAGAAATTTCTCAGAAAGCTCAAAAACCTCGACCACCAGCCACCATTGTCATTAGAGCTTTATATGTCAAAGTCCCCCATGTACCGAAATGCTGCACCTGACAGCTTCGTAAGACGTGCGGCAGAAGCGGCGAAACAGCTTGAAAAGCTCTACGATTCTATATAAGTACAAATTTTCGTACAGATAGGAGAACCTATGAAAACTCTTATAGATATGCACACCCACACAGGCTTTTCCCCCGATGGTGAGGGACCTGTAGAACAGTCTTTAGCAAAAGCCAAAGAACTTGGCTTGGCGGCATTTGCCATAACTGACCATTGCGATTGCAATTTTCGCTATAAAGCCGACCATTATGGTGACCCTGAAGCCCTGAAAGACGGCATGATGTACGGCTCGGGGGAGTATGCCCCCGCGAGCATAGTCGCCCAGTATGAAGCTTCCCAGCATCTGGAGGGTTTAAATTTTCTCTGCGGAATAGAGCTTGGTCAGCCTTTGCAGGATATAGAATTTGCCGAGGAGATAGCCTCCGACAAACGCCTTGATTTTATCATCGGCTCACATCATCAGAATAAAGGCAAGGACGATTTCTATTGGATAGAGTACAAAAATATGGATTTGTCGCAAATTTATGCTCTCCTTGACGACTATTTCAAAGAAATGCTTGAAATGTGCAAATGGGGCAAGTTAGACGTTTTAGGACACCTCACCTATCCTCTGCGATATATCCAAGGAGATTGCGGTATACAAATAGATCTTTCTCCATATGAAGATATTATCAGAGAAATTTTTTGTACACTTATCCAAAAAGGCAAGGGCATAGAGATAAATGTGTCGGGATTAAGGCAAAAATACGGCAAGCCCCTCCCGGACCTTGGCTATGTGAAGCTTTATAGATCCCTTGGCGGCGAGATATTGACCATAGGTTCAGACGCCCACTGCACCTCAGATATCGGCAGAGATATTTCTGCAGGCGTAGAAATGGCGCAGGCGGCAGGCTTTAAGTATCTGACCTATTTCAAAAAGCACGAGCCGAAGTTTATCAAGATAGAAATATGACATCATATCAAAGCGCCGCAATTCTTGCTTTGCAGGGATAGGGCGTTTTGTTTTGCCGGTAACATTTAGCCCACCGATACATATAATTATATATAACTCTATCAGGCATAGTCCCACAGGAGGTATCCATATGAAAAGAACAGTTTTCCTCTGCGTCGGCGGTGACGCAAGACAAACATATACAGCTCAGACTCTCACTAAAATCGGCAGGGTCTATACTTACGGCATGGACGATAAAGGCGAGGACACTATTCCCCTCGCTCATCTCGATCAGCTCACCGAAAAGGCGGACGTTCTCGTACTTCCTCTCATGAAAGCTGACGGGCTGGATATCTCTTCTAGCCGTAATGTAAAGGTATCATGCAGTGACGTTTCAACGCATTTAAAGAAAAATGCACTCGTGGCAGGCGGTCTGCTCCGCCGTGATCAAATAGAATATTTCTCCTCTCTCGGCTTCGATGTTAAGGATTACTATAAGCGAGAGGAGCTTGTTATAAGAAATTGTATCCCCACGGCGGAGGGCGCTTTGCAAATAGCCATGCAGGAGCTTGCTGTCACCGTGAACGGTTCCACCGTCCTAGTTATCGGCTATGGCAGAGTAGCGAAAGCCTGCGCTAAGCTTTTTCGGGCTGTCGGCGCAGATGTGACTATATCCGCAAGAAAGCTTTCTGCGCTTGCAGAAGCTGAGGGCGCAGGCTATAAGGCAGAGCTTATCACAGCTCTTGCAGAAAATATTTCGGGGTATACTATAATAATAAACACCGTCCCTGCCATGATACTTGATGAAAAGCTTTTGGGCGTAATGGATAAAAACTCTCTTATCATAGACCTTGCCTCCCGACCTGGCGGAGTAGATCATGAAACTGCCGCAAAGCTGAACAGGCGTGTGGTATGGGCATTGGGACTTCCAGCCAAAGCCGCACCTATGACTGCAGGAGAGATAATCGCCCGAACAGTCACGGACATTTTGAATGAAAGGGGAACAAAGAATGTCACTTGACGGCATACGAATAGGCTTTTGCATGACCGGCTCCTTCTGCACCTTTGAAAAGGCATTTGCCGCCGCAGAACGGCTCGTGCAGCAGGGCGCAAAGCTTGTGCCGATTATGTCTTTCAACGCCGCATCTATATCTACACGTTTTGGCACAGCGGAAGAAAACATCAAACGCCTTGAAACCATAGCAGGCCGCAAGGTCATACGCACCATAGAAGAAGCCGAGCCGATCGGACCGAAAAAGATGTGTGATATCATGATAGCAGCACCCTGCACCTCAAACACGGCAGCGAAGCTTGCTCTTGGCTTGACGGACACTCCAGCCACCATGGCGGTAAAAAGTCACCTGAGAAATGCTCGTCCCGTGGTCATCGCCATATCGACAAATGACGCACTGGCAGGGTGTGCTAAAAACATAGGTTATCTGCAAAATCTGAGAAACTACTATTTCGTACCATATGCGCAGGACAACTGCGAAAAGAAGCCAAACTCCATAGTGGCTGAGTTTGAACTCATACCCGAAACTATTCAATCGGCTCTTGATGGTATACAGCTTCAGCCTATCATAAGGGTAAAATAACCAAAAGCTCTCCGATCTGCTCGGAGGGCTTTTTTGCATTCACACATCTCTGATAACCGCACCCTACAGATATTCGGGCAAGTCCTGCCGCCGCAAAATCGCTTCGCTCTTTGCGGATATACGTTGCTCTATGGGATAGAAAAGCGGTGCAGATTTAATTCTCCGATATCACTTTTATCAGATATCTAACTTCTGTATGCTTTTTTACTTTGTTCTGCACCGCTTGGTCGGCTGTCGCCGATTGAGGCTTTGCCTCAAACTCCACAAGGGACTCTGTCCCTTGACCCTGCAAGCCCTCCAGCGCCGGGCTTGACCGTGCGCGTTATCTCTCGCTTCGCTCGGTGCTTGGGGGCAGCTTTCCTCATTCCTAATTCCTCACTCCTCACTCCTCACTTAACCTCCGCCCTTGTGCAATCTGCTTTATAACAAGTCTAAACTTTGTTCACATTCACGAAAGAAATTTTTCTTTCCGCCCTTGCTATTTATGTGGAAATAGTATATAATTATCTTATGCGGTTGATATATTTTGTGTAAATGATACATATAATTATACTGCATATCACATTAAGCCGTCCAACGGCATAGATTGGAGCGATCAACTTGAAAAAATACGACAGCACAAAAATAAAAAATATTGCTATTGCAGGTCAGGCAGGTTCTGGAAAGACCTCTCTGACTGAGGCACTGCTATATAAAAGCGGAGCTACTGACAGGCTCGGCAAGATAACTGACGGAAACACTGTTTCTGATTATACCCCTGATGAGATAAAGAGAAAATGTTCTGTTTACACATCTCTTTCTTCTTTGGAAACTGGCGAGTTCAAGGTAAATCTTCTTGATACTCCCGGTATGTTCGATTACGAGGGCGAAGCTGTTGAGGGCATTGCCGCAAGCGGTTGCGTACTCATCACTGTATCAGGTAAATCAGGCGTTCGTGTAGGTACTCACAAGGCTTATGACCTTGCAAAGAAAATGGGCAAGCCTACAATGTTCGTTGTAACAAAGCTTGATGACGATAACGCAAACTTCAATAACGTTCTTACTCAGCTCAAAGCAGAGTTTGGACCTACAGTTTGCCCTGTTGTTGTGCCTGTTATCGCAGACAGAAAGATAGTTTCTTATGTAAATCTCATTGAGATGAAAGCATATAAGTATGAAGACGGCAAGGCGGTTGAAACTGATATGCCTACAGCTGAGGTATCAGAGAAAATGGGTTATCGTATCGACGGACTTATCGAAGCCGTGTCCGAAGCCGTTGCAGAAACTGACGAGGCGCTTTTTGAAAAGTTCTTCTCAGGCGAAGCATTCACACAGAAAGAGCTTACCGACGGAATACATAGCGGCATGAACTCAGGCATTATAACTCCTGTTACTTGCGTTTCTTCCACAGACCTCTCAGGTGTTGATATGCTCCTTAAGGAGATAGACCTACTGCTCCCTCCTCCGTCAGAAAAGGACGCTATGATAGGCGAAACAGTAGACGGCGAAGCTGTTGAGGTCGCTTGCGTTGAAAGCGACCCTATGAGCGCATTTGTATTCAAGACAGTTGCTGACCCATTTGTTGGCAAGATGTCATACATAAAGGTGTTTTCAGGAAAGCTTACACCTAACAAGGAGGTTGTGAACGCTACCACAGGAAGCACCGAAAAGGTCGGAAAGCTTGTTACGCTTCAGGGCAAAAAGCAGATAGACGTTGCCGAAGCAGGCTGTGGAGATATCGTTGTTGCAATGAAGATGAACGTGAACACCAACGATACTATCTGTGACTCCGCAAGAGTTGTTAAGTTTGCACCTATGACATTCCCTAAGCCATGCTACAAAATGGCAGTAAGAGCTAAAAAGCAGGGCGATGAAAGCAAGATATCCGCCGCAATGACAAGACTTATGGAAGAAGACCTTACTATAGATTACAAGCTCGACCCGTCAACAAACGAAATGATACTCAGCACTTTGGGCGGACTTCACCTTGATTCAGTTGTGGGCAGACTTGCAGGGACATTCGGCGTTGAAGTAGAAACTTCTGTGCCTAAGATCTCATATCGTGAAACTATCAGAAAGAAAGTCAAGGTGCAGGGCAGACATAAGAAGCAGTCAGGCGGTCACGGTCAGTATGGTGACGTTTGGATAGAATTTGAGCCATGCGTATCTGACGATCTTATATTTGAAGAAAAGGTGTTTGGCGGAGCAGTTCCGAAGAACTTCTTCCCAGCCGTAGAAAAGGGCTTGCAGGAAAGCGTAAAGAAAGGCGTTCTCGCAGGATTCCCTGTAGTTGGTCTGAAAGCTATCCTTGTGGACGGCTCATATCACCCTGTTGACAGCTCAGAAATGGCATTCAAAATGGCAGCTTCTATCGCATACAAAGAGGGTATGCGTCAGGCAGAGCCTGTTCTCCTCGAACCGATCGGCTCTTTGAGCGTTTTCGTACCTGACGATAACACTGGCGACATGATGGGCGAGCTTAATAAGAGAAGAGGCAGAGTTCTTGGCATGAATCCTGCCGAAAAGAAGGGCATGACCGAGATAGTTGCCGAAGTTCCAATGGCTGAAATGGCAGACTTCACACTGCTCCTCAGACAAATGACGCAGGGTCAGGGCGTGTTCACCTTTGAAAAGGCACGTTACGAGCCGCTCCCTGCAAATCTTGTTGCAGACGTTATCGCAAAGAACGCAGTGGCAGATTGATTTTTGGGAAATAGAATTTTTAAGGGATAATTATAGAATTGTGATAAGGACAGTACGGGAATGTTTCGGGCGTTCCCGTACTTTTTTGCACAAAAAAACAGACGGAATAAAAACCGTCTGCAATTATCATATGTATTTGAATACACCATAGTAGGGGCGAACAGTGTTCGCCCGTTTCCTGTCAGCTTTTATGTGACGCACATATCACCCATTCCAATATTTTCTGTCAAGGCTTCGATACTGAACAGCCATTGCGATATGCTTTTTGTCTATGACCTTTGCACCGTCCATATCCGCAACAGTTCGTGCGACTTTAAGTATGCGGTCATAGGCTCTTGCTGAAAGTCCCAGCCTGTCAAAAACGTTCTCCAAAAGCTTTGAAGCCTCATCTGTCACAGGGCAGACCTCTTGAAGAATATCAGAGGTTATTCGTGCGTTGCAGGTTATGCTAGTGCCTTTGAAACGCTCGTTTTGTATGTCACGGGCTTTTTGAACACGCTCTCTTATTGAGGCGGAGGATTCTTCTTTGGCAGTGGAAGAAAGATCTGCAAACTCAACAGGTGCGACTTCCAAATGAATGTCAAAACGGTCGAGAAGTGGTCCGCTGACTTTGGAAAGATAGCTTGAAACTTGTTTCGGCGAGCATATGCACTTTCTTGTAGGGTGACCAAAATATCCGCATGGACAAGGATTCATTGCAGCGATAAGCATGAACGAACATGGGTATGTTATAGACCCTGACACTCTGGATATGGTCACCTGCCTGTCCTCCAAAGGCTGACGTAAGATCTCAAGAGCAGGGCGTGAAAACTCTGCAAGCTCGTCAAGAAAAAGCAAGCCGTTATGTGCAAGGGAAATCTCACCGGGCTTTGGCACAGAGCCTCCGCCTGAAAGTCCTGCCGGTGAAACTGTATGATGCGGTGAGCGGAAAGGTCTGGTGGTGATAAGAGGGCTGTTGCTGTCCAAAAGTCCTGCCACAGAATGGATATTTGTGGTTTCTATAGACTCCTCAAAGGTCATGGCAGGAAGTATCGACGGCATACGTTTTGCAAGCATTGATTTTCCTGAGCCGGGCGAACCTATCATAAGAACGTTGTGACCGCCTGCCGCTGCGACCTCCAATGCTTTTTTTGCCGCTGATTGACCTTTTACGTCGGCAAAATCAAGACTTCCGAAATAGCTTTCAGCGGTTGGCTTATAATGTGCCGCAGGAACTATTGCCGCCTTTTTCTCAAAGTGAAAAACAAGCTCCCGCAAAGACCTTACGCCATAGGCTTTTATACCCTCCACAACGGAAGCTTCACGAACATTGTCGGCAGGAACATATATCTCAGAAAGTCCCATTTTCTGCGCCATTATGGTCATAGGCAAAACGCCCTGAACAGGTCTTACTTCTCCGCTGAGAGAAAGCTCGCCGATAAAAGCGGAGGTGGAAAGCATACTGTCATCAACAAGGTCAGCCATTCGCAAGAGTGCAACTGCCACGGCTAAGTCATAGACTGAGCCTGTTTTTCTCACATCGGCAGGTGCAAGATTTATGATTATTTTTCTCAGAGGCAATGTTATCTCGCTTGAACGCAGTGCAGAACGCACACGTTCACGGCTTTCTTTTACAGATGCGTCTGCAAGCCCCACAATATCGAAAGAGGGCAGACCCTTTGAAGCTTCTATCTCCACCTTGACCGCAAAGGCGTTAAGCCCCAGCAGACCTACACTGTTTATTACAGCAAACACGTTGACTTCTCTCCCTTACGGCTTAATCTGAACACATTTCAGAGCTTATGATATCGAGCAGAAAATCTGCAATATCATTATACACTTCACGGCGGTTGGTTTCGTTCACAAGCTCGTGACGTGCATTTTCGTATATCTTCATCTCAACGTCACAGCCGTTGAGGGACAGCCTGTTGAACACGTTTAGTACGCCTTTTCCATAGTTTCCTACAGGGTCGGCACTGCCTGCTATAAGATAGGTAGGCAAAGTTTTCGGATAGGTGGAGAACCACTTTTCGTTTGAAACATACCACAAAAGCTTTGCAAGATTTTCAAAGCCATTTAGGGTGAAAATAAAGTTGCATTTAGGGTCTTTTTCGTAGTTGGAAACTATTTCAGGGTCACGGGATATCCAATCATATTCGCTTATTTTATCGGTAATTTTTCTTGTATAAGCACCGAAAGCAAGCTTATTTACGGCGTTGCTCCTATATTTATCACCATGGAGTATTTTGAGGCTGTCAACAAGGGTGAGCAAAGCAGGGATACCCTCCATGCCGCCGCTTGTTCCACAGAAGATAGCCGCTGTGAGGTTTCTGCCATGCTTGGTGACAAAAGCTCTTGCAAGGAAGCTTCCCATGCTGTGACCGAGAAGAAAATACGGCTTGTTAGGGTAGTTGTGTTTCATCATTTTTGTGAGAGTATACATATCCTCGACAGCATTTTCCCAGCCATGTTCAGGGGAGAAGTAGCCAAGCTCGGAGCTGTCGTTCACACTGTCGCCATGACCAAGGTGGTCGTTTCCGCATACTGCGAAGCCTAAGCCTGTGAGAAACTCTGCGAGGTCGTCATAACGTCTGAAATATTCGCACATACCGTGGGATATCTGAACGACACCTCTTACTGTGCCGATAGGGAAACGAACGTAATATGCGATCTTATGAAGTCCGTCAGAGGACGGGTAGTAGCTTTTGAAATGAGTACAATTCATAGAAATTTACCTCCTTGGGGTTAGGATTTCATGCAATTTTACTTATCAATAGTATAGCACTTTTTGGGGGAATAATCAAGGGGAAGTTTTTAATAGGAGCGGAGTTTAAGTGAGGAGTGAGGAGTGAGGAGTGAGGAGTGAGGAGTGAGGAATGGGCAAAGCAGACCAAAGTAAATTGCAAGCATAAAGTAAAATAAAGCACCGAGCGAAGCGAGCAAAAGGTCCAGGGACACGTCCCTGGTCAGGGTCAAGGGGTGAAACCCATTGTGGGGGTCTGGGGGCAAAGCCCCTAGCGGAGTTTGAGGCAGAGCCTCATTCGGCGTAAGCCGACAAGGTGCAGATTGTAGTATCAAAAGCAGATAGAAGTCAGATATTAGATGAAAGTGATATCGGAGAATTAAATCTGCACCGCCTTTCTAGCCCTAAGCGCAATGTAGATACGCAAAGAGCGGAGCGATTTTGCGGAGGAATAAACTATCAATAAAAATTGTAGGGGCTTGGCGAAATTTCTGTTCGCAAGCTCACAAAAATGCGACAGCCCGCTATTTCTTGCCAATTGAATTATCGGGGAATATCACAATAATGTACCTCGAAAATAATTTGGCATCAAAGATACAACAATCACAGCATTACACCTCCGAGCGGGCTGTCGAGGGCGCCAGCCCCTACAAGCGTGATAGGATAGTTTTTTGTTCTGTCCTACAATGGTTGTAATCGTGGACTTGTTTCTTCGACGGGCGAACGCTGTTCGCCCCTACCATGCGTTGTGGGGTTATTAAGGTTTGTGGGATAAACAATAATGCGAAACGTTGAGGGGGCGGGACGTCGGATTTCTGCAAAGCAGAAATTGCG